>NZ_JBSFLQ010000018.1:0-158438 GCF_053599115.1 Streptomyces sp. NPDC001020 | reverse complement strand
CAAGCGGCTGGGCACGCGCTGGCGCAAGGCCGCTCCGGGCACGCAGGCGATCGTCGTGCTGGGCGTCCTGCGCCACGACCAGCGCCTGGCCGACATGGCCGGCGGCAACTCCGTCTCGGCCGCAACCGTCCGCCGCTGGGTCCTGGAAGTCCTCGACCTGCTCGCTGCCCGAGCCCCGCGTCAGGGCACCGATGAAGCGGACCGGCCCGTCACCGCCTAGCCGCCCGCCCAGACTTCGCGCCACAGCACGTCGGCCTGACCCGAGACCAGTGGGATGCGCTCATCCCGAGAGGAGCACCCCCGGCGTCTCACCGTCGGCGTCGGGCCCTCGGACTCGGACTCGGCCTCGGCCTCGGCCGGAGGGGGATCAATTGCCGGTCCGGGCGAGAGTCACTTCCTCCGGCGCGGTACCCCGTGCACGGCGTCCAGCACCAGATCCAGCAGCAACTCGGGCTGCCCGGCCTGATCGCTGTGGGCTGTGGACAGCGCGATCCCGATGACGAGTTGGAGGAGATCGTCGGCGGTCAGGTCGGCGCGAGCCGTTCCGTGCCGTTGAGCTCGGGCGAACAGGCCGGTCGCCTCCGAGGCGATGATCTACATCGCCTCCATCGACAACCTCTCCAAGCGCATAACGGATGAGACCACACCAACCTGGCGAGGAACCTACTAGGGCATACAGGGCAGTACGCCTAGATCGAATGCCCTCTGAGAGGAGGGACGGGCGACCCGTCCCTCCTACTCGATTGGTGAGATCACGGCCAGCAGGCCGGTCCGCTGGTGGCGCAGTCGGTCAGCGCTGCACACCGGCCTTGGCGAGGGCCTTGGCCAGACCGTACGCCCACAGTTGGTTGACGCGGGAGCTCTCGGTCGCGTTCGGGTAGCGGTTGGTGCAGGACGGGCCGGGGCCACCGCCCGACATGAGCTCACTGCACGGGCCGCTGTAGTGGTCGGGCAGGCCCAGCACGTGGCCCGTCTCGTGGGCGGTCACCCGGATCGAGTCGTACTGCCGGTTCTGCGCGTAGTCCAGGAAGATGTAGCCGCTGCCGTGGCCGTTGGTGGACGCGTACGACCCGCGTGAGTCGTTGCCCTCGTAGTAGGCGAAGTCGGCGTTGCCCGACGTCGCCTGGAGCTTCACGTTCGAAACGGAGCTGTTCCAGATCGAGGCGGCGCTCGATATCTGCGAGCGGAAGCTGGGTGCCTGGGAGGCGTTGTAGTAGACGGTCACCGTCTTGAGGGAGGGCTGCGCGGCCTGCCGCTGGGCGACGGACTTCAGTACCGCGTCGAAGAAGGCCTTGTTGCCGGTGTTCTCAGCGGAACCGACGTAGCCGGCGGCGCTACGGGCCGGGGCCTGGTCGGCGCCCTGGGGCTGGGCGCCCGCCGGGGCAGCGGTACCCAGGGCCGCAGCGGCCAGTCCGAGGCCGAGCGCGAGAGCTGTGAGTCTCCTGGAGTTCTTCTTCCTGGCGCTGGTACGCAACGACGCCATGTGGGGGCTCCTACTCGTTCTGTGGGGTGAAACGATCGGTTGCCAGGAAGTCTCGGACATCTGAACGGGCCCCGGGATGATGGCAATCAGGGATAGTGTCGGGCTATCAGGGTCCAACTCATCCGTACTGGCTGGAACTTGAACACCTGGTGTCACACCGAGCCCCGCTCTACGCTCCCCCCATGGAGCTGGAGGTCAGACACCTGCGCGTGCTCTGCGTCATCGCCGACACCGGCAGTCTGCACAAAGCGGCGCGAGAACTCGGCATGGCGCAGCCCTCGTTGAGCACCCAGCTGCGGCGCATCGAGAACGCCCTCGGCGCTCAGCTGTTCGTGCGCAGCCGCACCGGCTGCCGCCCCACCCCGCTGGGCCTGGCAGTGCTCAGCCGGGCCCGGCCGCTGGTGACGGAGTTCGCGGCGATGGTGACGGAGACCCGGGCTGAGGCCGCCCGCGCCGCCTGCGGCTTCCAGCTTCGCATCGGCGCCACGGCGAACCGCGCCATCCCGGGCTGGCTGTACCGGCTGCGGGCCGAGACGGCGCGGATCGAGCCGACGCTCCAGATGAGTGTCTCCGCCAACTCTCTGCTGGCCATGGTCGCCGCCGGCAGGCTCGACATGGCGTTCGTGCACGAGGTCGAGGGCAGCCCGCTGCGGATGCCGTCCGGACTCTGCGTCCGCGTCCTCGTCGAACGCGAGCCGCAGTTCGTCACGCTCAGCGCGAACCACCCGGCGGCCTCGCGAAACCGGGTGCGGATGGCCGACCTGGCCGGTGACCGCTGGATGGTCGATGCCACCGTCGACGGCGAGTGGGATGCAGTGTGCCGGGCCCTGCGGTCGGCCGGCCTGCGGTCGGAGATGCTGCACGGCGACTACCTCACTGCGTACTCGCTGGCCGCGATCGGCGAGGTCGTCACCGTCAGCCAGCCCACCGCCCACCCCCGCCCCGATCTGGCCACCCGCCCGCTGGAGGGCGACCCCATCGGCGTGCGGCTGCTGCTGGCCGCCCGTACCGAGGCCGAAGTGGATGAGGTCTACCCGTACCTGGAGGAGTCCTATTGGGCCGTAGCCCGGGAGGCACCGGCCTACGTGGAGTGGCTGGAGAGAGCCCGCACTCCGGCCGCCTGCTGGACGCCGTCCCGCCCGTCCGCGGCCGGGTCGGTCGCCCACGCCGCAGAGCCGTCCCGCGCTACGCCGACCGCGGCTACTACCGCAAAGAGGTCCGTGCCCGCGGCGTCGTGCCCCTCGTCGCACGGCGCGGCACCGAGCACGGCAGCGGGCTGGGTGTCTACCGGTGAGTGGTCGAACGAACAGCGGCACGGTACGCCCCTTCTCCCGCACGACGAAGCCCGCCAGCCCGGTCAAGGCCAACACCGGTGAGATCAGGACCTGTGCGGACCCCCACCCGACTTCACTGCCCTCGCTCACGCCGTACACGACCAGGCCTGTCCCCAGGGTGACCAGGATCGCGCCCGGGATATCCAGGGGGTGCGGCTGGCGCCCGCCCGCAGGAAGCAGCGTCCGTCGTCGGGGCCCGGCCGCGAACGAAGCGAGAGCCGGCGGCAGGGCACGAGCGATCGGCGCGGCGCCGGGGTTTCCGGACCGCGCTGTGGGTGCTCCTCATCAGTCCTCGGCCACCACCGGGCGCGTGGCCACCGTATCGTCGATGTGCCTGGCCAGCCGCCCCCGGAGTTCCTGGAGCGCGACGATCCGGTCATCGAGCGTTGCCAGCCGGTTGGTGGCGAGAGTCAACTCCTCGGAGCAACGGGGGGATTGCCGCAGCGGCGCGTCCAGGGCGGACCTCTTCCAGGGTGAGCCCCGCGTCCAGGAGGCCTTTGATGTTCGCGATCCGTACGGCATCCAACGGGTCGTACGCGCGGTAGCCGTTGTCGGCGCGCTGCGGGGCCAGCAGACCCTGTTGCTCGTAGGAGTGCGGGGATCGGGGGCTGACGCCGGTGAGGTCGGCCAGCTCTCCGATCCGCCACCGGCACGTAGGGCGGAACGTCGGCGGCGCAATGCCGTCGACGGATCCGTCATGCTCGCGGTGGTGATGAACGGCCAGCCGCTGTCCATCGCGCACGGCTTCCCGTGCCGGATGCTCGCACCCGGCTTCTACGGTTACACCGGTGCCACGAATTGGCTGACCGAACTGGAGGTCACCACCTCGCGGCCCGCACCCCGTACGTGGTCCAGCGCGGCTGGGACCGTATAGGGGCGGGCAAGACCGGCCAGCGCCGGTTTCCTCGGCGCGCTGGGGGTGGCGCCTTTCCGGGCAAGGCGGCGAGTCATGAGGGTGATGGCAGCCCAGGCGATCAGGTGTCTCGGAGTGCTGGACGAGCCGCTCGTAGTCCCTCGAGCACTACCCGTCCCCTCCCGGAACCACCACCGAGGCAACAACACAGCAGGTCCTGACACCAACACATACCTGATCAACAGCGGTCGGGGATCAGAAGCACGCAATCCGGCCGGTGAAGGCGTCGGTCTCGTCCGCGCCCACCGAAATCTGCAACGGCTTCGTCTTGACTCCGTTGGCGCCCGCCGACCGCCACTCCTCGGCCGCCAAACCCTTCATGGCCGCCTTCGCGTCGTCCGGGGAGCGGAACTCTGGAGGCGGCGCGTGGTGGGGTGGCTGTCCCATCCGCCGCTTACCGACCTGGATCGGGCAGGCGCTGCCCTGCGGGTGATCCGGCCTGCGTCTGTGCCCGGGTCACCCACGGCGAACCGCGATTCGCCCAGTGCCCTCCCGAAGCCGGACACGGTCCCGAGCACGAAGACGTGAGCCTGTCCTTGTGAGAGTGCTTATCGGTGGGATGACCGATGCGCGAGAGGCGGGATCCCGGCCATAGTCCTCGGGAGATCGTTCGCGGGTGGTCGTCATGCACCCGTTTTCCGGAAGGACCTTTTGTGGACACGTATGCCGATCTGGTGTTTTTTGGTGGGCAGGTCATCACGGTCGATACGGAGTTCTCCGTCGCCTCGGCCCTGGCGGTGACCGGTGGGCTCATCAGTGCCGTCGGTGGGCGGGACGACGTCGATCCGCTCATCGGGCCCGGCACGCGCGTCGTCGACCTGCGGGGTGCGACGCTGCTTCCCGGTATCAACGATTCCCACCTGCACGGGTGCGCCTTCGGCATGGCGACGCCGCCGCTCTCCCTCGACCTCAGCCATCCCGCCGTGTCTTCCCTCGCGGACGTCACCGAGGCAGTACGGGAGGCCGTCGGGCGGGTTCCGGACGGGCAGTGGATCACGGGACACGGCTGGGACACCGGTTACCTCGACGAGTGCGTCACGGATCCGTCGCGGCTGCCCTCGCGGAGCGACCTCGACAACGTGAGCCCGGACCACCCCGTCGTCCTGTACTCCTTCTCTGGGCACGCCACCTGGGTCAACTCCAAGGCGCTGGAGCTGATCGGGATCGACCGACACACCGTCGCGCCGCCCGGCGGGGCCATCGTTGCGGACGAGGCCGGGGAGCCGACCGGGCTGCTCCACGAGGGGGCCCAGGCCCTCGTCCAGAACTCGCTGCCGTCGCTCAGCCGGCAGGAGCGGACCGACGCGATCAGGTCGACCCTCGCCACGCTCGCCCGGCTCGGCGTCACCAGCTACACCGAGCCCGGGCTCGGTCCCGGCGGCGACGGCATCATGCGGGGCGCCCTCGGCTCGGAGACCCTCGACGTCTACCGCCAACTGCTGGCCGACGGCGAACTGACCGCCCGCGTCGGCGTCCTGCTCCTGCCCACCGGCATGGCGAGCACCGCCGAGGAGTTCGCCCGCACGCTCACCGCTCTCGGCGATTCCGGCGAAGCCGACCCGCGCCGCCTCGCGATACACGGGGTCAAGCTCTTCGCCGACGGCATCGTCCCCAACAAGACGGCCTGGATGCATGAGCCGTACATCGGCGGTGGCTGCGGCTCCCTGTGCGTGGGCGGCGAGAACGACGCCGAGCGGATCGCCGAGATCGGCGCCGTGATCCGGCACGCCCACTCCGCCGGGCACCAGTTGGGCGTCCACGTCACCGGTGACCGGGCCATCGACACCGTCGCGGACGCCTTCGCCGCGGCCATGGCCGAGCACCCGCGGCCCGACGCCCGCCACTACGTCATCCACGGCGACTTCCTCACCGCACACAGCATGAAGGTGCTGGCCGAGCACGGCTTCGGCGTCAACATGAACCCCACCATCAAGTGGACCGTCGCCGACATGGAGGAGGAGTTCGTCGGCGCCGAACGGGCCGCGTACGCATGGCCCTACCGCGATGCCATCGACGCCGGCGTGCGCGTCGCGAGCGGGTCCGACGCTCCCGTCACGCAGCCGGACTGGCGCCAGGGCGTCGCCACCATGGTGCTGCGCGAGTCGAAGGCCGCCGGCCGAGTCAGCGGCCCCGAGCAGCGCATCGGCCTGGCCGAGGCGATCCGTACGTACACGATCGACGCGGCATGGCAGGACTTCGCCGACGACTGGAAGGGCTCCCTGGAGCCGGGCAAGGTCGCCGACCTCTGCGTGCTCGACGGGGACCTGCTCACCGCCGACCCCCACGACATCCCGGCGATGCCCGTCGTCCTCACCGTCGTGGACGGGCAGGTCGTGCACGACACCCTGCGCGATTGACGTATTCCGGGCACTTGATCATCCTTGGACGATGGCAGCAGAGCGGAGCACGGCGGACATCCTGGACGCGGCGGTCCACGTCCGTGAGGCCGCCAAGAGCGGCGCGAGCGGCGTCGACAGGGTTCTGACGGCGCTGTCGGAGGTGATGGAGTACGACCACGCCTCCCTGGCCCGGTGGGATCCGCTGTCGCGGCGCCACGCCACCCTGTCCGGGAGCTACCCGGACGACGCCACGACCTACATCGAGACCCACCTACACCACGACCCTGTGTTCCCCGTGCTCCGCAGCCCGGCCCAAGGCGGTCTCTGGCTCGGAGACGTCCCCCGGCACCTCCTGGCGGCATCCCCCGGCTTCCAGGAGGTGCTGTCTCCCCTCGGCATCGAGGACGGCGTGGCCCAGTGCCTGTTCGCCGCCGACGGCCGGTACGTCGGCATGCTGAACGTCAGCACCCGCCGACCGCGCCGCACGCCCGATCCAGTGCGTGCCGTAATCGCCCTGCTCACCGAGGCCCTCGCCGCGGCCGTCGACCCCCGCACGGGCCTGCCACCCGACGAGGCCACCGCGGCCGACTCCGACGCGGACACACGGCACCCGGCCGCGCGGCGACCTGGTGGACTCTCGCCACGGGAACTCCAGGTGCTGGCCGAACTGACCGTCGGCCGCACCAACCGGGAGATCGCCGAGCGGCTGCACATCACGCCGCGCACCGTGGGGACCCACATCGAGCACATTCTCGCGAAACTCGACCTCCCCAACCGTGCGGCCGCCGCCGCCCGAGCCGCCGCCTGGGGAATCGAAGCGCGCTACTGAGGTTGAACTCGTGGTGTGGTGGGGGCTGACGGTCGGCCGCTGGCTGCGTGGCTTCGTTCACCTCAAGGAGGTTCTGGCGCAGATCTTGGGGAGCGGTCGCAGAGGGTGACCTCAGTGTTCGATCGCGATACACCAATCGAGTGTGAGACCGCGTACGCCGTGATGCCGAAGCGAACAGTGACGCACCGTCAGGTAGCTGCATGTCTCCGTCATACGGGGCCGTGGCCGACGCCGGTGTTGTGCAGGGCGACACATCATTCCGGGACTCGCTGGTGTTCGACGGGATCGACGGCCTGGTCGTCGAGGCGGTCACGGCCGCTTTCGGCACGGTCGACGCGGCGGCAAGAGGCCGAGCGGCCGGGGTGGCCTGACCGCCACCGCCGCCATCTGCGACTACCCCTCCGGGCGTTGCACGCAACGGCATCGGGCAATGCGACGGCCGGGCGGCGGCTCGAGTGGACCCGGATGCGCTGCTGCATCAGTACACAGTCGGCCTCGACCGTGGGTGTGACCGTATTCGTCCATACCGTAGGGGCCGTGAGACTGGTCGATTCTCCAGGGACCACCCGGCGCCTGTGGAACCGGGCGGGCCGATGCCGTCCATGTGCAGCCACATGTGCCGTGCCGCCTTCTACGCCCGCCGCACCGGAACCGTCGGCCCCCGGGCCCCGCAAGACGCGGAACTGACCGAGCAGGTCACCGCCGTCCACACCCGGTCCCGTGGCGCCTACGGGGCCCCACGCATCCACGGCGTCCTGCAACGCCAGGGCACGGCCTGTGGCCGCAGGCCGTGCCCGGACGATGCGAGCCGCCGGTCTCATCGGCCGGCACCGCAGCCGACGACACCGCACCACGATCCCCGACCCGCACGCGGCCACCCGCCCGGATCTGGTCCTGCGCGACTTCCAGCCAGACTTCGCGATCATCCGTGACCACGCCGCCCCGCTCTCACCCTAAGAGCAAGTGATCAGCACCTGATTCCAGTGCCCTCAGTCCCGGATCGCGGCCTGGTATGCGGCCAGAGCGTCCGGGGCGTGACCTGGGCGGGGCCGTGGAAGACCAGGTGGTGGACGGGGGTGTCATCACCGGGTCTCGCTACCAGCCGGTCTTCACCCCGTCGTAGGCCTTGCGGCAGTCGGCGTTGGTGGCCTCCACGGCGAGCTTCTGCATGGCGTTGCGCCAGACCTTCTTGGCCACCTTCTCCAACTCCCGTGTCTGTGCCGGGATGTTCGGGGCGTATTTCTTGATCGTTGCGATGGCGGAGGTGGTGAACTTGTTGCACGCGAGTCCAGAGGCGTTCCGGTAGCGGGTGTCCAGGTCCGTCGCCACCGCTTGGCCGTTCTTGGTGGCCCAGTTGTTCCAGGCCGCGCACGCCGCCTCAGTGAAGGCCGCCTGGTCGGCCTCGCTCAGGTTCGCGACCTCGTTCAGCATGGCGTTCTGGACCTTGTCGGGAACCGTGAAGTCCGCGACGGGGAACTTGTTGAGGGTTTGGAGCAGTGCCTCCTGACACGCGGGCGGCAGCGTGGCCGCCTGCGCGGAGGCGGGGAGGGTCACGGCGGAGGCGGACAGGAGGGCCGCGGTGAGGACCGTGCACTGGGCGGTACGCGAAAGGGTCATGGGGTGATGTTCCTTATGTGGAGGGTGGGTTGGGCCGGGCGCGAATCGGCGCCCGGTTACAGAACGATGACCGGCTCTGGCCGGTCACGACGGCTGCCCGGCCAGATGGCCGGTAGCCCGCCGGTCACATGGGTCGTGCCCGCTGTGCGGGTGCTTCCGGCTCCATCGCGTGCGCGGCGTGCCCGCGTTCACGCCGGTGCGGAGCGGTCCGGGGTGCGCCACCTCCGTTTCGGTGGGAGCGCGTCGCGGGTACGTCGGCGGAAGACCATGAACGCGGCCAGCGCCGCCCCCATGAGCCAGAGCAGCTGGATCGCGAGGCCCTGGGCCACGGGCGCGGTGGAGAAGGCCGCGGACATGCTGGCCTGAACGGCTCCGTACGACGGCAGGAAGCGGACGATGGCGCTGTCCGACCCGGAGCTCGACAGGGGGTTCTGCAGGGCGACGTCGATGATGCTGATCATCAGGATGGCGAACATGCCCTCCACCTCTCGGCGGAGCACCGAGCCGAAGACCACTCCGAGCGCGCCGTAGGTCAGGGCCGCGAGGAACAGGGCCGCAGCGAGCATGAGGGGCTGTCGGGGGGACCAGGCGAAGCTGGCGGCGGCCGTGGCGTATGCGGCGACGGCGGCGCAGACCAAGGTGAGCGCGGAGAGCTTGGCGATGACGAGGTGGTGACGCGGGTACCCCGCCATGGCCAGGCGCCGGTCGAAGGCACCGCCTGTGAAGGTGGCGGCGAACATCATGAACCCGGCGATCAGGGTGACCGCGTTCAGCGCGCCGGTGATCTGGGTGAGGTGATTGCCCGGCGGGGTCAGGATCTCGCCCGTGGCCCGCAGCCTGAACGGCGCCGGCCGGTCGGGAATGGTCACGTAGGCCAAGGAGATCCATACGGGGATGTACAGCACCACCAGCAGCATCGCGAACCTGTTGCGGGCGTGGCCGATCAGTGCGTACCGGGAGGCTGTGGTGAACAGGGCCCAGTGCCGCCTCATGCCGCCGCCTCCGAGCACCGTTCCTGGTGCAGGCATCCGTCTTCCAGGCGCCACAGTTCGTCCAACCGCTCGATGTCGTAGGCCAGATGTGAGACGACCAGCACGGAGCGTCCGATGTCGCGCAGCTCTGTCGCCAGTTTCCAGAAGCGCTGATACGTCTCCCAGTCGAAGCCCTGGTAGGGCTCGTCCAGCAGCAGCACGTCCGGGTCGTGCATGAGCGCGAGGGTCAGGTTCAGCTTCTGCCGTGAGCCTCCGCTGAGCCGACCCGCACGCTGGTCGAGGTACTCGGTGAGGGCCAGGGTCTCCATCACTTCCTCGGCTCGCCGCAGGTCCGCGAGCCCGAAGGCGTGCCGGAAGAAGTCCAGGTGCTGGCGGACGGTGAAGGAGTCGTCCAGGACCACGGACTGCGGGCAGTAGCCGAACCTGCCGCTGTGGTGCACCGTGCCCCTGTCCGGCCTGAGTTCACCGGAGAGGATCCGCAGCAGTGTCGTCTTGCCGGCGCCGTTCTCCCCGACGATCCCGGCGAGGACCCCGGGCCGCAGGTGGAGGTCGACACCCCGTAGAACGGCGTGCTGCCGGTAGGAGTGGTGCACATCTGTGACGTCCATCGGGCTGCTCCGTCGTGCCAGGTCTTCCAAAGGGCCACGGAACCGGTCCGCGTCTTTCGGTCGGCGGCTGATCCGGTCCCGCTCGGCCCCAACGAGCAAGCAGCGCAATGGAAACGGCGCCGGGAGCGGTTCCGTGGCACGGCGTCAATCCCGCGCACACCGTGTCACGCGTGCGGCGGTTTCACCGGCGGAAGAAGGCTCCGGGGCAACCGGGGCGGCTAGCGTGGCCAGGACTGGGGTGTCGGCAGGTCGGCTCAGGCGCCGCCCCCTGTCCGCGGGTCGGGCGTCAGACCCGGTGGTCCGGGTTCGCCCGTCCTGACGGCGCCCCTTTTGGTGGTCCCGCTCATGTGGAGAGCCGGAGGGGTCACGCACATACGAGGAAGGTCGGTCATGCGGAGAACATGTGTCATCGGCGCCGGCCCGTCAGGCCTGGCCGCGAGCAAGGTCCTTGCTTCGCGGAACGTTCCGTTCGACTGCTTCGAGGCCGGGTCGGGCATCGGCGGACTGTGGCGGTACGGCAATGACAACGGCATGTCGGGGGTGTACGCGTCGCTGCACGCGAACATCTCGAAGGAGAGCATGTCCTTCTCCTCCCTGGCCATGCCGGAGAGCTACCCGGTCTTCCCGCACCACAGCCTGGTCCTGGCCTATCTGGAGGACTACGCCACATCGTTCGACCTGCACCGCCACATCGTGTGCGGCACGAAGGTCACCTCCGTGCGGCCCCTGGACGACGGCGGCTGGGAGGTGGTCTGCCGACGCCGCGGCGCCGCGGCCGAGGAGAGGCGGCGCTACACCGAGGTGGTGGTGGCCAACGGGCACCACTGGGATCCGCGCCTCCCGGCCCCCGCTGTGCCCGGTGCCGAGGAGTTCGAGGGGAGCGCGATCCACTCGCACGCCTACCGCACCCCTGACCCGTATGCCGGTCGGCGGGTACTGGTGATCGGTATGGGCAACTCCGCGTGCGAAATCGCGGCGGAGATCTCGCGTACGGCGGCGCGGACGTTCCTCTCCGCGCGCACCCCGGCGCATCTGTTCCCCAAGATGCTGCTCGGCCGTCCGGCAGACCACCTGGCGTCGAGCCCGCTGTCCGATCTCCCGCGGTTCCTCAAGGATCCGGCGCTGCGGCTCCTGCTGCGGCTGACCCGCGGTGCCCCGGTTCATTACGGGCTCCGCGAACCGGTCGGCGCACCCCTCGCGAGCCACCCCTCCACCTCGGACGAACTTTTCGTCCAGCTGGGCCGGGGCGCGGTGACACCGAAGCCCGGCGTCAGCTCCTTCGGTCGGGACACGGCGGCCTTCACGGACGGCAGCCGTGAACCGGTGGACGCGGTGGTGTACGCCACGGGCTACAAGATCTCATTTCCCTTCCTGGAACCCTCCGTGTTCGCCGCCCCGGACGGCCGCACGGAGCTCTATCTGCGGACGGTCCCGCCGCGCATCCCCGGGCTCTACTTCATGGGGCTCGCGCAGCCCTCCGGTGCGGCCTTCCCGCTGCTCGAACCGCAGGCGCAATGGATCGCCGAGCTGATCGAGGGCGTGGTCGCCCTGCCGTCGCCGGCGGACATGACGAAGGCGATCGCAGGCGAGTGGCGCCGCCATCGCAACACATACGTGTCCAGCTACCGCCATGGGATCGAAATTGACTTCCGCTCCTACCGAAGAGCCCTCCGCCGGGAACGCCGAGCAGGCAGGCGTCGCGCACGCGGCACCGTCCCGGCCCTGCCCGCCGTGGCAGGCCCCGCCCCGGCGGTCGACGCCGTGTGATCCGCTCAGCCAGGTGTTCCAGCGGATGTCCGGCGCACACCAGTTGGCGGTGGGCTGGGCGATGCGCTTCCGTGGGGAACCGCCCTCACCAGACGCCCTGCGCCGACACGTACGGGCCAGGCTCGAGGACCTTCCGACGCTCACCCACCGTGTCGAGGAGGGGTCGGGGTCTCGTCCCTGCTTCCTGCCTGTCGAGGAACTGGACCTGCGTCAGCATGTACGCGGGCTGCTCGTGACCGAACCCCGCGAGCAGTGGCAGGACTGTGTCCAGGAAGTGCTGGAGCGGCCGTTGCCGGCCGCACCCCGCCCGCCCTGGGATCTCTGGCTGGTCCACGGGTACACCGGTACCACTGACCTGGCCGAGTATGTGCTGGTGTTCCGCATCCACCACGCTGTGGAGGACGGCGCGGGACACCACTACGTACTGCGGACGCTGTTCACTCCGCACGTCGCGTCGCAAACGTCGCCCGACGTCCGCAGCACGCCTTCGCCCGCCGACGGTATGGGGCGGGTCTCCTCCCGTGCCGTGCTGGGCGTCATGAGCGACATCGCCCGGAGCCTGCGGGGCACCGGCACCTGGTCCGTGTTGCGTCGGCCGCCGACGGGGAAGCTTGCCACGGCCGTCGGGACGGTGCAGACGCGGCGGCTGGTCGCTGTCTCCCGGGCCCTCGGTACCGACGTCAGCGCCGTCTTCCTGACCGCGTTGACCGGGGCGATGCGGGCTGTCGCCCTGGCCGAGGGAGAGCGTCCGGCTCCTCTCACACTCCTGTGGCCCCTGTCAGTGCGGACCGGTGGGGAACGGGCCGCTGTGGGCAACTTCCTCACCATGGTGCGTCTCCGGCTGCCCTGTGAGGAACCCCTTCCGCTGCGCCGACTCGCCTCCTTCTCACGTCAGTTGGAGCCCGGGAGCGTCGAGCGGAGGATGCGCACCTCCCGCGCTCTCATGCGGCTCGCGCCGCGTCCGGTGAGCCTTGGCGCACTGCGGCTGCTCATGCGTCCGCGCCACGCCTCCCTCACCGGCACCTACTTCCCTGCGGCCGTGCCACAGCCGGTCCTCGGTGAGGCACGCATGGACGGCGTCCTCGGGTTGGGCGCTCCCCTGCCGGGTCAGCTCTGCCATCTGACGCTCCTCAGGTACCGGGCCGAGTGCACGCTCTCCGTCGTCCACGACACGGCCTTCGCCCGCGGCGCGGACCTCCCGGGGCTGTGGCTGACGGCCCTGGCAGAACTCGAAGCGGTGGTCTGACCGGACGGCTTGGCCCAGGGCCGCACCCGAGCGTTCGGTACGGCCCGGGAACCGCCCCGTTCACACCGGCGCCGAGGTTTCCTCCAGTTCACCCACGGCCTGCTCCCACAGTCCCGGAAGCAGTTCTCCGAGCGGAAGGCCGCGGTCGGCCACGAAGGACACCTCGGCCCAGTCACCGAAGAACGACAGGCCCACTCCGAAGAGGTGTCCGGGCTGGAGCAGGGGGAGCAGGGCGACGCTCGTCACCTGGGCGTCCCCCAGGCTGCCCTTGTCGGCGACCGGCATGGATGTGGCCAAGACGTCGACGACGCGTGGGGAGAGCATCCTTCGCAGGTACCACTCGGTCGGGCGGTCCGGCATGTAGCGGACCATGTCCTGAACGGCCTGCCGCCATGCCTGGCTCCGCAGCTTCCGGGTCGTCGCCATGACATGCTCCAGTCGCCGCAGGGGCGAGTGACCGTCCTGGGGCGCGGTACCGCGTTCCGCGGCGGCCTGCACGGGCAGCTCCAACGGCAGGGCGAAGCAGCGGTTGCCCCAGGTCTGTTCCTCGTCCGGGCGGCGTGCGTCGACGGCCAGCAGTGCCGTCACCCGAGGAAGCGGTACGCCGGATCGGGCCGACCAGGCCGACAATGCCCCGGCGAGAGCGGCCAGATGGGCGTCGTGGGCCGATCCGCCATGTGCCGTACCGATCCGGCGGAGGGCGTCCGCCGGCACCCGGCCCCGCCACAGCCGCCGCTCTCCCGTGAAGGGGACGGCCGGACGGTGGCCACGAACGGCGAGAGAGCCGGCCGTGAACGTCGCGGCCAGGCCGACCGCCGTGACCACCCGCCGGGGCAGACCGGCCAGGCGCCCCTTCCTCGGCACCGGGCGGGCCGAGGGCTCACCCTGGCCCAGCATGGTCCGGAACGTCATCGCGGCGGCCGAACCGTCCTGGCAGGCGTGGCGGAAGCGGTAGCACAGGGCGTACTCGTCGGGCGCATGGCCGTGGACCAGCCAGATCCCCCAGTAGGTGCCGGGCGTGAACGGCGCGTTGATCGCGGTGTGCAGGGCGGCGTCCCACCCCGCGGGGTCCTTCGCGACCACCTCGTGGACGTGCCGGTCGACTCTGAAGTCCGCGTCCGGTCGCCACCGGGGGCGCCGCGTACCGCCCTCGACCCGGCTCGTGAGCAGGGGCAACCGGCCCAGACGGAAGCCCACGTACGCGCGGAGGTCTGCCAGGCTCGGGGGTGGACCGCTCAGGTGCGCGACCCCGCCGGCGTCCCAGCGGAGTTCGGGGTGGCGGCGTTCCATGCTGAGGAACGCGCGGTCGAGCGAGTGGGTGGGATGGCTGGGGAAGGGAACGGACGGGGCTGACGGAACGGACTCGGGCATCGGGGAACTCCAGTTCATGCCGACGGACGGGCAGGCGGGGCACGGCCGGACGCTCGGCCGACCCGACCAACCGGGACCGGCGACCATCGGAAGGGCCGCCGACCGATCCCCAGCGACGCCGAACACGTCAACTCGGGCTGAATCAGCACGGTTTGTATCCGGTCGCGGTGCACGGCCGTATGCGCCCGCAGCCCCCGAAGTACACGCTCCCTTCCTGCCCACTGGGCTCGGCATCCCGCGAGAGCACCCGAAAGGAGGACGGCCCTCCACGCGGCCCGCTCGGGCCTCAACTACTCCCGTCGCGTCCGTACAGCCGGGAGCCCTGGCTCGCGGCGGGGGCTCCGAGAGGCTGTGCGGGACACGCGGACCGTGGCCTGGATACCCCGTTCGGGTGAGCCGGGAGGATCGGGGTCTTCATCAGTGTCCGCCGTCTGACACTGTGTGCGCGCCGGACTGGTCAGGCCGCGCGCGCCGCGACCGCCGGCGTCATGCCACGCCGTGGGACGACCGGATGCATCTCGCTCCCCGGCCGCCGCAATGGCCCGGGCCTTCAGGCGGTTATGGTCCTGTCCCTTTCGGAACCCTTGGAGCCAAGGTCATGCACGTCGCCCTCACCGGCGCCACCGGATTCCTCGGACTGCGCCTGCTGCGCCGTCTGCTCGACACCCACCGGTCGGTGACGGTCCTGGTGCATGCGAGGTCAGGTGACGCGCTGCACCGCATCACCCGGTTCTTCGCACTGACCGGCGCGGCGGAGCCGTTCGTCGCCGAACTCCCCGACCGGCTGCGGGTGGTGGAGATCGAGTTGGAGCAGCCCAGACTGGGACTGTCCAGGTGCGCGTTCCAGGAGTTGGCCGACGGTCTCGGCGCGATCTGGCACAGCGCCGGCAGCATCAACCTCGAGGGAGACCTTCCCCTACTGCGTCGTACCAACGTCGAAGGGACGCGGCACGTCCTGGAGTTGGCCGCCGCCGGAGGCGAAAGACCCGTGGTCCACCACGTGAGTACCGCTTTCGTGGCCGGGAGTCGGCGTGAGGGGGTGGCGTACGAGGACGAGCTGGACGACGCGTACGGCTTCGAGAACGCCTACGAACGCTCCAAGTACGAGGCGGAGGTGTTGATCCACGCGTGGGCGCGGGAACACCACCGTCCGGTCGTGGTGCTGCGGCCGAGCATCCTGGTCACGGACCTGCCGCCGCACCCGGAACTGCCCTCGCATCCGCTTCAGGTCATCGAGCGGATCCTGCGCGACGCACGACGCACCGCCGGTCCCGGCAACCCGGGCCACGGCGGCACCGACCCGGGCGGCCGTCCCCGCATCCGACTGGTGGGTCATCCGCACAGCCGACTGAACCTGATGCAGGTGGAGCACGCGGCCGAGCTCATGGTGCGGCTGGCCGGCCGGACGCCCTCGGGCGGAGTCGACACGTACCACGTCGTCCATGACCGCGACGTACCGGTGCGGACGATCGTGACCCTGCTGGAACGGCTGGTTCACCTGTCGATCGACTTGGTCGCCACGAAGCCGGACCACCCCTCGGCGTTGGAGGCGCTGGTGGACTTCTACCCGGGTCTGACGGCCTACCTGACCCACCGGCGGCGCTTCGACGACACCAGGGTCCGGGCCCTGTTCGGTCCGTCGGCGGCCTCCGGCCGGGTGGACCTCGACTACCTGTGGTCCGGCCTGGTCCCGAGGGACTCGGTTCCCACCGGGCCGTCCCCCACGCCCACCGCCGCCCTCCCGTCCGCCCGGTACGCCTGACCCGCAGACCTCCTCTCCCGCTGGAGCCCTTCTGTGCCCGTCCTGACCGCCCCTGAAGCCCCCGCCGCGTCCCTGCCGGTCTTCTCCCTCGGGGAGATCGCCGCCCGTGCCCGACGGATCCGGGAACCCGTCCACATCGTCAGCGGGCGGACCGGCCGCGAGCTGGGGCTCGCGACCGGTCCCGTACCCGACGGCCCGCTCCTCGGTACGCTGCCGCCGCTGTACCCGGAGTGGCTCGGCGGGCGCACCTTCTGCGAGGCGCACGGCGTCCGTTTCCCTTATGTGGCGGGCGAGATGGCGAACGGCATCGCGACCACCCGGATGGTGTCCGCGATGGCCCGGGCGGAGATGCTCGGGTTCTTCGGCGCCGGCGGCCTGGCGTATGCCGAGGTGGAGCGGGCCGTGCACGCGCTGGCCCGGGACCTGCGGTCCCGTCCGAACTGGGGCGTGAACCTCATCCACTCCCCGGCCGAACCCGCGCTGGAGTTCCGCGTCGCCGAGCTGCTGCTGCGCTGCGGTGTGCCCCGGATCTCGGCGTCGGCGTTCATGGAGCTGACCCCGGCCGTCGTGCTGTGCTCGGCCCGAGGACTGCGCCGGGGCGCCGATGGCGGGATCGTCCGGCGCACCCGGATCCTCGCCAAGGTCTCCCGGCCCGAGGTGGCCAGGCAGTTCCTCTCGCCCGCGCCGGCCGCTCTGCTGGACCGGCTCGTCGCCGAGAGGAAGCTGACCGCGCAGGAGGCGGGCCTGGCGGCCCTGGTGCCGGTGGCGGAGGACATCACCGTGGAGGCCGACAGCGGAGGTCACACCGACAACCGGCCGTTGTCGGCCCTGCTGCCGAGGATCGTCCTGCTGCGCGATGCGCTGTGCCGGCGGTTCGGCTACCCCCGGCCGGTCAGGATCGGCGCGGCCGGCGGTCTGGGTACGCCGGACGCGGTGGCCGCCGCCTTCGCCCTGGGCGCCTCCTACGTGGTCGTCGGGTCGGTGAACCAGACGGCCGTCGAGGCGGGCCTGTCCGAAGAGGCCAAGGCGATGCTCTGCGAGGCGGATGTCGCCGATGTGGCCATGGCGCCGGCGGCGGACATGTTCGAGCTGGGTGTCACGCTGCAAGTGCTCTCGCGGGGGACGATGTTCGCCCAGCGGGCCGGCAGGCTCCACGCGGCGTACCGGGCGCACGGTTCGCTGGAGGAGATCCCTCCCGCGCTGCGCGCCACGATCGAACGGGACGTGCTGCGCGCCTCCTTCGACGAGGCCTGGCAGCGCACCCGCGCGTTCTGGGAGCGGCGCGATCCCTCGGAGATCACGCGTGCGAAGGCCGATCCGAAGCACCGTATGGCGTTGGTCTTCCGTTGGTACCTGGGCAGTTCCAGTCGGTGGGCGATCACCGGCGAGGCCACCCGGCGTACCGACTACCAGATCTGGTGCGGGCCCGCGATGGGCGCGTTCAACCGCTGGGTCGCGGGCACATTCCTGGCCGACCCGGCGAACCGGTCCGTGGTACAGATCGCGCTCAACCTGCTCGAAGGCGCCGCGGTGCTCACCCGTGCCCATCAACTACGCACCTACGGAGTGCCGTTGCCATCCGAGGCATTCGCCTACACCCCGTGCGAGCTGGCATGAGCGGCCCCGGTGCCCCGGAGGTGTCAGCAGCAGCCGTCCAGCTCCAAGGAGACACCGTGTCCGACTCTTCTTCTGGGCATGTACCGGTCGCCGTGGTCGGTGTCGGCGCCCTGGTGCCCGGCGCGACGGATGCGGCCGGCTACTGGCGGATCGTGACCGGCGGCCGGGACCTGATCACCGAAGTGCCCGCCTCCCGCTGGCTGGTGGCGGACCACTACGACCCGGACCCGACCGCCCCCGACAAGACGTACGCCCGCCGGGGCGCCTTCCTTCCGGAGGTGGACTTCGACCCGTTGGCGTACGGTGTGCCGCCCGCCAACCTGTCTGCGACGGACTCCTCGCAACTGCTCGCCCTGATGGTCGCCGACCAAGTGCTGGCCGACGCCGGCGGCCTGTCGGGCGTGGACCGGGACCGGATCGGCGTCGTCCTCGGCGCGGCCGCCCTGGAACTGCTCCCGCACATGTACGGGCGCGCCCATCGCCCGGTGTGGCTGAAGGCGTTGCGGGAGAGCGGTCTGGCCGAGGCCGAGGCGCAGGCCGTGTGCGACCGCATCACGGCGCACTTCAGCCCCTGGCAGGAATCGACCTTCCCGGGCCTGCTCAGCAATGTCGTCGCGGGCCGGATCGCCAACCGGTTCGACCTGCACGGCATCAACCACACCACCGACGCCGCCTGTGCCAGCTCCCTGGCAGCCCTGTCCACGGCGGTCGCTGAACTGACGCTCGGGAGAGCCGACCTGGTGATCAGCGGAGGTGTGGACACCGGGAACGACATCGGCATGTTCCTGTGCTTCTCCAAGACGCCCGCGCTCTCCCCCACCGGTGACTGCCGTCCGTTCTCAGAAGCGGCGGACGGCACGATGCTCGGCGAGGCGGTCGTCATGTACGCACTGAAGCGACTGTCCGACGCGGAGCGGGACGGCGACCGGATCCACGCGGTGATCCGGGGCATCGGCACCTCGTCCGACGGCAGGAGTACCGCGATCTACGCGCCGCTTCCGGGCGGTCAGGCACGGGCTCTGCGGCGCGCCTACGAGCAGGCGGGCTACGGTCCGCAGACCGTGGAGCTGGTCGAGGCACACGGGACCGGCACGAAGGCCGGGGACGCCGCCGAGCTGACGGCACTGCGCGAGGTGTACGAGGCGTCCGGGCGTACGGACGGGCAGTGGTGCGCGATCGGCTCGGTCAAGTCGCAGATCGGGCACACCAAGTGCGCGGCCGGGGCGGCGGGGCTGCTCAAGGCGGTCATGGCGCTGCATCACAAGGTGCTGCCGCCGACCATCAAGGTCGACCGGCCGGTCCCGGCGGCCGCCGCCCCGGACGGCCCGTTCTACGTCAACACCGAGACCCGCCCGTGGGTGCGGCCCCCCGGTCATCCGCGCCGGGCGTCGGTGTCGAGCTTCGGCTTCGGGGGCAGCAACTTCCACGTCACGCTGGAGGAGTACGTGCCTTCGGGCACCCCGGCTCGGGTGCCGCCGCGTCATCGCTCCGCGCCGAGCGAACTCGTCCTGTTCAGCGGCTCGTCACCGTCCGATCTGGTGCCACCGGAAACGGACGGCGGCCGTCCGCTGGCCGCGCTCGCCCGGGAGAGCCACAGCGCGTTCTCTCCCACCGACCCGGTGCGGCTGGCCGTCGTCGCCACGGACACCGAGGATCTGCGGGAGAAGTACGCGCAGGCGCTCACGCTGATCCGGCAGCGGCCTGGCACCGCGTTCGCGACGCCGAACGGCGTCCGGTACGCCTGCGGGGAGCCCGCGTCCGGCCGTCTCGCCTTCCTGTTTCCGGGGCAGGGATCCCAGTACGTCGGGATGGGCGCCGACCTCGCGATGCTGGCGCCGACCGCCCAGGCCGTGTGGGACCGGCTGGGCGGTGCCACGTTCGACGGGCAGCCCCTGCACAGGGTGGTGTTCCCGCCGCCCGCCTCCACCGACGGGGGACGCGCGGCCCAGGCGGCGCGTCTGGCCGCCACCGAGTGGGCGCAGCCCGCGCTCGCGGTGCACGCGCTGGCACTGCTGGACGTACTGCGGCGTCTGGGACTGCGTCCGGACTGCGTGGCAGGCCACAGCTTCGGTGAGCTGGTGGCGCTGCACTGCGCGGGCGTTCTGGACGCCGACGCGCTGGTCGGTCTGGCCCGCAGGCGCGGCGAACTGATGCGGGACGCGGCCGTCGTACCGGGCGCGATGCTGGCCGTGGCGGCGGACCGCGAACGGGTGGCGACGGTGCTGGCCGCTGACACGGTCGGCGACATCTGGTCGGCCAACCACAACTCCCCGCGTCAGGTGGTGCTTTCGGGCACCACGGAGGCGGTCGTGCGTGCCGAGAAGGCGTTCGCGGCCGTGGGCGTCGGCACACGCCGGCTGACCACGTCGACCGCTTTCCACAGCCCGCTGGTCGCCCCGGCCGGTGAGCCGCTCGCCACGTTCCTGCGCACGGTCCCGCTCACGGAGCCGCGGATCGAGGTGTACGGCAACGCGGACGCGGCACCGTACCCGTCGTCGCCCGACGAGGTACGCCGTCGGATCGCCGACCACCTGGCCTCACCGGTGCTCTTCCAGGATCAGATCGAGGCGATGTACGCGGCGGGGGTGCGGACCTTCGTCGAGGTCGGCGCGGGCACCGCGCTGACCGGCCTGGTCGGACAGATCCTCGGTGACCGCGAGCACGCGGCCGTCCCCCTGGACCGGTCGGACCGGTCCGGAGTCAGCACCCTGCACACCGCGCTCGGCGAACTCGCGGTACGCGGTATCCCTCTCGACTTCGATCCCCTCTGGGCGCCTTACGCCTCGCCCGGCCCCTCAGTTAAGGAGCGCGTGCCCCGGATGACCGTGAAGATCAGCGGAGCCAACTACGGTCAGCTCTATCCGCCTCACACCGAAACCACCGAACCACTGCCCTCGGCACCCGCGTGGGAAAACCGGCCGGAACATCCTCACCCGCATCCCGCACCCGCGTCCGCCATCCCGGCGGCTCCCATGTCCTCCTACATCCCCATCCCGGCGCACGCTTCGGAGCCGTCGGCGTACGAGGCGGCGCCCGCCCGGGAACCGGAGCCCACGTACGGAGCCGAGCCGTCGCACGACCCCTCGCCCGCGTACGACGCCGTGCCCACGTACGGTGCCGTGCCCACGTACGGTGCCGAGGCCGGGGCCCCCCTCGGCGCCGAGTGGTATTCCGCGGTGGAGAGCGTCCAGCGGCAGACGGCTCAGGCGCACGCGGCCTGTCAACGCATGCTGACCGACAGCCACATGGCCTTTCTACGGATGACCGAGACCACCCTGGCCGCGATGCTCGGGGTGCAGGACGTCGACGGTGCACTCGACGCCCCGGCTCTCCCGGCACCGCTGCCGCTCCCCCGTCCTGCGGAACCCCGCCGGGCTCCGGCACCCATGACACCGGCCCTGGGGGCGGCCGGCGTTCCCAGGACCACCCCCGCCCGCGTGCCCGCCGAGCCCGGTGAGGCGCCCTCGCCCGCACCGGTCGCCGCCGAGGAGCGAACCCCGGCCGCCGCCCCCGTGGACCCCCCGGCGCCGGCCGCCGACGCCGCGCCTCTGTCGGCGCCCGAACTGGAGGAACTACTGATCTCGGTGGTGGCCAAGCTCACCGGCTACCCGGCGGAGATGCTCGACGTGGACATGGAGTTGGAGGCGGATCTGGGAGTCGACTCGATCAAGCGCGTCGAGATCCTGTCGGCGGTACGCCGCAGCGTGGGTGACGTGGCGACGGGAGACGTCGGAGAACTCGGCAAGCTCCGCACGCTGCGCGAGATCGTCGAGGCGCTCACCGTGCCCGGCCGGCCGCCCGGGGCCCCGGCGCCGAACTCACCGGCCGTGCCCGGGTCCCCCGCCGTCCCGGAGATCCCCGCCATGCGCACCGCGTCCGGGCAGGAGACGACGCTGACGAGGCTGGTGCCGCGCTCGGTGGAGTCACCGGCGTCCGGCCTGGCGACGGCCGGGCTCCTGGACGGGCCGCTCGTGGTGACGGACGGGAGTTCCGAGCGCGCCGCGATCAGCGACCTCGTCGCGCGGAAACTGGCGGAGCGCGGCGTGGACGCCACCGCCGTGGGCGAGGTGCCCGAGAACGCGCGCGGTGTCGTGCACCTCGGCGGGCTGACCGGGAGCAGCGCGCCGGACGATGCGCGGGCGGTCCACCGGTCGGTGTTCCGCGCGGCGCGCACCGTGGCGGCACAGGCGGCCGAACGGGGCGGACTGTTCGTGACCGTGCAGGACACCGGAGGCGACTTCGGGCTCGGCGGCCACGCAGCCGACCGGGCCTGGCTGGGCGGCGTCGCCGGTCTGACCAGGACCGCGGCGAAGGAGTGGCCGGGCGCCTCGGTCAAGGCCGTCGACTGCGAGCGAGGTGTCCGCAGCGACGAGGAGGTCGCCGAGGCGATCGTGCGGGAGCTGCTCGAAGGCGGCCCTGACCTGGAGGTCGGTCTCCGGGCGGACGGTACCCGCACCACCCTGCGGGCGGTACCCGTGCCGTTGGTTCCCGGCGGCATCCGGCGGATCACCTCGGAGTCGGTGATCGTGGCCACCGGAGGGGCCCGCGGGGTAACCGCCGCCGCGCTGCTCGACCTGGCACGGACCCACCGTCCGCGGATCGTGCTGCTCGGCCGGACGGCACCGGCTCCCGAACCCGAAGGGCTCGCGTCGGCCACCGACGAACCGGCCCTCACCCGTCTGCTCGCCCAGCGTTCCATCGAGGAGGCGACTGACTCCTCGCCCGCCCGGATCGCGGCGCGGGCCCGGGAGATCCTGGCCGCGCGCGAGGTACGGGCGACGCTGACGGCCCTGGAGGAGGCGGGGTCCCCCGTCCGATACGTCCAGGTGGACGTCCGCGGCGGCGACGCCGTCGCCGCCGCGCTGCGTGACGTACGTGACGCGTGGGGGCCGGTCACCGGCATCGTGCACGGCGCGGGAGTGCTGGCCGACAAACGGATCGCCGACAAGACCGAGGAGCAGGTCGAGCAGGTGATGTCCACCAAGGTGGACGGTCTGCGCGCACTGCTGGCCGCGACGGCGGACGATCCGCTGGACGTGATCTGCCTGTTCTCCTCGGTGGCCGCCGTGTTCGGCAACCCGGGGCAGAGCGACTACGCCATGGCCAACGAGATCCTGGGGCAGGTGGCGTCCGCCGAACAGGCCCGCCGCCCCGGCTGCCTGGTGCGGTGCGTCGCCTGGGGTCCGTGGCGCGGCGGCATGGTCACGCCCTCCTTGGCCGGGCATTTCGGCCGGTCCGGGGTTCCGCTGATCCCTCTGGAGCAGGGAGCGGCCGCTTTCACTGCCGAGTTGGACGGCACAGCCGGTGAGGCCCGCGTCGTCCTGGCGGCCGGGAACGATCCGGCGGCCCTGTCCCCGGCAGGCGATCCGTGTCCGGCGCAGCTTCTGGTGCGGGCGGACAGCGCGCCGCAACTGTCCGACCACGCGATCACCGGGGTTCCCATGCTGCCCGTGGCGATGGTGCTGAACTGGTTCGCGGGGGCGGCCACCGCCTGGCTGCCGGGTGACGGCCCCCTCGTCCTGCGCGATGTGCGGGTGTACCAGAAGTGCGCCCTGCCCGAACTGGCCGGCCCAGGCCATCGGCTCACCGTGCACGGCAGCCGGGGCGCGGCCGGTTCGCCGTCGGGGCTGGAGGCGGAACTGCGCGGGGACAGCGGGGTCGCGCACTTCCGGGCCGTGCTGGACACCGGGGCCGAAGAGCCGGACCCGGCCGAGTGGGGCAGCCCGGACGGCCTCAAGCCGCTGGACCGCACCGAGTTGTACGACGGGGAGAGCCTCTTCCACGGCCCCCGGTTCCACTGCGTCCGCTCGCTGCACGGTGTCTCGGAGCACGGAGGCGAGGCGGTCGTCGCAGGCGTACGCGTCCTGGAATGGCCGGGTGAGCACTGGCCGCTCGACCCGGCCGCCGTGGACGGCGCGCTCCAACTCGCCCTGGTCTGGGCGCAGGAGGAACTCGGCGCGGCGACGCTGCCGATGGCCGTCGCGGAGTGCAGGGTGCACCGGCGCGGCCCCGTGGACGGCACCGTGCGCTGTGTGTTGCGGGGACGGAAGGTTCACAGCACGGGGGCACGCTGCGATGCGGCGCTGATCGACGCCGACGGGACCGTCCGTCTGGAACTGCTCGGCGTGGAACTCGTCCGCCGCCCCTCTTGAGCCCCGGCCCCTGCCGAGCCAGAGCCCCTGCGAAACAGCCCCGCCCTGCCGTGAAGTGAGACCTGCGTATGGAATTCGAACCGATCGCCGTCGTCGGCCGGGGCTGTGTGCTGCCCGACGCGCTGGATCCGGACTCGTTCTGGGACAACATCGCCGCGGGCCGCAGCAGTCTGTCGGCCATCCCGGAGGGCCGGTGGCGGCTGCCCCGCCACTGGGCCATGGGCTCGGCGGACGACCACCCCGACCGCACCTGGACCGATGTCGGCGGATACGTACGGGGGTTCGAGTCCGTCTTCGACCCGAGCGGTTTCTGGATCGCCCCGGAGCGGATCCTGTCACTGGACCCGCTCTTCCACTGGGTCATGTACGGCGTCCGGCAGGCGCTCACGGAGGCGGGCCGCGAAGGACCTCTGCCGCGCGCGGGGCTGGTGCTGGGAAACCTGTCCTATCCGACGCCCACAGGGGCGGCTTTCGCCGAGCACGTCTGGCTGTCCGCCCAGCAGCCCCCGCTCCGAGACGCCTTGCTGACGGGAGAGCGCCGGGAGAGGCCCGACGCCCGAAACCGCTTCTCGTCCGGGCTGCCCGCCCGGCTCGCGGCCCGAGCCCTCGGGCTGGGCGCGGGCGCGTGGTCCCTGGACGCCGCCTGCGCGTCGTCGCTGTATGCGGTGAAGCTGGCGTGTGACCGGCTGCACGACGGCACGGCGGACCTGATGGTGGCCGGTGCGGTCAGCCGGGCGGACCCCCTCTATCTGCACATGGGGTTCTGCGGGCTGTCCGCGACGAGCCGTACGGGACGCAGCAGGCCCTTCCACCGGGACGCGGACGGGCTGGTGCACGGCGAGGGCGCCGGGTTCGTCGCCCTGATGCGGCTGTCCGAGGCCCGTACCGCCAGGCTGCCCGTGCTCGGCGTGATCCGCGGTGTCGGACTGTCCAACGACGGGCGCGGCGCCGGGCTGATCAGTCCGTCGGAGGAGGGTCAGGTCCGGGCCATGCGCCTGGCGTACGACGCGGCGGGCGTCGCGCCCGAGACCGTGTCGCTCGTCGAGTGCCATGCGACGGGGACGCCGGTCGGGGACGCGGTGGAGGCGCGCGGCATGGCCCGGGTGTTCGGGGCCGGTGACGACGTGCCCATCGGTTCGGTGAAGTCCAACGTCGGGCACCTGC
The DNA here is from genome assembly GCF_053599115.1 of Streptomyces sp. NPDC001020. Taxonomy (NCBI): domain Bacteria; kingdom Bacillati; phylum Actinomycetota; class Actinomycetes; order Kitasatosporales; family Streptomycetaceae; genus Streptomyces; species Streptomyces sp. NPDC001020. Next base: position 133,244 of record NZ_JBSFLQ010000018.1, on the reverse strand, counting down.
TGGCCTCGGCGGGTGTGGCCGGGCTGCTGAAGGTGCTCGGCGCCCTGCGTGCGGGGGTCCGCCCGGCGACGCTCGGCGTGGAACGGCCGCTGGAGGCGCTGGCGGGCACACCCTTGCGAGTGCTGACCGCGCCGGAACCGTGGTCGGGGCCACGCCGGGCGGCGGTGAGTGCGTTCGGGTTCGGCGGGACCAACGCCCATCTGGTGGTGGACCTTCCGGATGGCGACCCGGTGTCCGCCGTACCGCGACCGGCCCGCCCCGTGGACACCGTGCCCGCCCCGGCCCGGGTGCGGGATTCGCCGGGCGGCCGTACTGCGGTGGCGATCGTCGCCGTCGGCGCCCGAGTCGGCGACGGGACCGGTACCGAGGACTTCCGGCGGGCGGTGCTGAGCGGAGAGCGGCGTGGCCCCGCCAGGGAGGTCTCCGTGGAGTTGAAGGACCTGTGTTTCCCGCCCCTGGCTCTGCAGCGAACGGTGCGCCATCAGCTCCTGGTGCTGGAGGCCGCCCGGGAGGCGGTCCGGTCGGTGTCCCTGCCACGGGAACGGACCATGGTGGTCATCGGCATGGGAGTGGACCCCGAGGTGGCCCGAGCGGGCGCCCGCTGGCGGGTTCCCCACTGGCTGGAGCAGGCCGGCCTTCCCGCCACGGCGGCGTCGGTGGGCCCGGCCCGGGACGCGTTCGTGCCGCCCATGACCGCGGACGGGGTGGTGGGCACCCTGCCGAACCTCGCGGCGAACCGCATCAGTACCCAACTCGACCTGGCGGGACCGGGGTTCGCGGTCTCGGCGGAGGAGGCGTCCGGCCTGGTGGCGCTGGAACTCGCGGCCCGGGCCATCCGGTCGGGGGAGGTCGACGCCGCGCTCGTCGGTGCCACCGACCTGTCCTGCGAGGCGGTGCATCGGGCCGCCCAGCACCAGCTCGGACGCGAGGAAGAACCGGGGGACGCGGCCGTCGTCCTGATCCTCAAATCCCTGGACACCGCGCGCAGGGACGGCGACACCGTCGTCGCCCTGCTCGACGAGGACGGCGCCGACGCACCCGACATGGTCATCGGGGACGGCCCTGAAGCGCTGTTCGATCCGGCGTCGGCCTTCGGGCGCGCTCACGCCGCGTACGGGCTGGTCTGCGTCGCGGTCGCGGCGCTCTCGCTCCAGCACCACGCGGTGCCGTGTCCAGATGGTCCCGCGGACACCGCGACCGTCCCGCATACCGCGAAGGCAACAGTGACATCGCTGGAGGGGCCCACCGCGAGCGTCCGGCTGCGCGCGGCAGACGCCCGGCCGTGGCTGCGGGGCCCGGCTCCACGCCTGCACGTCTTTTCCGGGGCCGACCGCTGGGAGGTGCTGGCCGCGCTGGAGCGCGGTGCGGAGTCCGACGCCGGACCGGCCCGGCTGGCCCTCGTGGCCGACGACGACGCGTTGCCGGGCCGCAAGGAGGCCGCCCGCCGCTGGCTGGCCGAGGGCGGGACCCGTCCGGCCGATGTGCTGTACCGGGACAAGCCGGTGACGGGGCAGACCGCGTTCGTGTACACCAATGGCTCGGCCGCCTACCCGGGCATGGGCCACGAGCTGATGCTCGCGCTGCCGTCGCTCGGCGAGGCCGTCCGTGCCAGGCACGGCGCGATCGGTGCACGGCCGCGGTCACGGGCGGAGCGCGGAGTGCTCGACCAGATCTGGGCCGCCGCCGAACTCTCCCTTTTCCACACCGCGTTCACCCGGGAGGTGCTCGGGCTTCAGCCGGACGCCGCTCTCGGGTACTCCTCGGGGGAGTCGGCCGCCCTGATGGCGCTGGGTGCCTGGCCGGACGCCGCAGGGCTGTACGACGCCACCCGGGACAGCGGTCTGTTCACGACCGAACTCACCGGTGAACTTCGCGCGGTCCGCCGCCACTGGGAGCGTCTGGGTGTCCGGGGCCGCCGCTGGTCGAGCTATCTGGTCAGCGCGCCCCTGGAGGCGGTCCGTGCCGAGCTCGCCGAGGAGGTCGCAGTCCATCTGATGGCCGTGAACGCGCCCGGAGTCTGCGTGATCGGCGGCGAGTCCCGCGCGTGCGCGGCCGTCGTGGCCAGGATCGGCGCCGACCGCGCGATCGAGCTCGACTACGACCTGGCCGCCCACGCACCGGAGTTGGCGGAGATCCGAGAGGTGTGGCGTAAGTCCCACCACCACCCCACCGTCGACGTGCCCGGTGTGCGGTTCTACAGCGGGGCCACCGGCCAGTCGTACCGGCCGACGACCGAGCGGGCAGCCGAGGCACTCACCGCACAGGGACTGAACACGATCGACTTCGCGGCCACCGTCGAGCAGGCGTGGGCCGACGGTGCCCGGGTCTTCGTGGAGCACGGGCCGCGCAAGCTGTGCACCGGCTGGATCAAACGCGTACTCGGCGACCGGGACCATGTGGCCGTCGCACTGGATGCCCCGGGCGACACCGGGCTGCGGCAGGCCTGTCTGGCGGTGGCCGAACTCGTCGTCGCGGGGGTGCCGGTACGCGCCGAGGAGCTGTTCGCCCAGCTCGCGAAGGCCGCCGTCGAAGTCCCGCGTCCCGGGCCCACCATCGCCGTGCCCGTACCCGCGCCTCCGTGTCTGCCGCCGCTGGAGCCGCCCCTGGTTACTCTGCCCCGGGCCCCCGAGTTGGCGCCGGTGCCGGACCTGGAGGCCGACCGGTCCGACTCACCGGGCGGCGTTGCCGTGCCCGGCCCCGGTGCCGCGGGGCCGGGCCGCCTGCCGGACGTCCGGCCGACGGACTCGGACGGGCAGGAACAGCGGGCGGCGGGCGTCCGTGCCGTGGTCCTCCGGCAGAGCCGGCGGGTCGCCGCACTGCACCAGGAGGTCATCGCCGGGCACACCGAGGCCCACCAGCGGTTCCTGCAGACGTCCGCGCTCGCCGTCAGGGCCCTGCGGAGCACCGTGCCCGTTCGCGTACGGCCACCAGGCCTCCCGGCACCGCGTCCGCCCGCCTGGCCGCCGTCCGGCCACCTGCCGCCCGCGCCTCGCTCGGCATCCCAGCCCACTCCCCCGCCGGAAGCGGCACCCACACCACCCCTGAGGCCGGGGCCGAAGTTCGACCGCGCCCAGTTGGAGCACCTTGCCTCCCGGGAGATCTCCACGCTGTTCGGCCCGCGGTTCGCCGAGCAGGACGCGTACGCGGTGCAGACCCGGATGCCCGAGCCGCCCATGCTGCTCGCGGACCGGGTCACCGGCATCGACGCCGTGCCCGCGGCGCTCGCCGCGCCCGGCCCGGTGCGCACCGACGGGACGATCTGGACGGAGACCGACGTCCTGCCCGACAGCTGGTACCTGGACTCCACCGGACGAATGCCCCCCGGACTGCTGATCGAGGCGGGCCAGGCGGATCTGCTCCTGCTCAGCTGGCTGGGCGTCGACCTCCTCAACCGGGGCGAGCGCGCCTACCGGCTGCTCGGCTGCGAAGTGACGTACCACGGCAGCCCGCCGCAAGCGGGCGACACCCTGCGCTATGAGATCCACGTCGACGGCCACGCGGAGCACGGAGGCGTCCGGCTGTCCTTCTTCCACTACCACTGCTACGTGGACGGCGAACTCCGGCTCAGCGTCCGCGAGGGCCAGGCCGGGTTCTTCACCCCGGAGGAGCTCGCGGCCAGCGGCGGGGTGCGGTGGGATCCCGCCGAGCGGCCGCCCGGCGACGACCTACCGTTCGACCCGCCCGCCGTGCGCTGCGCGCGGACCCGCTTCGACGCGGACCGGGTGCGGGCACTGGCGCAAGGACGGCCGGCGGACTGCTTCGGCCCCGGCTGGGAGGCGACAGCGGCCCACGTCCGCTCACCCGGGCTGGACGACGGCCGTCTGCGGCTGTTGCACGAGGTGACCGCGTTCGACCCGGACGGAGGGCCGTGGGGCCGCGGCTACCTGCGGGCCGAGACCCCGCTGTCACCGGACGACTGGTTCTTCGCGGGGCACTTCAAGAACGACCCCTGTATGCCGGGCACCCTGCTGCTCCAGGGCGGTCTGCAAGCGATGGCGTTCTACCTGGCCGCCATGGGCTTCACCGTCGACCGGGACGGCTGGCGTTTCGAGCCCGCCGACGGCCACCCCTGCAAGACGATGTGCCGGGGCCAGGCGACCCCGGCCGGCCGACGGGTCGTCTACGAAGTGTTCGTACGCGGAGTCTCGGCCGGTCCGGTGCCGACGCTGTACGCCGATGTGCTGGGCTCGGTGGACGGGAGGCCTGCGTTCCTGGGCCGGGACGTGGCGCTGAGGCTGGTGCCCGACTGGCCACTGTCGCACTGGCGACGCTCGGGCCCGCCCCTCGTGCAGAGCAGCGGTACACCGGTGCCGCTCCCCTTGCTCGGCGGACTGGCCGGACACCGAGAGGAACAGCCGGTGGCGACGGCAGCCGATGGACTCCCCTTCGACTACGCCTCGTTGCTGGCGTGTGCCTGGGGCAGACCGAGTGAGGCGTTCGGTACCGCGTACGAGCCCTTCGACGGCACCCGTAAGGTCGCGCGGCTGCCCGGTCCCCCCTACCACTTCATGAGCAGGATCGTCTCGGTGGACGGTCCGCAGGGCGGCATGCGGGAGGGCAGCGGTGTCGTCGCCGAGTACGACGTCCCCGCGAAAGCCTGGTACTTCGAGCAGAGCGGCGGCCATGCGATGCCGTTCGCCGTCCTGATGGAGATCGCGCTGCAACCCTGCGGGTGGCTGGCCTCATACGTGGGCAGCGCGTTGACCACCGACAAGGACCTGCTGTTCCGCAACCTCGACGGGTCGGGGACGGTCACCGGTGAGGTCACTCCGGCGACACGTACGGTCCGCACCCACGCTGAACTGACCCGCGTGTCCCACAGCGGGAACATGATCATCGAGTCGTTCCGGGTGAGATGCACGGCCGGCGGTGTGCCGCTGTTCGAACTGTCCACGGCCTTCGGCTACTTCCCGCCGTCGGCCTTCGAGCACCAGCAGGGCCTCACAGTGTCGGCCCAGGACCGGGCCCGTCTCGACGAGCCCTGTGACCGTACGGTCGATCTGACCTCCCGGCCCGCTCGCTACTGCGCCGGGGAACCGCGGTTGCCGGGCCCGATGCTGCTGATGCTCGACCGGATCACCGGCTCCTGGCCGGACGGGGGCAGCAGGGGGCTCGGGCGGCTGCGGTCGGAGAAGGAAGTGGTCCCGGGCGAGTGGTTCTTCCGGGCGCATTTCTTCCAGGACCCGGTACAGCCTGGGTCGTTGGGCGTCGAGGCCATGTGCCAACTGCTCCAGTACCACCTGCTCGAGCGCGGCGCCGCTGACGGCATCCCACACCCCCGGTTCGAGCCGGTGCTGCCCGGCCGCGAGACGACCTGGACGTACCGCGGCCAGATCACGCCGGCCAACCGGCTGATCCGAGTGGACATGGACATCGTGGAGAGCGGCACGGACGCACGGGGACCCTATGCGACGGCGGACGCGTCGCTGTGGGGCGATGACACGTGCATCTACCGAGTGCGCGGGCTGGGCATGCGCGTGGTGTCCGACACGGCTCCTGGGCCCTCACCCAGCCTGCCTACGGGAATGGAACGGCCATCGCACAACTCCCCGAGTAGAGAAGCTCGTTGAGAGAGGTGACACGATGGCCTTGTCCCAGCCTGACTCACTCCGGCTGATGGAGTCACTGCGTACCGCGGACGGAATCGAGTTGATCAGGGCACTGGCCCACGGATCCTGCAGGAGCTGATCGAGACCAAGGCCACCACGTTCATCGGGGCGGAGCCCGGCGAGCACACCGAGACCCGCCCCAACCTGCGCAACGGCACCGCAGCAAGACGCTGAACACGCAGGCCGGGGACCTGGGTCTGGCTCCCCAAGGTCCGCACCGGCAGCTTCTTCCCCAGCCTGCTGGAACGCCGCCGGATCGACCGGGCCCGCTTATGCCTGTTGGGCTACCCGACGGTGATGACCGCCATGGTCGTCACAGCCGCCCCCGCCGAAGGCCTTCGAGTGGCCGCCGTGATGCTTGCGGCAGTGCTCCGCTTCCTTCTCCTTCTTCTTCTCCACCTTCACGGTGATGGTGGCCGTGGCCTGGTTGCTGGTGACCTGGTTGCCCTGGGGGTCGGTTCCCGTCGCCTGTGCCGTGTTGGTGACCTCGCAGCGCATGACCTTGTGCCTGCCCTTGCCATGGTCCCCGCCGCGCTCCTTGACCTGCTTGCACGGCGTGACGTCGGCCTGGGTAATCGTGTGCGTGCCGGTGCAGGAGGCGCTCTGCCCGGGGGTGAGCGTGGTCGCCTCACAGGTGACGCCTGCCACCCGGTTGTCAGTGACCGTCACGTTGTTCAGGGCGACACTGCCGGTGTTGGTGACCGTGTAGGCGTACTGGACCTGGTCCCCGACGCGGAACGGACCCTGCGAGACCACCTGCTTGGTCAGTGCGAGTTCGGCCGCTCGCTGCGGGTTGACGCAGAAGGTGAACTCCTGCGTGGTGGTCCCGTCGACGGGGTCGGACACCGAGATCGTCACCGGGAAGGTGCCGGTCTGGGTCGGCGTACCGGAGACGGTGCCGTCAGCGGCCAGGGTGAGGCCTGGCGGTAGCTCCCCGGAGACCAGTCGCCAGGTCAGGCTGGCGTTGGGATTCTCGGTGAAGGCTTCCAGCGTGGTGGTGAACGGCTGGTCGACGGTGGCGCAGGGGATGGTACTGCCCGTAGTGATGCACGGTGGCTGGGTGACGTTGTCCAGGTTCTGCTTCCAGCCGGAGAAGCTGTTGCAGACAAGGGTCGTGGTCGGACGCGAGGCATCGTCGGCACTGACGCCGATCCCGAAGTCATCGACGAATCCCGGCCGTGCGGGTGTGCGGTTGATCGCGTTGTGATCGATGGTGACGCCGGTGCTGTTGGAGAGCGCGATGCCTACGTCCGTGCCCATGCCGCCGAATGTGTTGTGGCTGACGGTCACGTTGGTCGCGTTGGCCAGGAGGAGCGCTGTCGACACATTGGTGGGGGCGCCGAATCCCGCACCGATGATCGTGTTCCCGGTCAGGGTTCCACTGGTGGGGCCCGCCAGGGCCGGTGAGCCGATCTGAATGGTGTTCTGCGCGAGCCGGCCGGGGTTGGGGACCGTCAGGTCTGGCGGACCGAAGGTGCTGTTGCTGGCGTTCACCGTCGCCTTGCCCATCACCAGCAGGCCCGTGCGCTGGAAGTCCGTGGCGGTGACGTTGTTCATGGTCACGGTCTGCTGGCTGGTGGCCGAGCGGATCAGGATGGCGTGCACCGTCAGGCAATCCGAGTGCTGCGTGATGTCCAGGACTTTGACGTCCGACATCGTTCCGCTGGCGTCGCTGAACTGCACGCCCACGGTCGGGTTGTCGTTGTCGCAGTGGAAGGCGAAGCCGGTGCCGCGCACGGTCAGATCGGTCAGATTCATCGTGCTGCCGGCGTTGGTGACCACCGGTCCGTGGAACGCGCCCTCCGGGGCGATCCCGGGATCGTGGCCGGTGATCGTGTGCCCGGCTCCATTGACGGTGAACCCGTCCGGCACGGTCAGCGTCGCGGTGGTGTCGCAGTCCGCTGTCAACGTGAACTCGGTCCCGGTGGTCGTTCCTGAGCAGGCGGTGGTGATGTTCCCGCCTGCCGCGTGCGAGGCGGTGGCTTCGAGCCCCACCTGGCCTACGGCCGCGACCACGGCAAGCGCCAAGGCGCTGACTGTGCGCATAACCATCCCTTCGAGTCTCGCGATCAATATCTGAGATGTCGCACAGTAAGACGAAATGGGATGGTTTTGACGTAGGCTTGGCGCTATTACTCCTCGCCGTGCAGGATCCGGCGGATCTCGTCGCAGTAGAGGACGCGCCCGACGGCCACGGACAGGCTCCGCGGTGTCGGGCGCGGCCCCCGCGCGTGTGGAGAGCGAGCAGGGCCGCCGGCAAGGACGTCTCGCTTTCCTCCTCGGCCGTGCGCGAGGGGCGCGGGATTCCATCGCCGTCATCGAATGGTCAGAGCTCGCAGCGTTGCCATTGCTCGTGCTCGCTGGCGAGAAGGTCAAGATCGACATATTCCTGGCGTAACGACTCGACCCACGCAGCTACCAAACCTCCGAACGGTTCGAAGTCGGTGACGTCGAGTGTGTCGCAGGCCGTAAGGAGCTGTAACAAGGCATCGGAATCCTTGTTCCCCCGGTCACAGACCGAGCACAGGGTGCTCTCGCGCAGGCCCTCGATTCTTTGCCCGTTGGTGTTTCTCCAGGAGTGTGGGAATCGGGCCAGCAGCAGGGTTGGTCCTGCGCATCGTGTGCACGGCGGAGTGGTGTCGACCCGCAGGTGGATTTCCTCGTTCTCGGCGCTCGGGTCGTTCACGCGATCCCCTGCCATGCGTCGAGTCCGAATGAGGCCTTGATGTCGGACGCGACTGTGGTGGCGTTCACGGTGGTCTGCAATCGGTAGACGACCGTCTTCTGCATTCCGCGCACAGAGAGGTGGACCGGGTTCTCGCCTGGGTGAGCCTTCACGATCCGTCGGAGTTCCTTGACCGCGGGCTCGTTGATGCGGTGGTAGGGCAAAGTAAGCACTACGGGCGCTGCTCCGGTGCGCTCTGCTGAGGTGACATCGAGTACCTGCAGCTCCTGTCCGAAGATGCTGACCGAGCCGTCTCGATCGTTGATGCGCCCCTGGACGGACACGACGCTGTCTTCGACAAGCGCACCTGCGACGAGCTGGTACGTGGCGGGAAAGAAGAGGACTTCGATCGTGCCGTCTCGGTCGGCAAGGTTGACGATCGCCCAGTTGTTGCCCTGCTTGGTCACTTTCAGTTGGACGCTGGTGATCAGGCCCGACAGGCGCACGATGCCCTCGGTGCGGCCGGAGGACAGCAGGTCGACGATCGTGGTGTCGCGGTTGGCGGCGAGGATGTTCTCGGTGCCGTCCAGTGGATGAGCGGAGACGTACAGGCCGAGCATCTCGCGCTCAGTGGACAGGAGGTGCTTACGCGTCCACTCCTCCTCACCGATCTTCACATCGAGACCGAACCCGGAGTCGTCGCCGCTGTCGGTGCCGCCCAAGCCGGCGAACAGGTCGTCCTGCCCGTACGCGGCGGCCTTCTTCAGCGGCACGACAGCGTCGACTGCCATCTCGTGCACGGCGGACAGCCCCTTGCGGGTGTGCCCGAGTGAGTCGAACGCGCCGGCCTTGATGAGTGACTCGATGGCCCGCTTGTTCAACGCGGGCAGGTCGACCTTGTCGAGGAAGTCCTGGAACGAAGTGAACTTCCCCTTTGACTTTCGTGCATGGATGATCGACTCGATCACGTTCTCGCCGACGTTGCGCACCGAGAGCAGACCGAAGCGGACATCGTCGCCGACGGCCGCGAACTCGGCCAGGGATTCGTTCACGTCGGGCGCGAGGACGGTGACGCCGAGCTTGCGGGCGTCAGCCAGGTAGACACCGGCCTTGTCCTTGTCATCACCGACGGAGGTGAGCAGTGCCGCCATGTACTCGGCCGGGTAGTTGGCCTTCAGGTACGCGGTCCAGTAGGAGACGAGCCCGTACCCGGCGGTGTGGGACTTGTTGAACGCGTAGCCGGAGAACGGGAGCATGACGTCCCAGATCGCCTTGGTGGCTTCTTCCGAGTAGTTGTTGCCTGTCATACCGGCGTGGAAGTTCTTCCACTCGGCGGCCAGGACCTCGGGCTTCTTCTTACCCATCGCGCGGCGCAGCATGTCGGCGCCGCCGAGGGTGTAGCCGGCGAGGGTCCGGGCGATGGCCATGATCTGCTCTTGGAAGATGAGCAGGTGGTGGGTGCTGCCCAGGATCGGGTCGAGGACTTCCTTGAGTTCTGGGTGGATGGGGTCGGGCTCTTGCTTGCCGTTTTGCCGCAACGCGTAGTTGGTGTGCGCGTTGGCGGCCATGGGGCCGGGACGGTACAGCGCCAGGGCTGCCGCGATGTCCTCGAATCGGGTCGGCTCCATCAGTTTGAGGAGCGCGCGCATGCCGCCGCCGTCGAGCTGGAAGACGCCGAAGGTGTCGCCTCGGCCCAGTAGTTCGAAGGTCTTCTTGTCATCCAGGGGGATGACGATGGTGTCCTTGTCGCCGTTCATCGGGTCGACGGTGGCGAGGTTGACGTCGCGGTTCTCCCGGATGTTCTGAAGGGCGTGGTCGATGACGCCCAGGTTTCTCAGGCCCAGGAAGTCCATCTTGATCAGGCCCATGGCTTCGCACGAGGGATAGTCGAAGCCGGTGATCTTCACGCCGTCGGAGGCCCGCATGTGCAGCGGGATGCGATCGGTCAGCCTGGTCTTGGACAGAATGACCGCGGCCGCATGGACGCCGGTGCCTCGGGGCAGGCCCTCGACACCCTTGGCGGTGTCCATGACCTTCTTCACGTCCGGCTCGTTCTCGTACATCTGCCGGATCTCGCCGGCCTCGCCGTAGCGCGGGTGCTCCGGGTCGAAGATGCCGTCGAGCGGGATCGACTTGCCCCCGACGTCCGGCGGCAGTGCCTTCGTGATGCGCTCACCGTGGGAGAACGGGTAGCCAAGGATCCGGGAGGAGTCCTTGATCGCGTTCTTGGCCTTGATCTTGCCGAACGTGTTCACCATGGCGGTGTATGCGTCGCCGTACTTCTCGGTGACGTAGCGCACCATCTTGTCGCGCTGGCGGTCGTCGAAGTCGAGGTCGACATCGGGCGGGTTGATGCGCTCGGGGTTGAGGAACCGCTCGAACAGCAGGCCATGCTCCAGGGGGCACAGCTCGGTGATCCGGGTCGCGTACGCGACGATCGAGCCGGTGGCCGAACCACGGCCCGGTCCGACGGGGACGCCGTTGTCGCGGGCGTACTTGCAGATGTCTGCGACCACGAGGAAGTACGAGGAGAACCCCATGGGGCCGATGACCGACATCTCGGTCTCGAAGCGCTCCAGCACTTCAGCAGGGACCGGGTCACCGTAGCGCATGGCGAGCCCCTTGAGGACGTCCTTGCGCAGCCAGGACTCCTGCGTCTCCCCCTCGGGCACGCCAGGGAACTGCGGCATCTCGTCGACGTAGTCGAAGACCTCGTCATACGAGCCGATCCGCTCGGCGATCAGCAGCGTGTTGTCGCACGCCTGCGGCAGCTCGGAGAACAGGGACCGCATCTCCTGCGCGGTCTTCAGGTAGTAGCCGCTGCCCTGGAACCGGAACCGTTTCTCGTCAGCCTTGTTCTTGCCGACACCGATGCACAGCAGGTTGTCGTGCGCGTCGGCCTGGCCCTCGTGGATATAGTGCGCGTCGTTCGTCGCCAGCAGCGGGATGTCCAGGTCCTTGGCCAGACGCAGCAGACCCTCCCTGACTTCCCGCTCGATGGACAGCCCATGGTCCATCAGCTCCAGGAAGTAGCTCTCCTTCCCGAAGATGTCCTGGTAGGTGGCAGCGACCTCGCGGGCCTCGTCGTACTGGTTCAGGCGCAGCCGGGTCTGGATCGCGCCGGACGGACAACCAGTCGTCGCGATGATGCCCTCAGCGTGCTCGCTGATCAGCTCCATGTCCATGCGGGGCTTGCCCGCCGGGAACTGACCCGTGTAGCTGGCTTCCGTCGAGAGGTAGAAGAGGTTGCGCAGGCCCTGCGCACCCGTCGCCCACATCGTCATATGAGTGAAGCGGCCACCGCCGGACACATCCTTCGAGCCCTCGCCGTCATCCGACATGGCGCGCTGCCCGCCGGGCCCCCAGAACTCCTTTTTGCGGTTGCGCCGCGACGACGGAGCGACGTACGCCTCGATCCCGATGACCGGCTTGACGTCCTCGAAGCCCTTGGCCACTTGGTGGAACTCGTACGCGCCGAACATATTGCCGTGGTCGCTCATGGCCACCGCAGGCATGCCCTGCTTCGCGACCTCGGCGAACATCGGCTTGAGCTTCTGAGCACCATCGAGCATCGAGTATTCGGTGTGATTGTGCAGGTGAACAAAAGACCGGGACACCGGGCGCGCACCTCCGCGAGGGCTCAAAGGGAAGGCCTCAAGCTACACCTCACCCCACCCGCTACCGATCCCCCACACCGGCGAACCAGCCATAGTTACAAGCCACTTCGATGACCGTTTCACGCCACCTCGCTGGACTGCCCTGGAGGCCATCCGGCCGTCGTGCAAGAGCGCTCATGGCAGCAGGCCAGCACCCTGTCCCGCTCATGTGCACGATGGCGGGTGGTCGTAGCCAGTTCCCAGTTCGCTACCATCCCTGCGCATGACAATGCGAGGGTTGCGGCTGGGTGTCGTGGCGGTGCTGGCGGCGCTCTGTGTCTCCGGTCCGGGACGGCCGGAGGTCATCCGTACGGCGTCGGACCTTGGCCCCCTCCCGGCCGACCGCTACGACCTCACGCCGCAGGACTACCAGCGATCGCAGCGGGCATCGGCGTTGCTGGTCCGGCAGTGCATGGCGGAGCACGGCCACCCGGACTTCCCACTCGACCCCCGCTACCCCAGCGATCCCATCGTCGCCACCGCGGTCGGCACCGACTACGGTGTCCTGGATCTCGCCGCCGCCCGCCGCTGGGGCTACGGCTGGGACCCGGCAAAGTCCCGGGCTCTGCGGCCGAAGGGCCGCCGGATGACTGACGCCGAGTACGCCGACTTCCCCGCCTGCAACGCGGAGTCGAACCGGCGGCTGATGCGAGGCATCGCTGTCAAGCGGGACTGGCTCTACGCAAGTACACGGGCGATCGAGGTCGACAAGGCCGTCAAGCGCGAACCGCGCCTGCGTGCGGCGTGGGATGTGTGGTCCCGATGTGTGGCAGAACAAGGGTTCACGCGCTATCCCGACCCCGTGGCTGCGTACACGGACACCGCCTGGCAGCGGGGCAGTGACGGCAACACCCGGCATACGCCGCGGGAGCGGGCCGTCGCCGCCGCGGACGTCACCTGCAAGCACCGCCACCATACGGCCGAGCTCTGGCACGCTGTCCGCGCGCGGAAACAGGCCGTGGACATCGCCAGGCACCGTGACCGCTACGCCGCCGGGCTGCAGGCGCTGCGGACGTACCGGGCCACCATCGCCGAGGTGCTGCGGAATCTCGGCTAGTGCTCCAGCAGGATTTCGGTGTCTGACCTGCGGGTTTCACCGGGTGGCGGGAGTGTAGCGGGACTCCGCTTGTGCAGGGGCGGTCTCACGGAGATCGCCCCTCGAACGTGCGACACCGCCGCAGGTAGTGACAGCGGCGGGCGACTGCTTGGCGTCGTCGGCGCCAGTTCGACCAGCTCAGCGCGTGGTGTCGACCTCGGTGTCCGCTCAGGTGCGGCGGCCGGGGACGACAAGTTGCCAGGAGTCGCCGAATCTCCGCCACTGTGAGCTCGATGGCCTGGGCCGTCCCACCGGTTGCACCCCCTCTTCCCCGGCCTGGTGTGCCGTGACGGCCAGGAAGGCGTGCGCGAGCATGGCCAGGGTGACGTGCCGATACCACTGGACGAGTTCGGCTACCTGAACCTGGACGAGAGAGCGCTCGACTGCTGTTCCAGATCTTCACCGAGCGCGAGGAGTGCAAGGCGACAGCGGTCGCGACCAACTCACCGGTCGCCGAGTGGGACAAGATCTTTGCGGACCCGCGACTCTGCGCGGCGATTGCCGACCGGCTCACCTTCCGCTGCACATTGATCCAGACAGGCACCGAGTCATATCGCTTCCAGGCCACTGAAGCCGCACGCCAATCGCAGACGAAGCGATGACCCACAAGGCGCCACCGAGCTGAGAGAGCCCCGGCAGACTGGCGATCTCGCGCGCCTCGGCCGCAGACCGACGTGATGAACTGGACATCATGGAAGCGACGAAACACCCAACCGACGGCAGCAACATCCTCGCGCGGATGGAACGCAACCTCGCAGAGCACGCATGTCATCTGCACCGGCACCTGGATCATGCAGTGGTCACGGAGACGGCCGACCTCCTGATCGCCAACAGCGGACTTAAGGATGACACCTTCAATATCGTCGCCGCCGCACGCTTCACACCGAGCAACGTCGAGGCACGTATCGCCCAGACTCTCCAGGCAGTGGAAGCCACAGACCGCCCCTTCTCCTGGTGGGTGGGACCCGCCTCGACACCGCCGGACCTCTCTGCACGCCTGGCTGCCGCGGGTCCGCCAGCCTCCGAGCAGGAGACAGCCATGTGGGCCCCGCTCGACAACCTGCCACCTCAACCACAGATCGCGGAACTGGACATCCAGCAGGTCTCCACGCCTACACAGCTCGCCGACTACGCCACCGTCCTTGCCGCGAACTGGGATCCGCCGGCCGCCACCGTCCGCTGCTTCTTCAGCCAGGCTGCGCCCTGGGCACTCGCTCCCGACTGCCAGGCCCGCTACCTGATCGGCTATCACCGCGACAACCCGGTCTGCTCCGCCGAGGTCTTCTACCACGCAGGAGTCGCGGGAATCTACAACATCAGCACCCTCACCACTCACCGCAAGCGCGGGTACGGAGGCGCCGTCACCCTCGCCGCGCTGCACACAGCGCGCAACCAAGGACAGCACATCGCCGTCCTGCAAGCATCATCGGAAGGAGAACCCGTCTACCAGCGCCTGGGCTTCCTCTCCTGCGGTCATTTCATCGAGCACGCCATCAGCTGATAACCCGCTCAAGTCCTTCACGACGGAGCCGGGCCCTTCTGAACCGCGCCTGTCAGGGACGCAAACCCAGCAGGGCCCGGAGCCATCAAGCTACTCGCTCCCCACCCGATCGTTCCCACGGACACTCCCGCTGCCGTCAAGGAATCACGGATGTCACCCGATGGAAGTGGCTCCGAATCTCGTTGCCGATCATGGACTTGTGTCGTGTTCATCCGCGTCACAGACAGAGCAACGTGGCTCCCCTTCCCGCTGTCGCAGTGGCTCCCGTTCACCCTGACGAAAACACAAGCCCGTGGTCGGGCTCATGGTCGGCAGCCCACGTAGCGGCGAACCTCGTACTGGTCCAGGCCGCATAGACGCGTGGGCCCTTCGCGCCGTCACCGTACGAGATCTTCTCCCATGCCTCGTCGAGCGCCTGCGCGAACAGCCCCTCAATGCGGGAACGTCCCACGCTGAACTGGGACTTGGGCACAGCCAGCACGTAGCCGGCGCCCGACTGTTCCACCAACCGGCGGAAGCGGTTGTCCTGACCGTAGGCGGAGTCCGCGGTGACCCAGGTGACGGGCAGCGGCGAGGCGAGGGCCCGCAGCACCAGGTGCCGGGCCAGCTCGCCCTTGGTGGCGAACTCCCGCTCGTCAGGGATCTTTGCGGTGCGGCAGCGTTCCCGGTCCTCTGTCCAGGACTTCGGGAGATAGAACTCACGGTCGATCAGGGCGCGGCCGCGGGCTGTGGAGTAGGCGGCGAAGACGCCGATCTGGCAGTTCTCGGTGCGGTCGGCGGTTCCGGAGTATTGCCGCTGGCCCCCGGCGGAGGTGATGCCCTTCTTGATGAAGCCGGTGTCGTCGATGATCAGGACACCGTCTCCCTCGCCGAGCTTGTCGGCGACGTATTGCTGCAGGTCGTCACGGATGTCGTCGGGCTGTCACTTGGCTCCGGCGAGCAGGTGCTGCAGGCCGTCAGGAGTGGAATGACCGGCCTGCTCGGTCAGCTGCCAGCTGTTTTTGCGGGCCACCGGGGCCAGCAGTCCGCGTACGTAATCACGCATGCGGCGGCGAAGCTCCACACGGCCGGCGGTGACCGACGGCCAGGAAGAGATCGTCCAGTTCGAGGTCCCACTGCGCGGTCGCGTGTTCGATGATCACCTTGGGAGGCTGCCCCGCCGCTGGCACTACCTGCGGCGGTGTCGCACGTTCGAGGAGCGATCTCTGTGGTTGCTGTGGAGGGTGATGCTGCCGCCTGGGCGGTCCGGCTCGGGCGGCGGCCAGTCCGGGGGTTCCGACCTGCCCGAAGATCTTTCGCAGGTTGTGGCATGCGGCGAGTAGCCGCCATTCGGCGCGGGCGCCTGCTTCGACGCGTAGCAGGAGTCTGCGGCCGTCCTGGCAGGTCACGATCTGCCCGAAGACGGGTTCGACGACGGCTTTGCGTTGGGCGTAGGCGGCGCGTCCGGGTTTGGTGTGCAGTTTGCGGGCCATGTGCTCGCGCGCCGGGGCGTCGGCCGGGATGCGTCCGCGCGGGGCGGGGCTGACGCGTTCGTCGTGGGACAGGCGGCCGGTGGCCATGAAGGTGCCGGTGCCGTGTTCTTCCTTGCGCTCGGCTGCGGCCTGAAGGTTCGCCTCGGAGCAGTAGCCCGCGTCGAGGAGCGCCTGACGTGCGTGGATTCCGGTGTTCGCGGCGGATTGGTCGAGCATGCCGGTGTAGTTGAGTGCGTCGGCTGGGTTGGTCGTGACGTCGGCGGCGGTGATGATCTGGTGCGCGTCGTCCACCATGGCCTGGGCGTTGTAGGCCTGGATGAACGCGCCGGCGCCGTTCTTCATGATGCGATATTCGGGGTCGGTGAAGTTGGCCTGCGCCTTGTCCTTCGGCCGCGCGGTTTCGGCCGCCAGGTCGCCGGCTTCGGCCACCGCCTCGGGTTCGTCGGTCCCGGCACGCTCTTGGCGTCGCCGCTCCTTGTCCTCGGCGTGCTCGCGGGCCTTCTCAGCGGCCTCGGCCTCGATCTGCGCACGGGCGGTCTGCAACCTGGCCAGGCGCTTTTCCCTGCGGTCGAGTTCGGCGGGCAGGTCCGTGTCCTTGCCATCGGGCCCGAACCGCGCGTCCTCGGCGGCATCGAGAGCCTCGGCATCGGCCAGCAGGCGGCGGCCGCCGCCTCGAGGCCGGCGATCTCGGCTTCGAGGCGTTCTCCCTTCTCCACCAGCCGGATGTAGCTCATCGCTTTGTGCGTGGAGGCGTTGGCCTGCAGTTTCGTGCCGTCGAGTGCGACCCGGCCCATCTTGACCATGCCGAGTCGCTGCGCCAGGCGCAGCGACTGGGTGAAGATCGCGGCCAGGGCGTCCAGGTGTCGGGTCCTGAACCGGGATAAATCGACCGGTAGTCCGGCCCCGCCCCCGCGGCCAGACAGCGGAAGGCCACATCATCGGTGCACTTGCGCTCGATCGCCCGTGACGAACGCACTCCGGTGGTGTACCCGTAGATCAGCAGCCGGACCATCAACCGCCGGTCATACGGCGGAAACCGCGCTTCTCGGTGTAGGACGCCAGGATCGGGCCCAGGTCGAGGGCCTCGTCGACCAGTTCGGCCACGAAATCGGGCCAGATGCCCCTCGGGCAGCCACTCATCCAGTGACGGCGGCAGCATCAGCATCTGATCGGGGACGACGCCCGGAACGTCTTCTTCACCGCCGCCGTCGGCGCGGTCTCCGGCTTCACCACCGCCGCCGGATCCACCTCGAACAGGCCATCCCCACCAGACATACCAGGAATTCCCCATATGGAAGATCACGAACAGGAGACGGCGTCGGGCTCAATCGCCTGATCGACTGCCAAGATCCGCGGACAGCGCCGCGTAGACGTACTCGCTGCCCCAGCGATCCCCGTCGAGGTCGTTCTCGACCAGGTGCGCCTCTCGGCGCATCCCGAGGCGCTCACAGACCCGCACAGACCCGGTGTTCTCCACATCCAGCCGTGCGTAGAGCCGGTGCACGCCCAGGGTGTCGAAGGCAAACCCGGCCAGCGCCGCGGCCGCCTCGGTCGCGTAGCCGTGCCCCTGGTGACGTGGGTCGAGAGTCCAGCCGATCTCGGCCTGGGCGGCGCGGGCATCGGCCAGGGCGAGGCTCACCTCGCCAATGACGCCCGGCTCATCGCGTCGACAGACAGCGAGCGCCAGCTTGTCCCCGTCGGCGCGCCAGGCCGTCTGCGCCGCGCGCTCGGCGGCAACCTGCTCGCTGCGCTCACGCGTGTGCGCCGGCCGGTACAAGTAGCGCGCCACGCTCGGCAGGCTCTGGTAGGCGTACAGGTCGTCGGCGTCGCCGGGAGTGAACAGACGCAGCGACAACCGGGCCGTCGTCAATGGCAGCAGCGAGGCGACGTCCATGCGGACCTCCGGGACGGGGATGTGGGTCAAATTGCGGACTGATCTTCGCATCACAACTGCCCAGCAGCCACTCCCTTTCAAGAGCAGCGCTCGGCAGCCGCACTTCACCACGAGGCGCGGCATTCCAGGAGTTGTTTACTGACCCACGCTCCTAGGGCGCGTATCGAGTCGTGATCAATCTGTGGGAATCGCCGTCGTGGCGGCCACGAAGTTATCCGGCGGTTGATCTGCAGCTGGGACCGGAGATGGGAGTCCGGAACCTCCACCCGAGGATGTGTCGGAGATTCTTGACGCGTCGGAGTTTTCTGACGCATGATGGCGTCATGCCTACCGACGTGTTTGGCGTGCTAGCCAACCCCGTACGCCGCAGACTGCTCGAAAGCTTGCGAGAAGCCCCTCGCTCCACGGGGGAGCTGGCCGGGATGTTCGAGCTTGGGAGGCCCGCGGTCTCCGAGCACCTGGCGGTGCTTCGTACCGCCGGACTGGTGCGCGAGGAGCCACGCGGCCGCTACCGCTTTTACCACCTCGAACCGGCACGGTTGGCCGAGGTGAGCGAGTGGCTGCATCCGTTCGAGCACTACTGGAAGCAGCGCCTGGATGCGCTGTCCGATCTTCTGGACGAGGACAACGAGACATGACCGAGAACAACACGATCACCTGCGAGAAGTTCCTGCCCCACCCGCCGGCGGCGGTGTGGAAGGCCCTGACCGATCCCGAGCTCCACGCCCGCTGGTGGGCCGCCGGCGACATCAAGCCCGTCGTCGGGCATCACTTCGCCCTCGACATGGGCAACTTCGGCAGCCAGCCCTGCGAGGTGACCGAGATGGACGACCAGCGGCTGCTGGCCTACCGCTTCGCCGAGGGCTCGCTCGACACCACCATCACCTGGACACTGCACCCGGAGGGCAAGGGCACCCGCCTCGTCCTCAATCACGCGGGCTTCGACCTCGACTCCCCGATGGGCCGACAAGCGCGCGACGGCATGGGCAAGGGCTGGCCCGACGTCCTGAACCGTCTCGACTCCGTCCTGGGCGAGGCCGCCTAGGTCTGCGTCATGTCGTGATCAACCGTTGGGCCGCGTGAGGTCTTTGATCCAGATCATCGAGGCGCGCAGATGAAGGCCGGCAAGGTAGCTGTCTGGGATCTTGTCGTACCGGGTGGCGATACCTCGCCAGGCCTTAAGCTTGTTGATCAGGCGCTCGACGGTGTTCCTCTCCTTGTAGAGGCCGGCATCGTGGCTGACGGGCCGGCCGCCACCGGAGCCCTTCTTCTTGCGGTTGGCGGCCTGGTCCTTCTTCTCCGGGATGACCGCCTTGATGCGGCGTTTGCGCAGGTGGGAGCGGTTTCCGCGGGATGAGTAGGCCTTATCCCCAGCGACCGCGTCCGGGCGGGTGCGGGGCCGGCCGACGGGCCCGCGGACCCGTACCTTCCCCAGCACGGGGATGAACTGCGGGCTGTCCGCGGCCTGTCCCGCGGTCAGGACGAACGCCAGCGGGCGGCACTTTCGGTCGGCGGCAAGGTGGATCTTGCTGGTCTGCCCGCCCCTGGATCGTCCCAGGAGAGCGGCCTTCAGACGCGCTCTGCGTCGGCGCCGGATGCGTCGTCGCTCCTCACGCTCGGGATCTGCTTCGGCTTCCCGCCCGTTTCGTTCTTCGGAGCCGCCCCACATCGTCACCGGGAGTGAGGTTGGAAAAGGCTCACGGACCCTGCTCGACGAATGGCCCGAGGGCGGCACCCTGCGCCACAGCACCCGCGCCGACGCCGACCCCTGGCGCATCGGCATCGAGCACATTGCCCGCTGGGCCGAAGACCGCTACCTCCGCCCCCACCTCGACGGCCGCCCGTTCGACGGACCCGACGCCCTCGCCTGGCTTGCCGAGCACCGCCCCGACATCGCCCGTAGCCACGACAAACACATCACCGCCCTCACCCAGTTCTACGAAGCCGCCAAAGACCGCAACGTCATCCGACTCACGCCAGATCTGACGATGCTGCGCTCCGGCCTCGACCGCGACGCCACTCCACCCAAACGCCTCACCTACATGGAACGCGCCGCCTTCTTCACCTGCATCGGCATGTGGGGCCCCGACAAAGCCCGCCACTACCTCCGCGACCGCCTCATCGCCTACCTCCTCCTCGAAGGCCTCCGACCCGGCGAGATCGTCCGTCTCGACACTCGTCACCTCTACGAACTCCCCGACGACACCTACGAAGTACGAGCCCCGGATGCGTTCGAGAACGTCGGCAAGAAGTTCACCCTCGAGCCGCTCACCGTCAGCGCACTGAAGGCCTACCTGCCCAAACGGCCCACGCCGGCCGACGGCGAACACGCGCTCATCCTCGGCCAGGGCGGACACGCCATCGTCTCCCGCTACCCCAACATGCTCATCCGACAGATGGCCACCACCGAACCCACCCTCGCGCAACGCCAACCGCCCGTCACCGCAGACGTCGTCGCTCACACCGGCTTCTGGGACACACCCCAACAGGACCCCGATCTACGACCGCACCGACCTGAACGGTTTCTATGTCGCCATGGGCACAAGCGGCAACCAGTTCAAGAACGCCCCTTGGCCGGGCGGTTCCTCACCACCTTGGTGGACCGCATCGAAGCCGGCCACGACCATGACCGCGATCCGCTGCAGTACGCCGGTGAACACACCGGCAGCGTCATCGACATGGCGGCGTTCTTCCCGCGAACGCCATGTTGCCGAGGGTGCCGCCTCCCGTACCGTCCTGGGCTGACCTGCCGTCGCCGGGGGCGCGCAGCCGCACGCTGTGGTGGGCGCGGCTGATTCCTGGGCAGGCTTCAGCGTGACGGTTCGCCCAGGTCGGGAGATGGTGCTGGGCTGGATGCCGGGCGGGTGCCCGGCCGGGACGGAGGAGGAACGGTGCGCGGTTTCGAGACGGGGGAGACGGTCGTACAGCGCAATGTGCACCGCAGCGGCCGGGTGTGGAGCGAGCAGGCGCTGCGGGTCGTCGCCGACACGAGCGAAGCCCTGGTGACCGCCTGCGCGCCGGGAGCGCAGGCCCGCTGGCCCACCTTGTATGTCAAGGCCCGCGCCGACGGGAACCGTTCGGCGCGTACGGAGGTGTTCGAGGCGTTGGCGATGGGCCGGTGGGAGCTCACGGACAGCCAGTGGCAGGGGACCGAGCTGCTGCTGTGGAATCCGCCGGGCACCTGGTTCAGCGTCAACGCCTTCTATGTCCCCGACGGCGAGGGGCGCCGACTGCGGAACTGGTACGTGAACTTCGAGCGGCCCGCTGTGCGGACCGCTGCCGGGTTCGACACCTTCGACCTGACCGTGGACCTGCTCGTCGACCCCGACCTCAGCCGGTGGCGGTGGAAGGATCTGGACGAGTACGCCCATGCCCGGCGGCTCGGCGTCATCACCGACAGCGAGCACCACGCCGTCGACGACGCCCGTGCCCACGTCCTGGCTATGCTCGAGGAACGCTCCGGCCCGTTCGGGGCCGCCGCCGCGTGGACGTCCTGGCGATGGGACCCGGCGTGGCCCATCCCGCGCCTGCCGCTGCCCGATCCGGACGCGCAGAGGAGGGTCGCACCGGCAGGAGGCTGAACCGACTGGACGCCGTGCACCCCCATCCGGTTCACTCGTCGCGGCGCGGGGAGCACCCCGATGCCCGTCGACGCTGTGTTCGACGTCATTGCCCGGACACCGTCCGCCCCCCTCAACACCGTTCAAGGGAGCAGCCATGAACGCCCCCTGGGGTTTCACCGGCCCCCAGTTCCTCGGTCTGTACGCGGCAGGCTTCGCGGTCGCCGTACTGCTCGGTGTGGCCGTACGGCGAGCGACCCGCAGCTTCTACCCCGCCCATGACACCGGCTTCATGCCGGACGTCTACACCCTCGCCTGGGTCGTCGGCGGGGCCCGTCAGGTGGTGAACACCGCCGTCTACGCCCTCGACCGCGGCGGCCATCTGAGCTCGGCCCGCGACGGCACGCTCACCTTCCACGGCAGCGTGCCCGACGAACCGGTGCAGCGGGCCGTCCTGGAGGCCGGGCGGACCCCGGAGACGAGCAACATGGTGCTGATGCACCAGGCCGCCCGGCGCCTGCCGGAGGTACTCCGGGCCGGGGACGCCGCGCGCAAGCTCGGCCTGCTGCCCAGCTGGAAACGCCGGCTGGCGGGGCGTCTTGCCGGGCTGCCGATGCTGGTGCTGATCGGGGTGGGGATCGCAAGGGTGGTGAACGGCGTCCGTCTGGGACGCCCGGTGGGCTGGCTGGTGACCTTCCTGCTGATCTCCGTCGTGGTGGCGGCGATCTTCGTTTGCACACCGCCCCGGATCACCCCCGCGGGCTGGTACGCCATACGCCACTCCGGGAGATCGGGTTACCCGGTGTACTGGGGACCGGCCGGCGACGGTCTGAAGGTGTCGGCCTTGGTACTCTCCGTTGCCACGGCAGGCTGGATCGCCCTCCCCGATCCGACGGTCCGTTACTCCCTCTCCGACTTCTTCTCGTCGTCCTCGTCCGGGTCATCATCCTCCGGGGGCAGCGGCGGCTGCGGCGGCGGCGGCTGCGGAGGCGGAGGTGGAGGAGGCTGCGGCGGATGACGGTCCGGATGTGTCCGGAGGCGACCTCACCCCATCAGAGCGTGCAGCATCACGAACCGCGGTCAGAGCCTGATCACTCTCAGCGTCGAATGTTCGCTGACTGCTCCTCAAAGCTCTTGATCCCCGCGAGTTCGCGGAAATGAAGGTTCTTCAGCACGAACCCAAGGGTGCGATGCCCCGATTCTGGGGGAGAGACCCGTGGGTTCGCGGTCCGCCCCGGTCTCCTATCCCTGATCCACGGTGCAAAGTAGCCGTTGACCCTCAGCGTACTCCCGTTGCTTCGTCTCCGGCCTGTTCGTCAGGCCGAACGAGTGCCGACGAACGAGACTTGTGCAGGGTCTGCGAGCGCGGTCAGAACCAGTGCAGGCAGTGCGGGGAGCGCTCGGCGCGGAAGAGTAGGTCGGCGAGGGTGGCTGCGCCTGGGCGGTGGGCCCCGATGTGTCCGGCACGCACGAGCGTGCTCGGGGCAGTGCCGCCGAGGTAGATGGAGCCCAGGTCGCTGATGTCCAGGGACAGGTCGGGCTTCCGGTGCGTCGGGACGCAGTCGGCCTTGCTGTCCCGGACGGTCAACAGGTAGCGGCCGTGTTCGCCGAGGAACGGGTCGTCGGTGAGCTGATGTCGCATCATCGCGCTGAGCACGCCCTGGCGCCGGTGCGAGGGCAGGACGCCGACGGCGGTCACCCCGGCGGCCGGGACGAGGGTCTCACCGGGCAGGGTGAGCTCAAAGGAGTGCGTGGCGGCGGTGCCGACGGGCCGTCCGTCCGCCGTCAGGGCGAGCATGCAGCGGTCCATTTCGAGCGCCGACCACCAGAGCCCGCCGCCCTCTATCGAGGTTTCCGGGAAGCGCCCGAACGCGGCATGGACTGTGTCGACGAAGACGTTCGAGCTCGTTGTCGGTCGTGGGACGGATCTCCATTGCTGGCTGCTGCCTCCTGGGGATACCGGCACCACGACTCGTGGTGTCTGGCCACAGTGCAGCGTTGACCCGTGGCCAGGGCAAGCGAATGACGGCCGGGCCCGCGGCCGCATCGACGGCCGCCGCCCCCCGTCATCGCGAAGGCCCTCGGCTACCACGACAAGACCGCCACCCGGCTGATCATCGAGGCCGGAGGAACCTGGAGCCGATACGCACCCGGTGACACCCGTCAACCTCGCGGCGGAACTCAGGGCTCTCGGGCCGCGGAGACGATGTCGGGTCAGCCGCCCTCGAAGCCCCGAAACGTGCCCGATGCGCCCGCAGTATCGGCGAACTCGGCGAAGTCCATGTTGGCAATCGTCAAATTGGCGGAGACGTCGGCATACCAACGAGGTGGCACCCGAAACGTCCGGCCGGGTTCGTCACACAGATCGACGGCCATGAGAGGATGTTCCTCATCTGTCATGGTGATCGTGTCTGCGACGAACAGGTAGCAGAGCTTCTCATCGTCGTCAGCAGCCGCATCTGCGTCCACCAGCGCTTGAACGCTCACGCCCTTGAACGAACGGTCGCTGACATACGTCGCGTGAGGGTACTCATCAGCGCCGTCAAGCGCCGCTCGTACCAGCTCCCACGCCGCGTCGTTGCTGAAGTCGGTACGCAATATGAGCGAGGTCAGATCCTCGGGTTCAGGCAAGGCCATGCTGGCGATCCTCCCACCTGACGGGCCATGCCCAACACGCAAGGTCTGGCCCCCTACGTCCCGCCAGTGCGCCGCCACCACCGCGGCACGAGCCAGCCGTGACTCACCGTGTCCGCTGCCTCAGGCGGCTCGCGAATACGCGACACCTCAACATGCGAGCCCACCAGTCCCGGGGCCGGTCACCGGTGTGATGCGGTGCCGTCCCTGCGCATGACGCGCATCCGGAAGCGCAGGCAGTCAGGCGTGCCGTGGTCGTCGATGTCAAGGAACGCCACCGGCCCGCCCGGTGAATCGAAGGTCTGGCGGTCGCGCGGGACCAGTGGGAGGTCGGGGTACCCCTCGGCGCGGGCGAGAAGACCGTCGCCAGCTGTGGTGACCTCGACGGTAACGGCGTGTGAGACGTACCGGCCGGCGTATCGGGACAGGTCGGCTGGAGCGGGCTCGGGCTCGGGTGTGGGCAATGGCCCGGATGCGTCGAGCAGTGCGTTGACGGCGTTGATCCCCTGATCGGAGTTGGTGAGCACGACGACGGCGGTCTGGGTGGTGGGATCGGCGGCGATCAGGCCGGACTGGCCGGGATTGGCGCCGCCGACGCGCACGCTGGACTGGGCGGCGTTGGCCCAGATCATCCAGCCGAGTCCGGCCCCCTGCATGGTGGACACGCCTCCCGGGGCCGGCGCGTGCAACGTTCGCATGACCTCCGTGCCGGGCGTGCGCAGATGCGCCAGGGTGAAGCGGCCGAGGTCGGCCGCGGTGGACACCACGGTGCCGCCGGCCGGGTCAAGGCCGCGCGTGCACATCGGGTTGTCGATCCGCCGGGGCAGCGCGGCCAGTTCGCCGCCGCGGACCACATGACCACGGACGGTGCCCAGATCATGCTCGGCGTCCACACCGGTGACGAAGCTCGTCTCGCGCATGCCCACCGTGTCGAGCACCTTCTCCCGCAGTGTCTCGCGCCACGTCCGGTCCAGCAGAACCTCGACCAGTCGACCGGCGAGGATGATGCCACCATTGCAGTAGGAGAACGTCGCGCCCGGCGGGAACAGTGAGCCCACCCCCCGCAGCATCGCGGTGTAGCGCGCGATGGCGTCGTCGTCGTTCCCCGTGTCGACGAAGATGTCGCCGGCGTCCAACCCCGTGGAGTGCGACAGCAGGTGACGCACGAGAACGCCGTCCCAGGGACCGGGGACGAACCGGGCCAAGGGGTCGTCCAGACCGAGGCAGCCGTCGAGGACGCAGCGCATCACCAGGTCGGCCGTGAGCAGCTTGGTGATCGAGCCGATCCGGAACCTGGTCGCGGCGGTCACCGGCTCATCAGTCTCCACGTCGGTCACGCCCGCCGTGCCGACATCCACCGAGCCGTCGACGACGCCGGCGACCTGCACGCCCGCCACCGACGGCAACGCCGCCAGCCGCTCCGCTGCCGCCTGCGGATCGGCGGCCAGGGCACCAATGGAGTTCGAAGCGGGGGCGTTGAAGGGATTCAGCACAGGGTTCACCACACACTTCCCAACATGATGAGGACGAAGACGTCCAGCAGGAGTAATCGCTGCCAGACCGGAAGGAGATGTAAGCCACACCGCCGCTCCTGATCGGGCGGCGTGCTGTGGCTTCGGCTGACCACGGCGGTCAGCCTTCGGAAGTAAGGCCAAGGTGCTCCTCCAGCCGTGCGATGCGACGACTCAACGGTTCGAGTTCGGCACGGATGGCCGTGGCAAGCTCTTGTTGCGCCGCCGTGGGCCGGCCCTGCCCGCTCTCGGCCCGCAGGTGCACGTAGCCCGCCAGCGCGGCGGTGACGGCGCGGCGAACGAGCTTGGGATCGGCTCCCAGGGCCCGCAGTACCTGTCCGGCTGCACCGTCGGGTTCGACAGCCAGGCCGAGCAGCAGGTGTTCGCAGCCGATGTAGTTGTGGCCAAGGGCGGACGCCTCGGTCACCGCCAGTTCCAAGGCATTGGCCGCGGGTCCGTCGAGTCGGCGCGGATCACTGTCCGGTAGGGCGGCCGCTTGTTCTCCGGGCTGGCGACGGGTCAGATCGCGTCCGACCTGGTCCGGCTCGATCTCCATGGCGCGGAGCACGTGGAGCGCCAGGTTGGTGC
The DNA here is from genome assembly GCF_053599115.1 of Streptomyces sp. NPDC001020. Taxonomy (NCBI): domain Bacteria; kingdom Bacillati; phylum Actinomycetota; class Actinomycetes; order Kitasatosporales; family Streptomycetaceae; genus Streptomyces; species Streptomyces sp. NPDC001020. The sequence goes on along the minus strand of NZ_JBSFLQ010000018.1, from coordinate 107,058 downwards.
CCTCGTCGAGCAGGGCACCCAGCAGGTGCTCGGTGCCCGTACTCGGTGCGTCGGCGTCCCGCGCCCGCTTCACCGCCAGTTTGAGCACGGCCCGCGTCCTCGCGGTGAAGTGCGCGAGTGCCCCGGCTGGTTCGTCATCGAGGTCGCCCAAGACCGTCTCCCGGATGGCGCTCACCCGGCGTACGGCCTGTTCCAGCGCCCGCTGACAGACAGCCGACACCGGCATACCGGCCTCCTTGACCGCCTCGCCAGATCGTCTGGCAGGTAGACATTGATCTTTGGCATACACCCAAGGCAACCCCATTGGGGTTACCTTGCCCAGGGGGCCACATTCTCGCCGGGTGACGCCTCGCGTTCGCAGAAATGAGTAAGTCTGAGAGACCAGAGCCCACCGCGGGAACGTGTCCGCTTTGCCCCTGACCCTCGTTCTCACAACCTCTCGCAAAACGGCTTTCGCACAATGTCCCTCGCGATAGGTACTGCGACATGCCCCAGCCCGCCGAACCGGCTGCTGCCGTCGCACAGTTCGACTGTCCGACCTGTGCGGTGCCTGCCGGAAGCACCTGCCGCAAACGCGGCGGCAAGGTCGCCCCGAAGTACCACACCCCGCGCTTCGTGCTCGTCCCCCGAGTGAGACGGTGCTTCGCCGGAATCTCACATGGTGTTGTCGCCCAGCGGCACTTCTCCAAGGTCGTCTCACTTGAAGTTGTCGGTCAGCGGTTCTGCCCGTCGGAGTCGGCTGTTGGCGATTAACGCGCCAGTGCATCCGTGCCTCGCGGGCCTGGTCGGCCCCGGAGTCCTACCTCTGACGCCAGCCGCAAAGTAGACCGAGTCGCTCGTCAGCGCCTGCGGCGCCGGGGAGCCCGCAGGTGATCTGCTCCACCATCGCGGCCCACTGCAGGTCTGCCTCGCGGATCCGCTGCCACCGCTGCTCGCGCAGCACCGGCCAGTACTCCTCGGTGCGGCGAAGCGCGGCCAACAGCCGCTCGGGGGTGGTGCCGAAGGCGGGCACGGCCCAGTCGTCCCAGGCGATCTACTCATCCCGCGCACGTTCGTAGTGGGCGCGGGTACCGCGGCGCCCGGGTCCCACCGGTGTGCGGCGACCAGTTGGGCCATGTAGTCGATCCTGGCTGCGAAGTTCTCCTGCTGGACCTCCAGCGTGGTGTCGACGCTGCTCGCGATCGAACTGCGCTCCAGGATGCCCGCCCGGTCCTCGAGCGGTGCCCCCAGCAACTCGCAGATCACGATCAGGGGCAGCGGTTCGGCGAAGGTCTTGATCAGGTCGGCGCCCGGACCGGCCTCCTCCACCGCCTCGAGGTGCTTCTCGACGATCTGCTCGATCACGCCACTGAGCGCCCGGATCCGCTTCATCGTGAAGGCGCCCGCCTGCATCTGGCGGTACCGGGTGTGCTCGTCCCCGTCGTAGTTGAGCAGGACGCCAGGCTGGTTCATCACCGAGCGCGGGCCGGTCCAGTGCGGATCGAAGGCGAACCCGACTTCGTGGCGGGCGTCGGACAGCACCGTAGGGGCGTCCTCCTCACGTGTGATGAGGACGGCTCCGACCTCGCCGAGCTGGGAGTTCGGCACCGGAACCCGGTGCAGCGACGGGTCTTCGTGCAGTTCAACGAGCGCGGGCCCGGGCCGGAACGGACACTCGGCCTGACGGTGGTTGTGGGGCATCGACACTGGTCCGGTCATGGCGTTCATTTCCTTCCTGACGGCACGAGGGCGATTCAGCGCAGAGCGGGCACCGGCTGCGGGCCGTTCGTCATGAGGCGCTCGCCTTCTCGCGCAGGAGTTCCCTGGTGATGCTGTCGAGCCGCGCCGCGGCGCCCTTGTCGAACGCAGGGCGCAGCAGGCTGAGGGGCGTGCCCTCCACGAAGGCGCTCAGCGGCTCCCGCGGCGGGGCGTCGATGATCTCGAGGATCGGCGGGACGGTGAACTCGACCGGCTGCGCAGCCCGCTTCATCTGGTCGATGTGCGCCGCGGTGGCGGCGTCGAACTCGCCCGCGAAGCCGGTGCGCGTCCCACCGGGGAACAGCAGCACGTACCGGGCGCGACGCGCGCTCCCGCCCTCGGCGAACGAGACGCCGAGGAGGTCGTTGAGCCGGCCGCCCTGGAACATGGCCGACCAGCCGTCGTAGCCCCGTTCGAGGCCGAGGTCGTTCCAGTGGATGCCCGGCGCCCCCACGCCGGGACCGGCGATGTTCATCACGACCGGCGTCTCGGCCTTGTTCATCAGGTCGGCCAGGCCGTACCCGAGCAGGTACCGGCTGAGGTAGTAGAGCGCGAAGTTGTGCTCGATCCCCTCGGAGGTGACCATCCGATGGCTGCGGAAGTACCGCGCGCACAGCACGAGTACGTCCACCGCCTCGAACCGGTCCTCGATCTCCGCGATGACGCGCCGGTTCTCGCTGACGAGGCTGAGGTTGGCCTCGATGAAGAAGGCGCGGTCGGCCGCGCCCAACTTCTGCGCCGTGTCGAGGTACTTCTTCCCCTTCACCGGGTCCGGAGCGATGACGACCACCTGGTCGCCCCGGCCGAGATAGGTGTTCGCGAGCGCCTGCCCGATACCGGAAGTGCCCCCCGTGACAACAATGGTCTTCACCGTGATCCTCCTCGGAACACCGAGTCGTGAGATTCTGCGCAGCAGAAGAGCTCCCGCCCGCGGGCAGACTCCACCCGGGGGCGGATTGCGAGAAAAGAGATGAATCGAGAAAAGAGAAAAGGGGTCAGCGAACGGGGATCAGCCGACCGCGGCGGCGATCTCCGCCCGGACCACGTCGCTGGCGAACCCGACGGCCGCCTCCGCGGCACCGGTCGAACCCAGGGTCGACCCGTTCACAGACACCGTCGATGATCAGCATGATCCGGTCGCCGAGCCGCTCCGGCTTCGCGGCCGGAGTCCTGCGCGCGAGGCCCCGCAGTTGCTCGCGCACGCGCCGGAAGTGCTTCACGGAGACCTGGTGCGCCGGATGGTCCGGGTCGGGGAACTCCGCCTGGGTGTTGCGCAGCGGGCAACCCCTGGCGTTCAGCGCCATGGCCCGGACCAACCCCATGCCGACCGCGTGCACGCCCCGCTGGTCGAAGAGGTGGACAGCGGCGTCCAGGATGCGCTCGCGGGTACCGGCAGCAGGTTTCCGGGCCATGGGCCGAGGCAAGCAGACCATTCGGTCCCGTCCCGGCTGAACTCCGGTCGTCACGACCGCTCGTGCGGCTCACCCCGGCCTCCACGCGCGCGCCATGGGCCCCGGCCCGCCGTGCCGCCTCCTCGACCGCACTGGGCGAACCGTCCCCACGCTCCGTCACCTCGTACCCCTGGCCTGCCAGCAGGATGGCGTTCTCGCCCAGTCCGCAGCCCACGTCGAGCACCTTGCCGCTGAAGCCTCCCGCGCGCGCTAGGTCCACCACGGCCCGCTGAGACTCACCGATGTCCCAGGGGATCAGCACCTCACCGGAGGCGACGCCGTCGAAGGACGCGCGCCCCGCGCACAACGCTTCGTATTCCTCGTCCTCTTGAGAGAAAGTCCGCTGCGTGGTCATGCCGGTCCCCTTGTCGCTCGCAAGCTCGTCAACCAACACTCGGTGGATCTGGCGCGCCCTGGACGGGGCGAGTCGCGTTCCTACTGGACGTTGTTCACTTCCTGCGCCGACGCGGCCACCGGAGCCGCCTCAGCCTTCGCTCCGGCCTCGCTCCTCGCTCCCGCCTCGCCCTCCGCCGCGGCCGCCACCGCTGCCGTGGGACGCATCCGGGACGCGACGACGAGCGTGAGGACGACGACCACGGCCATGGCCAGGAAGACGTCGGAGTAGGCCGAGCCGTGGTGGCCGGAGAAGAGGGGGTTGATGGCGTCGCTGCCGCTCTGCTGCCTCGCGGACACCAGCACACCGAACACGGCCGGGCCGGTACCGGCCCCGAGGAACTGGGCCCCCTGGAGGATCCCGAGGCCGACACCGACCTGCTCCGGGGGCAGTTCGCTCGCCGCGGCGCCGATGATGGTGGTCATCACGAACATGAAGCCGATGCTCAGCCCGAGGATCCCGACACCGGCGAACACCACCGAGGAGCCGCCGGTGAAGGACGAGAGGCACAGCGAGAACAGCCCGATGAGGCCGAGCCCGAAGAGCACCAGCACCCGCGCATTGACGCGGCCGGCGAGGCGTCCGATCCACGGCGAGAGGAGCGCGGTCACGACGCCGGCCGGGATCATGACCAACGCGCCCTTGCCCGGGGTGAGTTCGTTGACCTCCACAAGCAGCAGCGGGACGAACACCAGACCGCCGAGGTTGACGGCCATCGCCAGGAACGCCACGAGGATGCCGGTCCGGTAGACGCGGTTGGTGAACAGCGACGGCGGAACGAACGGCTGGTCGACCCGGACGGTGCGCACCCCGAAGACCACGAGCGCCGCGACGGCTACCAGCAGGCTGCCCCAGGACAGCGGGTCGGTGAAGCCGGAGACCTGCGCCCGGGTCATGCCGAACAGGACGAGACCGGCTCCGAGGCCGAGGAGGATGCCGCCCGGGAGGTCGAGTCGGCCCGAGCCTTGCGGAGCCTCGTCCGGGAGTACCCGCAGGGCCGGGACCAGCAGCAGCGAGACCACGAGCATGATCCAGAACAGCGCGGGCCAGCCGAGCGCCTCCCCGATGCCGCCGCCCAGCGCCGGCCCGGCGGCGGTGCCGACGCCCGCACCGGCCGAGACGACGCCGATCCCGACACCGCGCCGCTCCGGCGGCAGCAGCGTCGTGACGGCGATGATCGACAGCACGGGGATCGCGGCCGCGCCGATGCCCGTCACGATCCGCCCGGCCACGAGCACGGCCAGGTTCGGGGAGAGCGCGCAGATCAGGCTCCCGAGGGCGTAGGTGAGGAGCGCGAACGCGAAGAGCCGGCGCAGGCTCACCCGGTCCGAGATGCGGCCGTACAGGGGGATCCCGACGGAGAACATCAGCAGGAAGCCGGTGACGATCCAGGCGAGTTCCGCCTCGGAGGCGCCGAACTCGGACCCGATCGTCGGAAGCATCAGGTTGACCATGTCGCTGGCCGTGACCGTGGCGAGGATCGCCGGCATCAGGACGGCGAGTAAGCCCATCCCCGAGCCAGTCCGCTCGGTCGTTGTCGACGTGCAAGTCATTCGAGGCCCTTCGGGTGACTTACCGCCACCATGGTAGTTACAGTTAGGGCAAAAGGACGGCGGAGGCACTGCCTCCGCCATCGATCAGCTGGTGACGCGTCGCGCGAGCTCGCGCTCACTGGCCAGCACTTGCCGGACGAGGTGGGCGATCGTCGTCCGCCTGAGCCGTTCCTTCATGGCCCGCTCCGCGTCCTGGAACTCCGCCTCGAGCAGCTTCTGCATGTTCCGCCCCACCTCGCATTCGGCGCTCGGCGGGTGCGGGTGCCGCGACAGGATCGGCCCCGCCTCCACCGCCGTGTACGCGTCGTAGAGCGTGATCTCGCGGGCGGGCCGGGCAAGCGACCAGCCGCCGTTGCGCCCTTCGGTGGACGAGACCAGGCCGGCGTCCCGCAGGCTGCCGAGGATCCGCCGCACCAGAACCGGATTGCTGGCCAGGCTCTCCGCGATCTCCGCGGATGTCAGTGAGTGGTCCCAGCGCCCCAGCATGGTGAGTGCGTGGATCGCCACCGCGCTCCTGCTGCTGATACTCACCGTGATGATCCCTTCGCGACGGTCACCTCGCCGATCCAACTGCAACTACGCTAGTAGCGGTTTGATCCGGATGTCAATCCGCTGCGCGCGTGCGACGCCACCAGGGCTGGCATGGCCCTGCCCCACTCCGTCGCCAAGGCGGCGCTGAACACGTTCAGCCGCCACATCGCAGGCATCGCCGGCCACTTGACGTTCGCCAGCAGCACCGGATCGATCGATCCCACCCGGCGAAAGGCCCATCCGGCGAGTTCGTAGGCTCGCGCCGTGGCTGCGAACGCCGCCGCGTCGTCCGGCTCGATTCGGTCGTCAGGACGGACATCCACCACCAGACCGCCGCCGTCATCAAGCCGGGCAAAGAAGTCCGGGGCGTGCCCGCGAGGGCCAGGAGGACCAGCGAGCCGCCCTGGGCCTGGTCCTCAACGCCGTGGTCCTGTGGAACACCCGCTACCTCGACGCCGCCGTCACACAGCTGCGTGCCGAGGGCCACGACATTAAAGACGAGGACGTCGCCCGGCTCTCCCCGCTCAAGGACCGGCACATCAACTTCCTGGGCCGCTACCTGTTCAACATCAGGGCCAGCGGCCCCAGCCAGGGCCTGCCTCCTCTCCGGGACCTGGACGTCTTCGAGGACGACGCGGACGACGAAGGCTGACGAGGACTGCACCTGGACTCGCCGCCCGGATCGCTCTCGGCCTCTTCGGACGTGGGACGCCCATCATTCCGACCTGTTGGATGGCTGAGTTCGCGTCTCATGCCTGGCGGTGTTCCGGATCGGGCGTATGAATACCGTTTTCGAGCGTGCGGATGACAGTGGAGACAATGCCGTGCCTCGGCAGCCCACAGGCCTCGGCGTCCTGGTACCCGGTGTACACCAGCGACCAGAGCACACGTTGGATCCAGGCGGGAGTGACGTCCGGGTCGAAGGCGCCTTCGGCTTGCCCGCGCTTGATGAGAGTGAGCACCGGGTCATCGAGAGGCTCCGGTGTCTTTGCTGCGCCGCGACCTTCCAGAACGCGTGGATCGCCGAAGAGGAATACCAGCCGGTCGCCGACCGCCACCATCGCGGTGACCAGCCTGCGCATCGCCTCAATGGGGGAGCCCTGGTCGATGGCCGCCCCGGCCACCGACTCATCGATCGCCGCGATGGAGTCCTCGATGGCTGCGCTGATGAGCCCGGTGCGGTCGGAGAAGTAGCGGTGCAGTGTCGTGCGGCCGACGCCGGCGGCGTCTGCGATATCCGCCAGCGTGGCGTGATAGTCACGGCCGAGTACGGAGGCGGCCGCGCTGAGGATGGCGCGGCGTGTACGACTGCGCGTTCGCGCTCCCGCGGCCTCGGGTCCAGGCTCCTTCATGCTCGTCACTGTACTACCGGACCCCAATAAGTGACGTCGCTGATCATTAATGGAACACCAATGTTCCATTAGGTGATAGGTTTGTTCCCCCTGGTGACCCTTACTCAGAGGAGGAACGGCGATGGTCCGCGGAGACCGGCGTCACCCTGAGAACGTGGCTGGAGACTGGTTCGTCGACGACCGCTGTATCGGCTGCGGAGGTTCGGTCTCGCTCGCGCCGACGCTGTTCGGGCTGGCAACCGACGGCGAGCAGTTCGTCATGACCCGCCAGCCGACCACCGAAGACGAGATCTTGCAGGCACAGCTCGCCGCCGAGGTGTGCCCGTCCCGGTCGATCCGCACCGAATCCGGCGTGACGTGGCGGCGACACCACCCCTTGGAGATCACACCCGGCATCTGGCGGACGGGCTCGAACTCGTCCAAAACCGCAGGCGGCAACGCCTTCCTCGTGCAGCGCACCGAGGGCAACCTCCTCGTCGACGCGCCGCGCTTCACCCCGTCGCTCTGCGCCTGGATGGAATTGCTCGGTGGAATCACGGCGGTCTTGCTGACGCACCGCGACGACGTCGGCGACGCCGAGCGCTATGCCGATGCGTTCGGCTCTGAAGTGGTCATCCATGCCGCCGACGCTGACGCCGCCCCATTCGCAGACCGGATCCTGAGAAGTACCGAAACCTGCGAGGTTGCCGCTGGCGTGCTGGCGATCCCCACCCCGGGGCACACCGAGGGACACGTTATGTACCTGAATGACGACGGCACCCTGTTCACCGGCGACTCGCTCGGCTGGGACCCCTATCGTCGTGACCTCAGCGCAGAACCGTCCGTGTGCTGGTACTCCTGGCCCGCCCAGGTCGACTCACTCCAGCGGCTCGACGGCTTCAACTTCTCACGGGTCGTTCCCACCCACGGCACGATGAGCCCGACGCTCGAACCGGGCGACATGCGCCGGCGGCTGCAGGCGCTGGTCGCCCGCCTGCAGCGCGACCTGGCGGACGAGTAGCACGCTCCGCTCGCACGGGTTCGCGTCAGCGCCGCGAACACGTGCGAGTGGAGCGTGAGGTGGGGGGCGGTCGGACGGTTCCCGCGTTGCCAGACGATGCCAGAGTCGGCTGCGCGATGCGCATCCGCGGCCGCTGCCCCTGTTGCGACACCAACCGCCTGCTGCCCGGACGGCATACTGATGGCACCCCGATCTGCCGCGACTGCGCGGGCATCGTCCGCGACTTCTTCTGTGACCGCTGCGGCTTCGAGGGACTCTTGCTCGGTGGGCGTCTCTGCGGACACTGCACCCTCACCGACACGCTCGCCCGCCTCCTCGACGACGGCACTGGCCGTATCGCCTCGAACTTCCTGCCGCTGGTCAAGATGCTCCTGGAGATGGACCGGCCCAAGAGCCGCTTGATCTGGCTCCGCAACCCCCAACGTCGTCCGTCTCCTGCGGGGCCTGGCCACCGGCAGCATTCCGCTCACCCACGACGGGCTGCACCAGGAAAACCCCTGGCGAACCGTTACCCACCTGCGTGACCTGCTGATGGACAGCGGTGTCCTCCCGCGAGTCGACCGGCAGCTCCTGCTCTACCAACGCTGGCTGACCGAACGGCTCGCCACCATCAAGGAACCCGAACACCATCAGCTTCTCCGGAACTTCGCCATCTGGCACCAGTTGAGGCGCCTGCGGGCAAAGGCCGAGAAGGCACCCCTGGGACGCTCCCAGACCAACCACACCAAGCAGGAAGTCACCCAAGCCGGCGCCTTCCTCGCATGGCTCGCCGACCGAGGGCGCACAATCGGGCAGTGCCAACAGGCCGACATCGATGCCCGGCACACCGAGAGCCTGGCCACCCGCCGTCCGTTCCAGTCATTCCTGCGATGGTGCATGAAGACCGGCCGGATGCCCCGCCTCACACTGCCGCCCGTGGTCATCACCCAGGACTCGGAACCGCTGCACCAGCACCGCCGCCTCGCGATCCTCCGGCGGGTCCTCAATGACGTCTGCTTGCCCCTGCGGGCCCGCGTCGCCGCCGCCCTCGCTCTCCTCTATGCGCAACCCGTCAGCCGCATCGTCCGCCTCACCATCGACGACGTCTCGGCCAGGTGCCGCTGAGCGCCGGCGAGATCCGTCTTGTCGTGGTAGCCGAGTGCTTTCGCTATGACGGGGGCCGGGGCTTGCGGTCTCGTCGTCGATGAGCCACACGCCTGGTCACCGAGGCCGGCGGAACCTGGAGTCGATACGCCCCCGGTGACCACACACGGTGAGTTGTCGCTCCGCTCCCGCTGACATGCCTCGTCACTCGGGAAAAGTGAAGCCCAGATCGCGCAGGCGGGGCAGGCAGGCTTCGAGGCACTGCTCCATGTCGACGACGACAAGGTGACCCGTGTGGTCACACTGCCGGAAGAAGTTCGCGAGGACCGCGATGACATGGGCCACTTCCTGGTCTATGACGAGGAGTTCATCCGCCGGAGCGGCGACGACCAACCCCAGGTGCACGCCTTCTGTGTGGGGGAACCTCGGTGGGCAGACGACCGGTTTCGCATCGGCGGCCCGGCGAACTGGCCAGAGCGCTGGGAGGAGAGCTTCGGCCGGGACGAGTCCGACGACGGTACGAGGAGATCAACCCGTACGAGCTACGTGACGGTAGAACCCCGCTGGGCCCGGGATGCGGCGAGGGCCGCCGGGTCCGGCCCGGCGGCCCTCATACGTCGGGCGGTGCGCTCAGTCCTCGGCGAGGCGCCAGGCGCTGGGCACCAGGCCGGGCAAGCGGTGGTCGATCTGGTGCTCACCCTTGGTGCAGCCCGCGAACGGACGGTAGAGCCGCGCAGTTCCCGCAGGGCGGGGTCCGGGTGGTCGCGGTGCCACCCCGACGGCCCGGGGGACGCCGACGAGCCCCAGAACTGGGCCGATCGGCCGGTGGACGAGGCTGTAGGCGGCCACCTTGCCGCGTGGGAGCTGTCCGGATTCGTGCGGCCCCGCCGGCCCGACGAACAGCGCCAGGTCAGGAGCGATGAATCCCACCATGCCCAGAGGAATCGTCCCGCCGCCGTGGTTGACCATCTCGAGCACGGTCCAGGCCAGCAGAAACACGGCGAGCAGGTCCCAGGGCCCCACGGACCGGGCCCGAGGCTGAACTCCGGTTGGCTTTATGGCGTGTTGGGGATGTCATGCGTTCACTCCTTGCGAGGAGACGGTGGCCGAGATCCAGCTTGGGGCGGGGTGCTAAACGGTTGGCAAAGCGACGAGCCCTGCGGCGCGGGATTTGGTCATGCATTACTCGGGGGCGCTCAGCGCCGCATTCCGAAGTCGGGCTCACCCACCCCCGCTGGTACTGGGGTGGCCAACGGCAGGTGCGGGGCGATCCTGGGGAGCCACTCAGACTCCTTCATGGCCTGTCTGATGGCACCCGCATGGCGGGGCAGCCGGACGGACAGGTCCTCGCCCAGCCGGTAGATCACATGTCCGAACCGGCCGGGTCGAGCAGCTTGAGAGGCAGCCCGGACCACTGCGGGAACTGCGTATCGACCAGACGCCTGGCCAGTGCGGCATCGATCGCGGGGCGGGGGTCCGCGGCTCTCCCGGCTGCCAAGAGCAACTCCTGCGGTGGGCCCGCTCCATGCGGCGGGCAGTCGGTGACATCACAGTGCCTCGTGGACTCGTCTGTCGATCGGTTTTCTCGACTGGCCGTCCTCTGCTCCGCGCACTCCACACGCACGCCTATCGAAGCCGACCCAGCGTGTTCCCCATGAACCCAGGGGTCTATCGCTGAAAATGGAGGCACCGAACCCTCAGGTTCCCGATGAACTACCTTCAGTTTTCGCGAACCCACGGGGATCACGGCCCCGAACTCGTATCCCTGGCCCCAGCCGCAAATTGGCCGCGGGAGCGTATGACGGCCGATCTCGCACCATTCTGCTGGTCACCGGAGCTGGTGAAGATCTTCCTGGACACCAGCCTTGGCGCACAGGAATCGGGATTATCTATGTTAAAAGGTAGGCATTCACCGCCCAGGATAAAATGGAGGATTCATGCGCTTTTCGCTCAAACCCAGACAGCGTGTCCTCGCTGTCCTCGTCATCGCGGCATCCGCGGTGACCGCCATCCCCGCTACCGCTACATTCGCAGCCGCCGATCCCAGCTATGAGATTCGGACCTTCGTCAACAAGTGCCTCGACGTGAGGGGTAGCAGCACGGCCAACAGCGCGCCGATCATCCAGTTCCACTGCACCGGAAACGCCAACCAGCGGTTCCGGTTCGTGCCCGTCAAGTTGGGGACTTCTCCCCAGTACGAGATCCGGACCTTCGCCAACAAGTGCCTCGACGTGAGGGGCGGCAGCACGGCCAACAGCGCGCCGATCATCCAGTTCCACTGCACCGGAAACGCCAACCAGCGGTTCCGTGTACACGGGCCGCAATCTGGCTATGAGATCCGGACCTTCGCCAACAAGTGCCTCGACGTGAGGGGCGGCAGTACGGCCAACAGCGCGCCGATCATCCAGTTCCACTGCACCGGAAACGCCGACCAGCGGTCCCATTCTCAGTGATCCGTCCACCCCCGGACTGGATAGCACGTGGCAGGGCCTGCCACCGGCCCCACCCAGATCTGCCGCAGGACCTCCACCTCGTCCAGGGCCAGCAGACCGTGCGGGGCGGTGGGTGCGAAAACCGCTTCCAGCAGCCGTGTCCCGTCCCGGCCGATCCGCAGCCCCACTTCGTCCCGCTTGGCACGGGCCTTGGGGAAACGAGAGTCCTCGGCCCGGGTCGCGTAGTGCCTGAACCAGTCCGGCTCGGCGACGCCTGCCAGCCAGTCCGGGGCCACCCGAGCGAGCGTCGATCCTGGCCCGAACCGCCTCCGCGGCCTGCCGGTCGGTCAGCCCCACCACGAACTGCAACACCAGCACCAGAGCAAGCCGTCCCGGCGACCAGGCCGGTTTACCCCGTACCGGGAACAGGCCCGCGAACTGCTCGTCCATGAACAGCGGCCCCAGCTTGTCCCGCACCCGGATCACCAGACTGCCCTTCGGGAACGTTGGCCCGAGCCACCCGCACCGTCTCCGCCGGGATCTCCCCAGATCCCTTCGGCTGCAACGACATCCGCACCCACCCCATACGACAACGTCGGCCTTCAAGACCACAACCATGTCTTGAAGGCCGACGTCACGCCAGACCCCGGATTAACCAACAGCGACGCTCGCCGGCCGGGGCCCATCCCCTCAGCGGACGCGTACCGCCTCCGGGAAGCGGGCCGACGGCCCGTCGAGGAGGTGGTCGTCCCGGCCGCGCAGCCAGTGGTCGAAGAACGAAGTGACGTACGCCCGGGTCGCGGCCACGGCACGGTCCGGCGGCAGCGTGCCGATGTCGTCCCTGACGACGTCCTCCGGCACCGCGCCCTGCCGGGCCAGCTGCGGCAGCAGCGGTGCCGCGTCGGTGAACGCGCCGTGAGCGGTGTTCCGCAACGTCACCTGGCGGTGCCACCCGCGGGTGTTCCGGGCGAACGCCTCCCAGGAGGGCCGGTTGTCGGCCACCCCCGCGCTCGACCCGATCAGCAGGAACGGACGGTCCAGCCCGTCCCGGGCCGCCGTCCCGAGCGCGGTGCCCTGCCCGTTGGCCGTGGTCGGGAAGTGCATCTGGCCGTCCATGTTGATCCCCGCGGCGATCCGTGGGTCGTCGTGCATGGCCTGCGCCGCGGTGAAACGACCCGACGATTGCCCGGCCATGCCGATCCGCTTTGGGTCCAGGGCGTCCGTCAGCCCGCGCGGCAGTGAACGGGCCGCCGCGGACCGGCCCTTCCGGAGCTCGTCCAGCCGGTCGAGGACGAAGCGCGTGTCGTCCACCCGGGCCTTCATCGCGGTCCGGGTCAGCACCCGGATGTCCCGGTCGGGCCGGCCCATGAGGCCGGGCAGGACCGACGTCGCGAGCCTCCCGCCCGGGAGCAGGACCTCGGACGCCTCGTAGGTGTGGTCGAGGGTGACGACGACGTAGCCGCGCGACGCCAGTTCCTCCACGAGACCGGTGTTCCAGGTGCGGGGATCACCGATGCCCGAGGAGTACAGCACGACCGGGCGCGCTCCGCCCGGCAGGACCCGGGCGCCCGGCCGGGCGTGGGACCGCGTCGCCGCCCAGTCCGTACTCCCGGGCGGCACCCGGTAGTTCCGCGCGCCCATGCCGTCGGCGGTGCCGAAGTGGGCCGCCGCGCCCGGCTCCATGTGGGGCGCCACTCCGTCCCCGCCTGTGCCCCCGGCCGCCGGGTACCAGAAGCTGACCATCAGCTCACGGACCCGGTCGGGCCGCCACGGATCCCGCCGGGACCGGTCGGTGAGGTGCAGGGCGGCCGTGCCGACCGCGTACGGACCGGTGGGCGCGGGCAGTTCGGCCCGTGCGGGTCGGGCGGTCACGGCGGCCGGCGCGTTCCCGCCGCCGGCACGGTCGCGGCCAGCAGCAGTGCGGCCCCGACGACAGCACGACGGACGCGCCGACGGGCCGCCGGCCGGGCGGGATTCTCCTGGGGCTCACGGGGCTCGTGGGTCGGCACGTCGCTCTCCCTTCCGCACGTTTCCTCGCCCACCACGGCCGGTGGGTCCGGGGCCCCGACCTTACGGCCGGGAGCTCCGCGGCACGTCGTGCGTACGGGGGAACCGCCCCCTGAAACCCCCCTGACCGTCCCCTGAAAGACCCTGAGGCACTGGTGTTCCCGGGCTCTTCCCGGACGCCGTTTCCCGCTTCCTCTGTCGATCCGGCCCCCGCCCGTCAGCGACACCAGACGGCGCCAGCGCGCTGACTACCCCTGGCGGGACGTCCTTGTGACGGGCACGCGCGCCTGGGGGCATGGCCCCGCCGTCGGTACTGCTACGTCTGCGGAGTCGTGCTCCCGAAGGACGCGACACGGCGGCGCCTGCACTGCGGGCCGCCTGCCGGGCCCAGGCATACAGAGACCGGCAGCGCACCGTGTGGATCGGTGCCCTCGGTCGGCTGCCAGGAACAGGCCGACGTACCGCACCGTGCACATCTGGAGCGCGAACCTTATCTTCAGTCGCAAGACCGAAGATGGCTCTGGGCTGGGACGTTGCGTGGTGGCCGGTGTCGATGACGGTCGGGATCAGCAAGGGCCAATGGTCTTCGCTGAATGGCGGTCACTGCTGCTTGTTTCACCCGCAGAGGTGACCTCATCTGTTAGTGGCTGTTGTCGTTCCGATCTTGAGGGGTGTCGGTCGAACGGGCGTCTCGATCGGGTGAGCTACCCTGTCGGCCGTGGACACGCCTCCTGAGCAGCCAAGCTGCCCCGACTGCGGGCGGTCGCTGAAGAGCCTGGGTCTTGTCCTGTCTCTCCGCGACGAAGACCAGAAGCGCGTGTGCCGCCATGCGTGGAAGTGTTCGGCGGGTCACTTCTGGTGGCGCTGGGCGGATCGGCCTGCGGAGCCCCTGGAGGTCTGCCCCTACCCGCGGCTCTTTCGAAGTTAGTGACGGTCGTTGGCCCGCTCTCCGAGCGGTTTCGGTCGAGCGGAGATCTCGATCGGGTGGCCGCGGCGGCTACCACGCATGGAAGCAGGGCCTCTTGGTAGCTCGAAGGGTGTCTACGCCAACGACCATTCCAGGAGACCCTGTTGTCGCATTTCTACGGCATCGCGGATGCGGGGTCCACTTCGGCCACCCTCGCGTGTGACTGCCTGGCTCACAGGTTCGGGAACGCCGGCGACCACGGGGTGCGCGAACGCCGCTACCCGACCGACATGACCGACGCCGAGTGGGCGGCCGTCCGGCCGCTGCTGCCGGTTCCGGGATGGCTGCGCGGCCGGGGCGGCCAACCGGAGGCCTACTGCCACCGAGCGATACTGGACGCGATCCGCTACCTCGTCGACAACGCAACGAAGTGGCGAGCCATCCCAGTCGACTTCCCACCCTGGGACCGGGTCTATGCGTTCTTCCGACGCTGGCGCGACCACGGCCTAGTCCGCGAGTTCCACGACCGCCTCCGCCGAAAGGTCCGCGAGCAGGCCGGACGGGATCCGGAACCGAGCGCCGGGGTGATCGACTCCCAGTCCGTCAAGGCGGACGCCGTCGTCGGATCCGACAGCCGCGGCTTCGACGGCGGAAAATTGATCAACGGCCGCAAGCGGCACGCCGTGGTCGACACGCTCGGCCTGCTGCTCGCGGTCATGGTCACCGCCGCGGACGTCGGCGACCGCGCCGCCGCCCAGGTGCTGCTCGCCCAGGTCGCCGCCGCGCACCACCGACTGGCTCTGGTGTGGGCCGACGGCGGCTACACCGGCAGCCTCGTCGAATACAGCCTCGCCGTCCTCGCCGTGGTCCTGGCCATCGTCAAGCGCAGCGACGACATGCGCGGCTTCGTGGTGCTACCGAAGAGGTGGATCGTGGAGAGGTTCTTCGCTCACCTGATGCAAAGCCGCCGCCTCGTGCGCGACTTCGAGCGCTCCACTAGCAGCGCGGAGGCGATGGTCTACTGGTCGATGACGATGCTCATGACGCGCCGCCTTGCCCAGCCACGTCCTTCGCGAGCGTGAACTTGCCCGGCGCCGACTCGACCAGCCAACCCCGGGCCACCAGCCGCTTCGCCTTCGACCGCAGCGCTTCCACCTTCGCCGGCACCGGGTCCAGGCCGAAGCAGGCCGCCATCTCCTGGCACGTCAAAGGTCCTTGACCGAGCCGGCTCCGGTCCGCGAGAGCCTGCAGGATGCGCTGATAGTCCACCGAGAGCGCCGAGCAGGCCAGTCCCGCACGCCACATCGGTACCACGGACTTCCGCCTCGCCGCTTCCGCCGGCTCGGGACGAACCGGCGGCCCGTCCGGATGGCCTTGGTCCTCGGAGGCGTCGGCGTCGTCGTCCGGGGCCAGCACCTCGCCCACGCGCGAGCGGGCGATGACCCACTCGTTCCACTCCCGCTCGGCCACATCCAGCTCGGCGTGAATGCGGTCGGCATCCTCCCGCAGCTCGTCCACACGACGGCGAGCAGTGAGCTCACGCTGCTCCAGCAGCCCCACGACCGACGGCATCCCCGACCTCCACCCCAGCGACGACACGACACATCACCACTGCCACGAGGCCGCCGACCCTATACCTGACCAGCGGAAACACAGCCATCAAGACCGGAAAGACAACAACCACTTACTCACGCGTGCCGCTCCAGCAGCGTGTGCTTGGCTGGGTCGCCGCGGCTCGGCGGCGGGCCGCGGCGACGATGAGCCGGGAGTTGTCAGCCCGCATCGGCAGCCTCCTGCGTGCCGTCGGCTTCGAGTTCACTGATCATCCGGTCGAGGTTGGCCACGACCTGCTCGTTCATCTCGGCCACCCGTTGATGGCCGCAGCCCTTGGCGTTGTCGATGAGCGTCAGCGTCCGTCTGTGCTGAGCCTTCAGATCGGGGAAGGTCGGTCAGCCAGGCCAGGTAGCGCTCCAGCAAGGCCCGGTCGACGTCGCCCAGGCCGCGGACGACGGTGGGAACGACGGCGGTGAGGAACTCGCTGAATCGGGTCAGGCCTGCATGTAGCCGGTGACCGTGCTGACGTTCAGGCCGGCTGACAGCCGCAGCCGGATCCACCGCTTCGCCAGCACCCGCAGCCAGGGCTGGGCGATGCGGTCGAACCGCAGCTCGCTGCGTGGGCGGGGGCGGCTGGCGCTGCGGTTGATCCCGGTCAGCTTGCCCAGCCGCCAGATGTCGCGGGCGTACTCGACCTCCCAGCCGGCGCCGTCGCGCAGGGTCTCGACAGTGTCCTGGGCGTAGAGGAGGAAAACCGCGAGTGTCCTGGCGCCATCCGGCGGGGGCCTCCCACCCGGCGAGGTAGAGGCCGTAGCGGTACTTCGTGTCCTCGTCCCAGGCGCGGCCGTGGACCTCCTGGCCGTCGGGCCGGACGTACGCGCCGGAGAGCCGGCCGTGCAGGGTCGCGTGCGGGTCGAGGGCCTCGTGCGGTGAGCTCATGCCCCCACCCTGTGAACTTCAAGGACCAGACCGGCCACCGTCACCAAGAGCCAAGAGGTGGCTGAGCACCGTACGGACAGTGCGGAGCGGCGCCGCGCCCCGCCCCCACCGCACTTGGCTGGGGGAACGGTCTGTTCCTTAAAGTTCAGTCGGGTCAACGCCGGCTCCCGGTTCATGTGGTAGGCCATCGACACGCACCTCTGTCCCCGCTGGCGTAGGCGCGCGTCGCTGGCGGCTGAGCAGCGTGGCGATCGGCAGGGCTGCTGCCAGGCCGCTGAGGAGGATGGCGGCGAGTGCGCCGAGGATGGCGGGCTGGCCGTTGAAGGCGATGCCGATCGCGGCCAGTGCGGGACCGGCGTTGCGTACCGAGGCGATGCCGCCCATGGTGGTGCGCCGCACCGGCGGGCCCGTGGCCAGCAGCGTTCCTGCGGCGAAGGCGATGGCCGAGAGCAGGAACCCTGCGAGGAGGGCGAGGGAGCCGAGGAGCGCGACGACGCCCTGCCAGTTGCCGAGCAGCATGCCGGCCAGCACGATCAGGAACGTGACGTTGGAGACGGCCGCCGCCGGGGGGTGCCATGACCGTGCGGTGGGTTCGGCGTAGCGGCGTAGCAGCAGCCCCATGGCGAAGGGGACGAGTTGCAGCAGGGCAACGGTCCGTACCAGTGCTCCCACGTCGAGGGAGACGTTGGTGCCTACGTCGGCGGCGGTCAGGAGGCCGTTGACGGTGGGGGCGAAGGTGATGCTGCCGACGGAGGCGAGCAGCACCTGCATCGCCGCGCCGCCGACGAGGTCACCGCTTTGGACCATGGCGAGTTTCGCTCCGAAGGGGCCGCCCGGGGAGGCGGCGACCAAGAGGAGTGCGATGAAGGAAGCGGAGGGGAGGCTGAAGAGGGCACCGATGCCCCAGCCGAGCAGCGGGACGACGACCATGTTGGTGATCAGGGCCAGCAGCAGGAGCGGAACGTCGGTGAAGACCCCGCGCAGTGCCGGGACCGTGGCGCCCAGGCCGGCGGCGAACATGGTGGCCGCGATGAAGATGACGGTGACGGCGTTGAGTACCAGGTGCAGGGTCTCCATCAGCTTCCCCTCAGGCGGCGGGGCACGCGGGGACGGCGCCGGGGCGTCCGTCGCCGCGCTGTCAGTCGTGCAGGCCGCCGAGCCGGCGCAGGGCGGTCAGGCTCGGCAGGAAGCAGTACTCGCCTCCTCGGGTGACGACGAACCGCGGCAGCAGGGCGAGGCGCCGGCGCAGCGGCCGCCGGGGAATGGTGAAGTCGGTGGAGCCGTCGCGGGATCCGGTGATGGGGTCCTGGGCGTTGTTCGCGCCGAAGAAGACGCCGTCGTTCATCCACTGCGTCTGGACGAACTCGAACTGCCGCCCCAGGTGTGCGCCGATGAACGCGAACATCAGGCCGCGGTCGGCTCCGTCGTCCTCCAGTACCCCCTCGGGCAGCGGCGGACCGTAGACGGCGCCGCGGCGGATCATGCGGTGCAGTCGTACCTCTCCTGCCACCGCGGCGTCACGGGGGTTGGCCCGGCGGATGTGGCAGCCGCCGGGCGTTTTGAACCCTGACGGGTCGTCGCTCTCGTACAGGAAGGTGTTACGGCGGTGCGGGTCGGCGCCGAGGGCGGGGTCGTCGGCTTGCGGGGCCAGCGCCAAGGGAGCACCGCTGCGCCAGCGTCCCATGATCTTCGCGGCGATCAGCTCTTCGTCCTGGGGCCCGCTGGCGTTGTCCTTCAGATACCGGCGGAACTCGGCGACGTTCTGGTGGAGCTTGCGGAAGACCGCGTAGCTGCCGTTGCGTCCCAGCACGCTCGGCTGTGGGGTCTGGACGCCGCTGAGCTCGTCCGGGTAGCCCAGGACGAACTCACCGGCCTTCAGGGGAACTTCCAGCCGGTTGGATCCCGGTATGCCGCTGCCTTCGACGGCCGGATGGCTGACTCCGTCGCGGTAGCCGAAGTGCTCGGTCTCGGTGGGCATCGCGTAGCAGTCCTGCTGCCATATCGCCGTCACGCCGGACAGCCCATCGGATGCCGGACGGGCCTGGTCGACGGCCGCCTCCAAGTGCGCCGGGTCGGGCGCGACCGCTGTGACCACTACATGGACGTCGGGGCTGCCCAGCGGCGCTTCCCAGTGTTCCGGGCTGCTGTCGCCCACATCGCCCAGCGCTTCGGCGCGGGCCGCCATGCCCTGCCGGAACTCCCAGGCGAACGTGTTCAGCGAGGCGCGTGGCACTCCTAGCGCCTCCAGGCCGCGACAGGTGACGGCCACACTCACCCATGTCTCCCCCAGACGGCTGACTGAGTCCGCTGCGGAGGTCACCGCTGTACTCGCGCGCCGCATCAACTCCTGCCCATCACTTTGGTCGTCGATGCGGAAGGCGAGGTAGGTCGCCGCGTAAGGCGTCGGCCGAGGACTGAGCACCCCACGCTGGATGTCGTCGAGTTCCAACGTGACGTCCGTATGCACGCTCACCGTTGACCTCCCGCCGGCCTTACTTGGAGACGAGGTTGCGCCAGAAGTTCCGCAGGCTCTCGTCCCCGCCGAACAGAGAGCTGAAGATCGTCGAGTCCGCCAGCAGCAGGTCGGCCGCGCGGTCACCACTGGGTGGCATCCACAGGAACATGTTGAACTCGGCGTTGCCGGCCTCGGTGAACGGATGCGGCCTCGAGGTGTCGATCGGCTGCCTGGCCAGCACACGGATGGCGTCCGGGTCGTCGGTCGTCACGTCGTAGTGCGGCAGGTGCATGTGGAAGTTGAAGTTCGTCACCCCCTCCAGCCAGCCCTTCGCATCCAGGTCCCGGACCGTGGACAGCGGGACGATCTGGTTGCCCTCGCGGGTCGCCGGACGCAGCCCGTACCGGTTCATGACCGGCACCCCAAGGCCCTTCATCAAGTCCCTGACGTAGGTGGCGAATCGCTGCTGCCGGGGCACCAGGGGATCGCCGTGGTGGCGGTATTCCATCTCCCGGACCTTCAGGTCGTCCGAGGCGCCGACATCGTGGTGCGGGCCCAGGACGAGGCAGGCGTCCTCCCGGCCGAGGAACGCCCGCAGGGCCTCCATCTCCCCGGGCTGGGCCTCCTGCTGGGTGACGGCGTGGTCCAGCCCGAACACGAACAGCACGTCGGTGTCGCCGAGCACCCGCTCGTCAAGCGGGGTGAAGAATCCCGCCTGGTCGACGCGCTGGTACACCGGGACGGGGTGCCCCGTGACCTCCTCGACGAAGTCCTGGAACGGCACCCAGGCCCAGAAGAACAGCTCCAGGGAGCCGGCGATGCCCTGCTGGAACCGGTACGGGTCCGACCACTTCGGGTCCTCGTACGCGGGCCAGGCCACCCGCCTGACCTCGGTCATCGTGGAGAAGCGGTTGTCCAGCTCGGCCACGTTGCGGCCCGCCTCGGCCGGATAGCTCCACGAGACGTAGATGCTCACGCGCCGCCCGTCAGGGGTGTATTTGCGCGGAACGTGTCGCTGATTGTACGTGCGCGCGGTTTTGACATCGCTCATTTCACTCAGCCTCACTGCATCTGGTCGAGCATCTCCGAGAAGGCGCTCTTGATCCGCAGAGCCTTCTTGATCTCGTCCGCCGTCACGTACGGATACTCTCCGTACTCGATGAAGCTCGGACAGTGGTGTTCTCGTACGAAGCGCACGAACGCCTCCGGGTTCGTCCGCCAGTCCTCCGGAAACCCTTCGAGGTTCTCGAATGTGGTGCTCACACCCGACTTGCTGAACAGGGCGACGGCGTCCTCGGTGTACTTGTCGAAGTCGGTGTCGAAGATCCCCTGATACATGAAGCGGGTGTCGTCGTCGAAGAGAACCCAGCGCAGGTAGTGCAGCTTCAACGGTGCGAGAAGGTACGGATCCTGCTCCAGCGCCTTGGCCAGGGTGTGGCCGTGCTCCCGTATCGCGCCGGCCCTGCCCGGCTTGACGTTCGCGATGATCGTGAAGCCGTAGCAGGCCGGAGTCCTCGGGAAGACGGGGCCGTACTTCCCTTGTTCCAGATGGTCGGTCTCCTTGGGGATGACGACCGCTTGCGGTTTGATCTCCATGTCCGCTCCTCCGCATCCCACGGGACGAAACCGCCTCCAGCGTGGCACCGGACGGCTGGGCGCGCTCGCTGAGCGGGAGGGGGACTGACGCATCCGCTGCCAGCCACTGAGGCGGACGAGCGTGTCCGCCTTCATCGCCGAGGTCCTTCCTCTTCAGCCCGCCCCCTCGCCGGGGCGGTGACCGCGCCGACGGAGCCGGCGGGCGCAGCGGCGCGGAAGCGGAAGACGGCGCCGGGGCCGAGGATCGCGCTGGCAGGCGGCGGTGCCGACGTCCTCGCGTGCCGTGGGAACGGCGCCCTCTGCATGCTTGAGCGCCATGCGGGCGGCGACCAGGTCCGCGCATCGGCGGCCTGCTCGGGCGCCCAGCCGGGCGATGCAGGCCGCCGCGGCGCTCGCTGCCCGCGCGCCGGACGGCACCGCGGCCCGTGCACCGTCGCCGGGAACCGCGGGGCAGACGGGCCACGAGGGTGGACAAGCGCTTGTGATCGAACAGCCGCAGGTACTCCGACACGGGCATCCGGTCTCCACCCGCCAGGCCGCGGATCACAGGGGGCATATGTAGCGCCGCCCCTCAAAGGCCCGGGGGAACACAATCTGTGGGCCGCTGTAGCCATCGGTTGCCCGGCTGTCGGGTGTGAGGGGTCGGCGCATCGCCCGAGGTCGGAGAAGCGAGACCGCGGAGGCGACCGACTAGTACTCCAGTACGACTTCGCGATCTTGCGGCAGGGTGACGGCTCCCGGACCGCGTGTTCAGGCTGACAACGAGGCCGGGCGGCTCAAACGTTTGCCTGCTGACAAGATGATTCGGTGAACATGGCACACCACGAAAACGTCCCTGTCGTACGTCCCATCACCGACGCCGACATCCCCACCTCGGTCGACACACTTGCCCGAGCCTTCGCCGATTACCCCTTCACCCGGCACGTGATCGCCGCAGAAGGCCATGAGGAACGGGTCCGGCGCTTCCAGGAAATCTGTCTCACCCGCATCGGCATGATGTACGGCCGCGTGTGGGTCGCCGACGAAGGGCGCGCTGTGGCCGTGTGGGCCACTCCCGACGAGGATCCCTCGCCCGCTTTCGCCGAGGTCGGCCCGGTGCTCGGCGAACTGACCGGCGACCGGCAGGCCGCCTACGAATCCGCAGAGCAGGCTGTTGCTCCATACCGGCCGCAGGAGCCGGCGTGGTTCCTCAACACGGTGGCCGTCTCTCCCGAAGCGCAGGGCAAGGGCCTTGGCAGCGCGGTGCTGGTTCCCGGCATCGAGGAGGCAGGGCACGCCGGGTATCCGGCGTTCCTGGAGACCTCCAGTGAGAGGAACGTGCGGTTCTACGAGCGGCTCGGCTTCCGGGTCACGGCTGCTGTCACCCTCCCCGGCGGCGGCCCCCACACATGGTGCATGCGCAAGGACCCGCGCTGAGGTCTGGAATCCCTGCTGGCGACGGTGTGCACTCCGGGCCACCTCGCCGGGAATCGCAGTGCGGGTAGTTGCAATCCTGGCGCGGACCGGACCGGACCGGACCGGGCTGGGAACGGGTAAAGCAACTGCGTGATCATCAGGGGTTGTGCGGACTCCTGAAGATCGTGCGGTGGCCGCGGGCCATAGCGTAGACCCTGCCCGGTGGCGAGCCATGTTCGACCAGGTCATGGCCCGGATCGCGGGACGCTTCAGCCGAGTTGAGCCGCGGGCCACCGCCCGCTCCTACCTGCTCGGGCTGCTGTCGAACGCCGAAGGGAAGGACTGCTGGCAACTGGCCGAACAGGCGGGCCATGCCCGGCCCGGGCCGATGCAGCGTCTGCTGCGCTACGCCCGCTGGGACGCCGATGCCGTCCGCGACGAACTGCGCGCCTACGCCGCTGAACACCTCGGCGCTGACGGCGGCGTTCTCGTGGTCGACGAGACCGGCTTCCTGAAGAAGAGCCGGTCCTCAGCAGGGGTACAGAGGCAGTACACCGGCACTGCGGGACGCATCGAGAACACCCCGGTCGGCGTGTTCCTCGCAGTGGTCACCAGCCGGGGACGGGCTTTGATCGACCGACGGCTCTACCTCCCCGAACACTCCTGGACCAACGATCCCGAACGCCGCACCGCGGCCGGGATACCCGAGACGGTGCAGTTCGCCACCAAGCCCCGCCTGGCCGCCGAGATGATCACAGCCGCGCTGGACGCCGGCATCACCGCCTCCTGGGTGACCGGGACGAAGCCTACGGCCAGGACCCCCAGCTCCGCGCCGTCCTCGAGGCACGCGGCACCGGCTACATGCTGGCCGTCGCCTGCTCGATGCGGGTGTGCCTCACTGGGTCTGGTCAGGCCGCCGATGGGCAACCGGCGCGCTGGCAGGGCTCTTCTGCGAGATCTGCCACGATGCGCTGGGCCGTGCGCTGGGTGAGCTGACAGGTGGCAGCGAGCTCGTGCAACCGGGCAGTGGGATTCCGGGCGATCACCATCAGCACCCGCGCGTGGTTGGTCAGCAAGGTCCACCGCCGGCTCCGGTGGTCCATGATGATCGAAGCCCTTCCCTCCTCAGTGCCTGTCAGTGTCCAGCTCGGGCCCGGCTTCCGGTCAGGCTGAGGTCTTCGACTGCGGCTCGGGGCCTTGTGTGCGCATTTGCTCGTTGATGCGCTGCGCTTCTTCGAGTTGGTCTTCGAGGACGATGATGCGGCAGGCAGCTTCTATGGGGGTGCCCTGGTCGACGAGCTCGCGGGCGCGGGCGGCGATGCGCAGCTGGTAGCGGGAGTAGCGGCGGTGGCCTCCTTCGGAGCGCAGAGGTGTGATCAGGCGGTGTTCGCCAAGGGCGCGCAGGAAGGCGGGGGTGGTGCCGAGCATGTCGGCGGCCCGGCCCATGGTGTAGGCGGGGTAGTCGTCATCGTCGAGGTTGTCGGCGGGACGGGATGCGGCAGGGGGCATAGACCTCTTCTTCCGGGGACGCATCGGGGGGCCCGGGTGCCGAACTGGCACCCGGGCCCCGAGCTTTCAACACCATCTACCGGCACATCGTGCCGGTCTTCTGCGTCCGCAGGTTCCGCCTGGGAGGGCGGGGCTGCGGGGATCGTGAATGCGTGACCGGGGACCACCTTCCAATCCGGGGTCTGCGTACCCGGGCGGACTGCTTCCTCGCCCGGGCGATCCTGATGGCGTCTCGCTCCTTACCTTCGGTTACTCGGTTTGTACTGCTGGATATCGCAGGTACTGCTCGCGGCCCCCCGCGGGGTCGCGTCCTGCTTGACCTGCTTGCACGGCAGTTCGTGTCTGCCGTGCCCTCTTCGACTTCCTGAGTACGACCACGACAGTAACTCCGCGACGAGCCAATGTCTACTACTGCGATGACAGATTTTCTCCAGGGCTGATGCGCAGACTCTTGCCTCGGATACACCCGAAAGAGTGCTGTCCCGGGCTGCTTCCCGGCTCGGCGGCCACATGCTGAGCCTGGAGGCACAACTGATCCAGGGTGGGGTGACAGCGCATGACCGACATGGAGACGACACGCACGCAGGCCCCCAGAGCCCCTGCCGTGGTTGAGGGCGACAGCCCGCCGGTGTCGCTTGCGCCCGTGACATCGCCCGCGTCTTCGTCGAAGGCCTGGATCCGCCTCCGGCCTCCGAGACGGCGGAAACCCTCGCTCTCGCCGTCACCGACCTCAACCCGTCACCCTCGCGGGAACGCGACCCCGACCTGGGCGGTGGCGCCGGCGGGTTCGGATGGCCCATGGTCCGCCGCCTCACCAGCGAGGTGACCATTCCCTCCCGGTCCCGGGCGAGGCAAAACCGTCCATGTCCGCCCTGTCACGGTGACAGCGCCGCCATGGGGCAACCCTGGCTGACTGAAGTTGATCTCATGAGGAGCGGCAGGCTCCGGCCGGTCGGACGGAGCCTGCCGCGTGAGTTCCGACGTCGCACATGGAGCTCTACATCGGTCAGTCGGGGGCGGCATCTGTGGCTCTGACGGAGTCCGTAAGGGGTCGAATCGGGCGGCGAGACGCGTATCGCGGTCTCGGCGGAGAAGCCCCCGCGCCCCTCAGGCGGGTGCCAGGTAAGTGCCACGGAGTAGACGGCGACGTGGGCGGCGGACGGGGCGGACTGCCGCCCCATATCGCGCAGGTCCTCGCAGGTCACTCCGACATCAACACCACGATGGGCTACAACGCCATCGAAGCCCACCGCGCCTTCATCGCCCGTCGTCGATCGCTTCGTCCCAGCGAGGAATACCGAGCCCGATGAACGAGGAGTGGAATGCCTTCCTCGCCCACTTCGAGAAGCGGAAGCTCTCCCTCGGGACCTGCGCTCGGGCATTCGGAACCGCATGCCCTCACGAGCACGCCTGCGTCCGATGCTCGCTTCTCCGGCCCGAGCCGTCCCAGCGAGACCGTCTGATCGAGATTCGCGACAATCTGCTCAATCGGATCGCCGACAGCACGAGGGCTGATCGGAGAGGTCGAGGGCTTGGAGATCAGCCTGGTCGGCGCCGAGGTCAGCCGACCAACGTGAACCTCGGCATGCCCGACCTCAGCCGAATCGCTGGGCGCACGGTCACTACCAACCCGAACGGCCCTGGCGCCAGCAGGCAGTAGTTTCAGAGAAGGCCGCCAACAACGACGACCGTAACGAGGCTCGCTTGGTCGTCCCACCGGATCGGAGAAAGATGCAGCCCGGACAGAATGAAGAGGTGGCCGACGCCGCAGAGCTTCCGGCACGGCTGCGGAACGTTTTCTGGATTGGTGGCGGGAGTGGCGCAGGCAAGTCGACCATCGCCCGCCGACTCGCCGATCGTTACGGGTGGCGCCTCTACGCAACCGACGACGTGATGCATGATCACGCGAGGCGGACTACCCCCGAAGAGGCTCCCCACCTGCACAAGTTCATCGCCATGGACATGGACGAGCGATGGGTGAGCCGGACTCCGGAGGTCATGCTTGAGACCTTCCACTGGTTTCAAGGCGAGGGCTTTGGCCTAATCATTGAAGATCTCCTTCGCCTGCCGCAGAAGCCATGTGTCATCGTCGAGGGATTTCGGCTGCTGCCGCACCTCGTGAAACCTCTGCTTGCTGCTCCTGAGCACGCAGTCTGGCTTCTTCCCACACCCGGTTTCCGCCAGGCCGCCATCCAGAGTCGGTCGGTACCAGGGCAAGGGTTCGTATGGAAGACCAGCGATCCCGCAAAGGCTGGCCGCAACATTGCGGAACGTGACCACATGTTCACAAAGTGCCTTGAGGAGGAAACCGAGCGTCTCCAACTGCAGACCATCCACGTCGATACCACGATGACGGAAGACGATCTCACTGAGCAGGTGACCACCGCGTTTGGACTCTGATGTCGGCTGGCCCCACAGCAGGGCAGGTCCCGAAGCACCCATGCCCCGTACCCCAGGAATGGCCCGGGACACGCGGGTTTTCGGCCCGAGACGGGAAGCGGAAATTGGCAGCGCACAGCTACGACGCCGCGGTCACGGTCGGCGGGAAGAAGGCCGACAGCACAATGCAACCCCGCCCCGGATGCGACTTACCAGTAGTGGCGTCGCCCGCCGACAGCGTGTCCGACGGAGCCGAGGAGAAACAGAATGAGTCCAATGACGAGCAGGATGATCCCGATCGTCCATAGGATGCCGATGTTCAGGACGAATCCGACGATGAGCAGTATGACGCCGAGGGCTATCACTGTGGCCCTCCTTTTTCTCCGAGAGGCATTCCGACCGCTAAACGACGACGCCCGGTAGAGCGTCGCCACCTCGCTACCGACTCCTGGGTCAGCGGAGCCACCCGGGGATCAACTCCGCATATACGACCAAGCCTGGCCAAGTCACCCATTATTGGGTACCCAAGAATCCCAGCTCATACCTTGCAGCGATTAACGGCTATGAAAGACCCGACCCCGGCCGTCGCACTGTAAATCGTCGGTTACGTTCCGTGGCCGTGACGAGGTCTCAAATGATCAAACTGGAATGAAAGCGCGCGAAGTTCGCAGCCCACAACGCCCTCTACCCCGATACCCCACGGCGATGCGGCTCTGCGTCATGTCCTCGAAGACTGTGCGGCGTCTCCTCGGCGATGAGTGACGCGTAGTCCTTCAGAAGCTGGTGCAGCGGCCGAAAGTCGCATCGGCATCCCCGGAACGCTCCTCGAAGTGCGGGCGGCCGGTGTCACACCGCGCGGCGGCCGCCGGGCGAGGGTCGCGGACCCGGGCGCAGCAGGGACCAAGGTCACTCGCGGCGCCGGGAGCCCGGCCGCGGCCCTGGCGATGGTGTTCAAGCTCGCCGAGTCCGCCCAGGCCACTGGCGCGCTATCACCGGACCCCACCTCGTCGCCCCCGTCCGCAACGGCGCCCGCTTCGAACGCGGCGTCCTGGTCGAGCGTGAGCAGGAGGCTGCAACATGAGTGCGCGCGGAACGCCCGCTGCTGTTCCTGGAAGTGGACTTTACCGACCGCGGGTAGTGCCGCCCGTGATGTCCGTCTGGGTCTCACCACCGAGAACACCGCCCTCAAGCAGCGAGTCCCCCAGCTCACTGCCGACAACCGCACCCTCGACGAGCTGCTCAAGGCCGCCCGATCCAACCTCCGCTCCAGGACCGGCGCGTGGCCGACCTCGAAGCCCAGATTGCGGAGCCCGGACCCCGCACATGACAACGTTCCGCTGGTTACCGCGCTCCCGCCGCTAACCGCGGTCCCATCAGCGGCGAATCCAGGCGTGTCCCCTCTCGGGCGTTGAGAGGGGACACGCCGTCGTTCGCGACGCCCTGCCTATGGCCCGGCCTGGCGCACACCCCGCAGTGGCGTCGAGGCCAAGCCGGTGACTCCGGCCACGCAGCCGAGAACAGCACACAGCACGATCGCGCTCCTGGCGTCGGCCGCGTTCGCGAGCCAGCCCAGCACGTTGTTCGCCACCACCAGGGCCAAGCTCTGCACGAGCGTCACCAGTGACTGGACCCGGGACAAGTGAGTGTTCGGGGCCCCGGCCAAGACCAGCGGGCCAATGTGACATGCGAACATGCCCGACCCCGCACCGACGACCACTGCCGCGGCACTGGCTGCGGCAGTGGTTGGGGCCGCCGCGAGTATGGCGAGTCCCACCGCGGCGAGCGCCAGGCCCAGGCTCGCGCCCGTCCCGATCCGGCGCATTGGACCCAGGCGGGCTACCAGCAGCGAGGCCAGGAGTATTCCGACGCCCTGCCCTGCGGCGATCAGGCCCGCCGCCCCCGGCCCCCAGCCGTTGGAACGGGCCAGCAGCGGACTGAGCAGGGCAACCGCTGGCAGAAGCCCCGCCGCAGCCGCTGCGGTCAGCAGGAGTGCGGGGCGAAGGACAGGATCTGTGGCCGCGAGCTTCACTCCATCGGTGATCCCCGCAAGCAGACTCTCCGCGCGAGGGGTCCGCTCCGCCTCGGCCGCCGGGCGCACCCACACCATGACGGCCAGGACGGCAGCGAAGCTGCCCGCGTCGATCAGGGCCGTCCCGCTCAGACCCGCCATCGCCACCAGCACCGCCCCCAGCGGAGCCCCGAGCAGGGAGGCCACCTGGCCACCGGCCTGCCGCAGGGCCATCGCCCGGGGCAGTTGTTCCTTGCTCACCAGGAGGCGTGGCATGGATCCCGTTGCCGGGAGATAGAACGCGTCAACGGTCCCGACCACAGCAGCGAACCCGAGCAGCAACCATGGCGGCGTCCCCCAGATCTGAGCCGTCACGGCCAGGGCGAGTACAGTCGCGAGCATCGCCACATCGCCGGTGATCATCACGCGGCGGGCGCCGAAGCGGTCACCTACGGCCCCGCCCAGCAACAGGAGCACGGTCCGCGGCAGCGTGATCGCAGTCAGCACCAGCGCGGCCATCTGACCGCCATGGGCACTGGCCGCCCAGCCGAGAGCGAAGTAGAGGGCTGCGTCACCGACCAGAGAGGCCCGGGTCCCCGCGAGCCAGAACAGATACGACCGGGGAAGAACTATTCGCGAGGGAGCGGAGACAACGGATTCCGTGGTGCCAAGTGATGCCATGACCGCTGACCATAGGACCCTCAAGTTGGTCGAGGGCTAGTGACGGACCATCAGCAACTGCCAGGCGATGCTCGCCTCGCCGCCCTCTCTAATATGGAGCGGTCGATCTCCTGGGCCAGCTCCAGGCGGGTCAGGCCGCGCTGCTTGGCTGCCGCGACGCAGTTCGTCACCGAGTCGGCCTGGGCCGTGCTTGGGGGTCGGCACCGGCTTCACCGGGCGCCCCGTCGCGGTGTCATTGTGCTGCGTGCTGCTGGCCAGCAGCACGCAGAAGGCAACTTGATGGCAGCTTCTGGTTGTTGTGCGGGAGACGACCAGCGGCCCGGTCTGCTCGGGCCGCGATCCGGGAGGCGTTCGGCACGACCTTCATCATGCCGGCCCGCGAATGCGCCAGTGCCGGGTCGCAGCGTTGCGCAGCCTCCCGATGTCTGCCCGGGACGTCCAGCATCGCGGGGCACTCATGGTCGGCTACGCCTCCCCGGTCACGTGGACGCTGCATCAACACGCCGTCTAACTGGGTGGATGAGGTTTTCGGCAGGCGCAAGGTCGAACAGGACGTAGGTGAGGCGGATGAGTCGTAGCCGCTGTCAGTCACGACCGTGCACAGGCCCGAAACCCGCCGACTCCTGCGCACCCGCATCCTCGGCGGCACCATCAACGGGTACCGCTACGCAGCTTGACCAGCAGCGACGACTCTCCGAGCCCCACAGGTTGGAGCGGTCACCCTGGGTCGGCGAGTCGAACCGCGGGCCCTGCACCTCGAGGGCGAGCCGCGCGTCGGAGACGGTGATCGTCTCCCCCGACGGAACGCTCCGCCAGCCGTTTGAGGTGATGGTTCCGACCTGGACCCCCAGCCGGTGCCCTTGCTCGAAGTCCAGTCCGTCGCCTTCAGGGCGAAGGAGGTTGATCCGCTGCTTTCCAGCAGCGCGACGTTCTCGTTGAACATCGTCGCCTTACCGTCCGGAGCGACGTCCCACAGCCGTGCCCAGACGTTGCCCTGACCCCTGGTCTTCAGCGTGATCTGCGGGCTGCCCGTGATCCGCACCTGCTCAGCAGCGGGCGTGGACCAGGTCCAGTAACTGTTGGCGGGTGCGCCGGCGCTGAGCGCACTCGTCCGGTCAGTCGTCGGCGAGCCGACCCCCGGCGCGTCCTCGATGTCCCAGCCCTGAGACTCCGGCGCCGTCATCGACAGGCCGGCCTTCTGGGCCTTGCCGCCGTCGTCGACGTACCGCCCGGGCGCCAACCGCACTTGTACGAGTCGTTGGTCACCGGCCAGGTCGGCTGACCACGCCAGTTGCCGAGGCTGTCCTCGAGGGAGAACGCCGGGTCGGTCACCGACGGTTCGATGCCGCGGAGGTACTGGTCGTAGAACCGCATCACCTCGTCGAACCAGCCTGCCCGTCCCATCTTGAGCTGGCCCTTGGCATTGGTCTCGTTACCACGCACGTGTTCCCACTGGCCGATCCAACCGCGTTGCGAACCCTGATGGTTGGCCAGGTACTTCTGCATCTCCTCGGGCTTGGTGTTGTCCTCGATGAAGCCCGACGTGACGAACAGCGGCGTCTGGGATCCGGCAGCGCGAGAGGCAAGGTCCCGGGCACGCCAGAACGGCGACTTCGGGTCGGGGTTCTGAGTGTTGGTGAGGTTGTCGCTCTCGCACTCGGGGTGGTTCTTCTCGTACCCCGCGTTCGCCTTGTAGTGGTCGCTACGGGGCGGTGCAGGTGGTGCTGTCGGGCAGCGACCCCGCACCCGCCATCGACGGGCCGACTAGGGGCAACCGCGCGCAGACGGACGGAATCTGGATTCCGGATGCGCACCGGAGCCGACGGTGAGGCCGCCTAGGATCAGCATGAACACGCGTCAACAGGTCGTATGAGCGACGAGTTGCTGATGTGGCCGCAGATGTCCCGACCGAGGCTGGTCACGGGAGCGCGTAAGCGACGAAGCCCGGGCGCGCCCGAGGGCAGGGTCGTCGCATGTGATTGGTGTCCGACCGGCGTTCGGCCGACGCTGTCCTTGCCGGAAACCTCATCCGCCCAGATGGGACTCGGTGTGTGCGGTGCGCGGGTTCTCGAGCACGGACGCTCGCATCGGTACTCCCCGCACGACTGGTGATCACCCGGCATGACGGCCGGTCGTGCTGCTGCGACTGGCTTACCTGACCGTGACGAACGCGTCCGCCGTACTGCGCCTGCTGCCCCTGAGCGACCGGGACAGCGACGAACTCTTCGCATGCGCGTTCAGCTGGGCCCCAAAACACCGCCCTTGGATGGCGAGGTGTCCGCACCCACATGACACACAACCCCGCCGAGGAGTGGATCCGTTCCAACGAACGCGCCCGCGAAGCAATTGCGCCTGATCCCCGATCTCACGAACAGAGCCACCGCTATGCGACGGCGGTGTCACGCAGCCGCTCAGCGTGGCCGCCTCGCGCTGGACCGCGAGGTGTCTGCGTCGTTTGGGCCGAAACACCTTCAGTGGAGCAGGCCCGACGTGTCGTGGCGCGAAGGGATGCTCCCCTTCCTACATGCTCAGAAGGTTGCACCGTGAGTACACCCTTGGGAGGGCGCGAGCACTGCCCCCGGGCAGCCAGGGTCCTCCCGCCTGCTGCACGCGACGGCGCCCCAGAGCATCGTCTCCGGGCGCCGTCGTCGGTACGGGCGGGCGTCAGACGGCGTCGGCCCGCCTGGACGCACGGCCCAGCACTGGCCCCGGTCGATCGCGGCAAGCAGGACCGGCACGAACCCCGCGGCCGCGAGCGACGCTTCGTCGGGCAGGTCGGCCTCGGCGAGGACGGACAGCTGGCCAGCGTGTTCAACGCACTCCGCCCAAGCGTCGCGACGGCCTGCGGACGGCGACACAGGCCTGCAGCTCGACCGTGGAGTTCTCCTCGACAGCGCGGCGGAGTTCGGCGAGGGCGCGGCCACGTGGGGCGATGGCGTCCAAGCAAGTGTGCTGCGCTACTGGGGTGCTCGTGATAGCGGGACTGTCAGGGGCGGCGCGGGCTGCCGTCTGGGCGTCGGCGGGGTTGTGCGCCGCGATGTTGATCGGGCTTGCGGTGGTGGACCTGGACACGGCGGATCGTGCGGCCAGTGTGGTGGGCGCCGTCGGGCTCCTCGTTTCTGTCTACGCCCTCTTCAGACCGTCGTCAGACCCGACGCCCTCGGGCACGGGTACGACCCGGGGCGTCCGCTCTCGTGGCCGCCGCGCCATGACGGTCGGCGGAAACATTGATGGAAACGCCTTCGGTACCCGGTCCACGGTTCGCTCCTCTGCGCCCACCGCGGTGCCCACGCCTCCGGCCGACGATGTCGACGTACGGGCACGCGGCCGTGACGCACTAGGCGCGGCCGGCGACACCCGCAACGCCTTCGGCGACGACAGCCGCACCTGATGAGCGGCGACACACCACCGCCCACTCCCCCTCACACCCACATGGAAGTAGGACGAAGAGGGATCGGAGCAGGCGGAGACATCAAGTACAACGCCTGGGCGCCAGGCAGCTCGGTGCAACACCACGAGCACTACCACCAGACTCAACGGCCTCCCGTCAAGTGGCCCCTCCGTATCGGTGCCCTGCCCCTGCAAGCAAGTTTCTACCAGCACCGCTCCGAGGCGGACGCGCTGCACCAAAGCCTCAAGGATGGCGGCACGGCCATCCTGACCGGAGGCGAGCAGATTTTATCCGGGATGGGTGGAGTCGGCAAGACCCAACCTGCTGCCGACCTCGCCCACTCCGTATGGGACGCCGACTCCCCCAGTGGACCTGGTGATCTGGGCGGCGCCTGGCGACCAACAGGCGATCACCGACCTCTATGCCCGAGCCGCCCGCATGATCCTGACCAACCGTGAGGTCGGCCAGGACATGGAACTGGCGGCCCAGCAATTCCTCACCTGGCTCGGCACCACCGAGCGCACGTGGCTCGTCGTCCTGGACGACGTCACAGCGCCTCGCGATCTCAACGGCCTGTGGCCACCACGCACGTCGACCGGGGCGCACCCTGGTCACCACCCGATCGCGCGACGCCACCTGGACGACGGACTCCCGCACAGTCATCCACATTGGCGTGTTCACCGCCGAGCAGTCGCTGGCATATCTACGGCAAGCGCTCGGCCGTAGCGAACGTGCCCACCGGCACGACACAGACGCTGAACTGACAGCACTCGCCCGCGCCATGGGTTATCTACCGATCGTCCTGACCCAGACGGCCGCCTATCTGGTGGAAGCCGACCTCGACGTGCCGGCCTACCTCGAGCTGCTGGCCGATCAGACCCGCTCCCTGGACGAGGCACTGCCGCAGGAGGACGCGCTGCCCGACGGACACCGCGATCCCGTACCGACGGTGTGGGAAATCACCGTAAGACGGGCCCAGGAACTGCGTCCGGCGGGGCTGGCGCGACCAGTGCTGGACCCGGTGGCGCTTGAGGCGGGCTCCCTCGCGAATCAAACTGGTTCGGGTTGCGGTTCTGGTTGCCCCTTTGACACGGCCTCCGGCTTCCACGGTTTGGTGGTCCGTATGTAGCCGTGGACCACTGAGGTCATCGCCAGAATGAGAAGTGGCCCGAACACCAGCGGATGCCTGGCCATGTCCATGGACAGATAGCGGTACGCCACCAAGAGCGCCGCAAAGACCGTCGCGCCGTAGGCGACCAGCTGGATTCCTGGCCGGTCCCAGCTACGGTCCAGCGTGCGCAGCGCTGCCTCGACAGTGACCGCGAACACCACACCGGCGACGAGATCCACACCGTAGTGATAGCCGAATCCCAGCGTTGCGCCGAGCGTGGCGATCAGCCAGAACGTGCCTGCGAAGCGCAGAATCCGAGGGCCCCTGCGGGAATGAATGAATATAGCGGTGGCCCAGGCCGTGTGCAGGCTGGGCATGCAGTTGCGGGGGGTGATCTCGTCGTATGCCACCGCATGCGGGGTGTTGATCGGCGGTGGCATGTGCGGCCACAGGTTGGCCACAGCCCAGTGCTCGCCGCCAGTGCCAGAGGCGCCTGGGCCGTAGGCGAAGACCGGTCCGACCACCGGGAAGATCATGTAGATGGCCGGCCCGAGGAGGCCGATCACCAGGAAGGTGCGCACCAGGTGGTGGCGCGGGAAACGGCGC
Source organism: Streptomyces sp. NPDC001020 (assembly GCF_053599115.1). Lineage (NCBI taxonomy): Bacteria > Bacillati > Actinomycetota > Actinomycetes > Kitasatosporales > Streptomycetaceae > Streptomyces > Streptomyces sp. NPDC001020. The sequence goes on along the minus strand of NZ_JBSFLQ010000018.1, from coordinate 72,987 downwards.
TCGACTGCCACGTTACGGAGCTGGTACAGCGCAACGACGATCGCGGCTACCGCAAGCTGGGCGTAGACCAAGTCGAGGACATGGGTGGAGATCGGGCCGGTGGCCTTGAGGATCCGGCCCGCCAGCCACGACGGGTTGCCCAGCGCGTGATCGGCGGTTGCCACGTACTGGTCGAGCACCGCCGGGCGGGTCTTCGCGGTGATGAGCAGCCAGGTGTCGCCGGTCTTGCGGCCGGCCACCAGCAGCAGGCCCAGCCCGACGCCCTTCAGTAGCAGGATGCGTTCCTGGCCCGTGCGGCGTGTGATGGCGATGACCGCACAGCCCAACATCACCCACAACGCGCCGTTGCCGAAGAAACGGTCGTCGGTCGTTTTGACGTCTGCCGCCCACCGCACCAGCACGAAGACGACGTCGATGCCGATCGCGACACCAGCCGCGATGAACCGTTGCCGCCAGGTGAGCACCACCATCATCAAAGCCATACCGCCGTACAACGGCCCCGGTTTGGGCGGGAATATCACCTCTCGCGCCTGGTCGGAAATCGGCCCCGGCGAGCCGTAGTGCCGTGCGGTGATCTCCAGCGCGATGAGGAGTCCGAGAGCCGTGACACCCACTGCGACCCACAGCACCGCCCGCTGTGGGCGCCACACAGCGAACCTGATTCTGCTGTTGATTCGCGAAAACATTTGTGATGCTCTGATTATCAACATTTTGGCCGATTTGCTCGATTTTTTTGAGTAGGTGAAGCGGCGATGAGGGTAATCACCGTGAGTTCGAACATGCTATCGGGGTGGTGTGGGTGGATTCGCTGGCAATCGTGGCGGCACCTGGAAGGCCGTGCCGGCTGTCCGCCGACGAAGGGCACGGGCAGTGGGGGCGCCGTGACCGCGTTGCTGAAAGGGAGTCTCATCCGGGTGCTGTCGGACGCGTGCTTGCCACCGGGCGACATCGCAAGGATGGCCTCTCAGTGCTGGTCCACACCGGACTCAGGCCACTGCAGCCGGTGATGGGCGACGGCACCCGCCACAGTAGCGTGGTCATGGGCCGTCGGGATCATGCGATCCCGTTCCGTTCTGAGCAGCGAGGGCCTCGACGGCCACAGCGCGCTCGGGTTGCCGAGCTGCCCGCATGCCGTCGGCGAGAAGGCTGAGGAGCATGCATTTCTGCTCGCTGTGGGAGAAGTCTGCAAGGAAGTCCCGTAGAACAGCGTGCAGTTGGATCTCGAGTGGCTCTCACGGCCTGCCCCACGATTGATTTTGGGCCGTGCCGGCCTTGTCGTTCGGCTGATGGGTGATTCAGCGGGGCGTTGTGCGGACGAGCACGAGTTCCGCAGTTGGTTTGTGCTGGCTGGCCCGCTGGGCTGCTCGGTCAGAAACCAGGCCGGCGATGGCGCTGTGGGTCTCGGCGTACTCCTCGCGTCGTCCGGTGTACCGCTTCCGCACGCCGACAAGGGCTACGACTACCTCCGTTGTCGGCGAACACTCTTCGTTGGCAGCACACCCTGGCCGCGGGCGCTCGACTCGCTGGAAGGCTTCGCATCTTGCAGGTCGGCGCGGAGACCGGGGGTTGATCCGGCCGCGGTCGGACAGGCCGAAGTGGTGGGCGGGGAGGCTGGTCGCAGCGGCGAGCACGTCCTGCGGGCTGAACCCGGCCTCGGCGAGGAGGTGCAGTTCGCGGTGCAGGCCGGCGCCGTGGGCGGGCACGAACGGGGTGGCGTCGGTCCCGGCGAGCAGGGACACGCCTGCGTACCGCAGGGCCTGCACCGCGCCGACGGCGTTGCGAACCCTGCATCAGACCCTTTTGTGTCGTGGGGGCTTCCAGAGCGGAGGCGTACGTGCAAGCCACGGGCCGAAGTCTGTTGAGACGGATGTGGCTTGCCGGGCGGGTTCTCGCCCGCCAGGCCGCGCCCTAGACTGCGACCGCTCCGAAATCTGGTGATCTTCTGGAGGATGTGCAGGATGAACCGAGCTCTCATAACCGCATTGGCGGCAGCAGCGTTGGTCGCGTCCGGGGGCAGTACCGCCTCCGCTTCCGATGCCCCGCCGCGAACCACGCACGGCCCTTGCCAGTACGCCCAGACCCCGGACGAGCCGGCGGCGCGGCCGGTTCCCCTGCCGCCCGATCCGCGACGCACCCCCAGTCACGGCACGGTCGATATGGCTGTCCCGACCAGCCAGGGCCCGCTCCCGCTGCGTCTGGACCGGGCGAAGGCGCCGTGCACGGTCCAGAGCTTCATGCATCTGGCGCAGCACCGGTTCTACGACCGTACAGTGTGCCATAGGCTGACGGCGTATCCGACGCTGAAGGTCCTGCAGTGTGGCGACCCGACCAGCACTGGCGAGGGTGGGCCGGGGTACGAGTACAAGGACGAGCTGCCGGTGGACCTGCCGCCAGCACCGAGCGATCCGACCGGCGTCCGTCGTCTTTACGGGCGCGGCTTGCTGGCGATGGCCAACGCGGGGCCGAACACGAACGGTTCGCAATTCTTCGTCGTCTACGGCGACTCGGCGCTGCGACCGAACTACACGGTGTTCGGCACGGTCGGTGCCGCCGGCCTGGAGACGCTCGACAAGATTGCTGCTGGCGGTATCGAACCAACTGCGCAGGACCCGGCGCCTGTCGACGGCACGCCCGTGCTGCGGACCGAGCTGCTCAGCGTCCGGCCGTCCTGCCGCCCCTGACGAATTGTGGTGCGGTCAGCGCGGTCCAGCTACGCGACTGGCCGCGCCACGGTGATGCTACTGGACTTCATCGGGTGATGTCGGGGTCGTTTGCCTGATGGGGGTCGAGCCGAACCGGTAGGTCTGGGGTGTGAAGTACGTGCAGCAGCCCGGCGGCGGGCTGGCCGACGCCGGGCTGCTGGCATGTCGCTCCCGTTGCACCTCTTGCGGAAGGCGAACTCGTCCACGCCGAGAATGCGCCGTGGCCTCTGCGGAACGGGAGGAGCCTGAAGGAGCTCGAGCAGCCGCATTCCCCCCGCCGGCGCGGCAATCTTCCGACACAGCCTGGCAGCAGGACGCCCTCCGAATTCTGCCGCGATGGCGTGCAATAACTGGCGGAGCCCCGTACTCGCCTGGCGGTAACGCTCACTGATCCCATCGACCTGCTCAACGAACGTCCGGCGGTGACATTCGGCGTTGTCGCAGAAGAACCGGCGAACTGTCAGCAGAATGACCGTCGATCGGCCAGCAACGGGCCGATCGGAGATCTTCCGTTCGTAGCGGCTGTGCACACGTCTCGACCAAGCCCCGCAGACAGAGCATGACCGCAGAAGCGTTCGGCTGGAAACGCGCGCCAAGAGCAGGCAGTCGTCTGCCGTGAAGTCCTCCACCACAACACCGTCGGTGCTTGGAGGCAGAAACCCTTTGATCGATCGTGCAGTGACCCCCACCACCAAACGCTGCCCTGGCGTAACGATCCGCCAGTCCCATCGTCCGGACCTTCTTCAAGAACGTGCGGACAGAACCATGAAAAGGCCCGGGTTGCTCGCGCTCCTCAGGCGCTTGCCACGCATACAAGGGGTGAGAGTCCGCCATGGTGAACTGAGTGTGGCCGGGGGCTACAGCTGCTCGAAGTGAAAGGAGCGGATGAAGCAGTCTCGCGGTTGGCCGATCGCGAAAAGGACGCAGTCGAGGACGGATTGGGCGGTCAGCGGGTCGTCTGCGGTCCGGGAGGCATGGTCCCAGGTGGAGTGGAGCGGGTCGCCATCCGTGAAATCCGGCGGGTAGAGCGAGATGACTCGGATGCCCTCGGGGCGGAGCCGATGAGAGAGGACGTCAGCGAACCCTGCCTGGGCGGCCTTGGCTGCGTAGAACGCAGGATGGGCCTGAGAGCGGTGGTTCTGGGGTTCCGCGGCAGAGGAGACCAGGTTGACCACATCTGCGCCCTCAGAAGTACGCAGCAAGGGCAGGAAGTGCTTGACCGTCAGCAGTGTGCCGGTGGCTCCGGAAGCGACGGTGTCGGTGATCGCTTCGTCGTCGGCGTCCCACAAGTCAGGGCCTTCCAGGTACCGGGCGCCATTGTTGATCAGCACATCTACCTGGTCAGCGTGAGTGGCGACCCCCTTCGCGAAGCCCCGTACGGTGGCCGGGGCAGCCAGATCACAGGAGAACGCATCCACTCGCGCACCGCTGTCGGCCGTCACCTCGCCGGCCACCTTCTGAGCGGCAGCCAGAGTGCGAGCGGATACGAACACGCGCGCACCCATCCGGCCCGCGTGCAACGCAAACGCCCTCCCGAACCCACGCCCGGCCCCGGTAACCACCACCGTCTTCCCGGCGAGATCCATACGCGCTCCTCCTTCGACCTTCTTGTGTTGATCACCGTGAGCGTAACTGTGGCGTCGAACGCACCGAACCCCTCCCTCGGCTGAAGCGCAGGCGTGGAGATCCACTGAGCACTCTGGGGCAAACGTGAGCACCACCTCGCGGCCATGACAAACGATGGCCGTTGACAGCAGGCTCACCGGTTCCGGGCGCATTCCTCCCAGTAGGCCAACTCTTCACGTGTGGCCAGGATTCGGGGATGGTCGGGGCCGAGTATCTGTATCTGCTGGTTCAGCAGATACGTGAGGGAGGTCGCGGCCCCGGCCGCGTCTCCGGCCCAGCCGCGCCAGTGCGCGTGGCTGTGGTGTGCGTCGAACACCTTCAACCAGTTGGAGAGCGCCGTCAGGTCTTCCAGGCCGCTTTGGTATGGCCCCGTACGTCTCTCCTTCGGATGGCGGAGCCCGCCGTGCTGGCCCAATACGCGGATCAGATCGGCCAGGAGGGCCTCGCACGCCATCGCTGCTCCGTACGGGTCTCCCGACGCACCCTGCCAGCGTGCGAGTTCCGCCCGCGTGTCGAGGACAGCAGTGGGGTCCGGGAACGAGTGCTGCTGCAGCAAGGACAGGAGTTCGGTGTATGCGGCTACCGCACCGGCCGCGTCACCCGCGGCGCCGCGCCAGCGGCCCAGGGCGGCCCGGGTGTCCAGTGTGCGCTTGTGGTGAGGTCCGAAGAAGCGGCTCTGCTGGTCAAGGATTGCTTCGTACCTTGCCACAGCCCCGGCTGCGTCGCCGGACTCGCCCTGCCAGTGGGCCTGACGGATGCGGGCGAATTCGAGGCCCGGAGAGTAGGGGCCTTGGTGGTGAAGTGCCGCGTCGGCCAGCCGCTCGAAGTAGGCGACGGCTGCCTGCGCCTGGCCGGTCGTCCCCAGCACCTCACCAACGCGGTAGAGCAGCTCATGGTCGGTCGGGCTCGGGCCGTTGCCCGAGAGGCCGGAAAACTCCTCGGGTCTGGGGTAGGGCATGCCCGACCAGAGGGCCGAATCGGCGTGCCCGCGGAGCACATCGACGGCGTCGACGAGTACCGGGGCGAAACCGGGGACCTCTCTCTGAGCGTCGGCTGCCTTCACCAGTGCTGACGCGACTTTCCAGGTGAGGTTGCTTACCCTGCTGGCGGACAGTGCCTCGCGCGTCGCGCGCTGTAGTACCGGGTGGACACGCACCGCGCGATACGGGTCGCCTGGTATGTAGTCGACGATCCCCAGGCGGTCCATCAGGCGGAGTGCACTGTGCACCTCGTCCGCCCGAAGCATCTGGCCGGACGCCGCAGTGGTGCGGTGCTCTTGGAAGTACTCCGCAGCGGCGGAGTTGGTGAACACGGATTCGGGTATCCCCTCGGCAGGCAGCAGGGAAGCCAGCTCCAGCAGGGGACGGGCCAGGTCGCCGGAGGGCATCCGGTCGGCCTGGTCCAGCGACGACCGCCACGCCTCGGGCACGGCCGCGTTCTGGCCGTCGGGCAACGCACCGTGTGTGGGTACGAGTTCGGCGAGCGGCTGCCCACGGCGAGGTCGGCCCCCGCCCCACTCGTCGGGCCCACCGAGCAGGTCGTACTCGTCGAGCAGGCGGACATACGCCGCCAAACCCAGCCCCGCGCCGGCCAACTGCGCAGCCGCCTGCGACAGGGCCAGCGGCAGGTATCCCAGCGTCCTTGCGAGGGCGGCGAGTTCATCAGCCGCAGCGCCCGGATGCCCGTACTCGGCCAGCACCTCGGAGAGGTAGGCCGTCGCCTCGTGGGGCGTGAAGTCCGCCACGGGGACCACCAGTCGGTTCAGCCCTGGCTGGGCGACGTCTCGGCGCCGAGTGGTGACCAGGAGCTGGCCGTCCGGGTGATCGGGCGGCCACAGGCCCTGCAGATCCTCGGGGTCGGCCACGTCGTCAAGGACGATCAGCCAGCGGCGCCGCGCACCCTCGGCGTCGGGCCGAAGCCAGGCGAGGAACGCCTGCGCCGCGTGTTCGGCTGCCGCCGAGCCGGTGTCCGCGTCCGTCCCGGTGATCTCGGCCATGGCGCGGGCATATCCGGCGACGACTGCGTTGCGGTCGGTGGCTGTGACCCACACGAGCAGGTCGACCTGCTCATCCCGCCAGGCCACGCGCGCGATCCGAGCGGCCTGCTGGGTCTTGCCGACACCCGCGGTGCCGACGAGCACGGTGCAGCGCACGGCGGCCGACGCGACCCCGGTGTCCGCCGGCACCGTGAGCCCTGTTCCCACGTCGAGTTCTGGGCGTGGCTGAAAGCAGCGCACCTCAGCTGGAATGACTCCCACGAGAAGCGGCCACGACGCGGTAGGACGGGCATTGCCGTAGTACGAGACTTGGTCGGCGTGCCCGACGGCCACGCCGTGGTGACTGGCCTGGACGATGTGCGGCGCTGACGCGGTGGAGGAAGCGGAGGAGGGGCGCGGGCTGGGGTCGTCAGCCGGTTCGATTAGCCCTGGGACGAAACCGGCGGTGGAGGGGGGCTCAGGTGCACACCTCCGTTGATCACCCCTGCGGCGACCGAGCTATTGTCGGCACTGACGTTCAAGTCCCGGCCGGCGGCCAGTCCGCCGTCCCCGACCACTGCCCCGGACGCGCGTTCTGCGTCCAGCAGCGACTGCAACTCCGCGACCGCACGGTCGCGTTCGTCCTGTGCGAGGCCCTCCAGAAGGCCCTCGAACCGGGCCTGCCACAACGCCTCCTGACGGATGCGGATGCGCTCGGCCGATACGCCCTCCTCCGCGGCCAGGTCAGCCGCGGTCTGGTCCAGACGTGCCAGTTCACCGGACTCCCGCTCAGCGTCCCCCCGCCCGAACCACACAGCCACCCGCCGACGGAACCCCTCCCAGGCATCCGTACCGGCGGCTTGGACCACCGCGGTTCCCCCGGCGGTCGCTAGCGCCGTCAAAGCCTCCGGCAGCACGTGCCATCCCCCTTCTGTGCTGATCACCAAAGACGTCGTTGATCTTAGCCTCGGCGCGCCTCGAAACCGGGTGGTTCTCTGCATCGACCTATGCCGAGACCGCGACTATGCAGAAGCCATGTGTGCTGTTCCGCTCCTTCGTGGGGTTTCGGCTGTTCGTGGCTCTGCATAGTTTCGGTGCCGGGCAGCCTCGCGAGCGAGGGGGCAGGGGTACTCCCGCAAGGGGGTGGCGATGCCGCTCGGAAGTACGCGTCGGAAGGCGAGTGCTCTGGCACCGCACGTGGAGGGCTACCGGGCATGGCTGGCGGAGCGCGGGTACACAACCCAGACCGCCAGGAACATGCTCAAGGATCTGGGGCAGTCACTGCTGCAGGCCGGTGTCGACACCACGGTCATCGCACTCTGGCTCGGCCACGCTGGCGTCCGCTCCACCGACGCTTACGTCCACGCCGACATGACCATCAAGGAGAACGCGCTCGCGCTGACCGCGCCGGTCACCGCCCAGCCGGGCCGCTACCGGCCCACCGACAAGGTCCTCGCCTTCCTCGACCGTCTGTAACTATGCCGAGATGCTTTAGGCCAACAAATGATTTGCCCCCCAGCGTCGACCTGAACACTCCCGTTCATGGTCACAACCGCCCGCGCTCTCGCACTCGAGCACTTCCAATGGATCAACGGCCACGCGGACGTTTGGGCTATCTTCCGTGACCCGAAGCGCTGGCAGCCGTGGTCCGTGGTCTCGTCGACCCCTTTCGAGACGAGAAGATCACTGCGATCTGCGGGATCGAGCGATCTGCGCCGCGAGATCCACGGCGAGCTCCAGGTCGTGGAGAAGTGGAACAGTGCGAACCTGTGCTCCACTACGGCAAGGACGGTGCCCTGACCGGCCCGGACAGGGAGCACGCCGAAACATCGATGCTCGCCCTGCACCTGCTCCAGTCCGCACTCGTCTACGTCAACATCCTGCTGGTTTCAGCAGGTCCTGGTCGAACCGGCTTGGGCGAAGAAGCTCGGCGACGAGGACCGGCGCGGATTGATCCCGCTGTTCTGGTCCACCGTCAACCCATACGGCACCTTCCGCCTGGACATGAACAAGCGCCTCGACCTGGGGCTGGTCACCGTTGTGCCTCGCCCCCGGCCCCCGGCCCCCGGCCCCCGGCCCCCGGCCCCCGGCCCCCGGCCGACACTGCCAGCCGATCTCGTACGGAGACACGGTGAAGGGCTTCCGGGACCTCACCGACCCCGAGTGAACGGGGATTGTGCGGTACTTGCCAGTCCCGCCCGGGGCCGATCCACAGGTCTCGGCTCAACGTACGCCGGGCAGCGTCCGGGAAATCGGCCGACGGGTATGAGGAGCCCGCATCCCGCGAGAGCCGATCGCCGGGAAACGCCGTGGTTCAGGCGGTCGGCAGGAGCTGACTCGTCAGCGCATGCTCGGCCCAGCCCTGCCACGCCTGGTGGGTCCAGTGGCGTTCGGACACCAGCAACGTGTAGGTCTCCGGCGACAGGGTCGCCAGTGCGATGTCCGCAGCGGCATCCAGGGTGAGCCCTTCCTGTAGGGCGGTCTTGCGGACCAGTGCCTCGGCGAAGGCACGCTGAACCGTCAGCCGCTGCTCCAGGTTGGTACGCCACAGCCGGTTCAGGTCTGGGTCGGTAGGTGCGGCGCTGCGCACCACGTCCAGCAGCGGCGCCGTGCGACTGAGGATGTCACCGGCCCCCGCGACCTGGAGTTCCAGCTGCCGGCGCGGGTCGAGTTCGGCGATCACCGTCTTCGCCCAGGAGCGCTCCAGGGTGGGGACGGGCTGATCGTCGCCCGCGACGGCCTGATCCAGGGCGACGGCCAGGACGGCCCTCTTGGTCTTGAAGGCGTAGTAGACGGTCTGTTCACCGACTCCGGCCGCGGCGGCGATGGCGCCGATGCTGGTGGCGGTATAGCCGTGGGCGGTGAACAGGTCGGCGGCGGCGGCCAGGATGCGGGCTCGGGTGGCCCGCGACCGTGCGGTGCGGCCGTCGGCCGTCGTGCTGTTCCCGCCCGCGGGGTCCTTGCGCTGTGACTCGGCTCTCACGCCCTTGATTATAGCGGCACTACAAATATCTTCTTGTAGTGTGACTATGAAAACTTCGGGATCGGGCAGCTTGCCCGTCCTGCTCCTGCTCCTGCTCACGTCAAACCTGCTCGCGACCCACTGGACCGCATCCCACGGTGGGCCCCCCGAACCACACGCACCCTCCGGCGGTCTGCGCCTCGGACCCGCCGGAGCGGCCGTCTTGGCAGCCGTGGGCACGATCACCGCTTTGACCATGCTGCCGCGCGACCGGGCCACCGCGACCGGCTCCGACCCGAACCGGCGGGCCCCTACGCCGCCGACCAGACGGCAGCACACAACCCCCGGCCCCACCGCCACCGGCAGCCAGGCCGCCGACGGAGAAGCCCGATGACCACCATCCTCATCATCGGAGGCTACGGAGCTGTCGGCCAACACACGGCCACAGCGCTCACCGGCCTCTTGCCCGACGCCACCGTCCTGACCGCCGGACGCCGCCCCGAACGCGCCGCCCCCATCACCGGCACCGTCGCCCTGCGCCTCGACGCGGCCGACCCCGACGCCATGGACGATCTTCCGCCGGACGTCGACACCGTCGTGATGTGCGCGGCCCGCAACAACGCCCGGATCGCCCAAGCCTGCCTGGAACGCGGCATCCACTACCTGGATGTATCCGCCTCCCATCACGTCCTGGACGCGATCGAACCGCTGGACCCGACCGCTCGCCGCACCGGCGCCACCGCCGTCCTCAGCGTCGGACTTCTACCCGGAGTCAGCAACCTGCTGGCCCGTCACCTCACCGACCAGCAGCACGGCGCCGACCTGCGCATCAGCGCACTCCTCGGATGCGGCGACCAACACGGCCCGGCCGCGTTGGAATGGACCCTTGACGGCCTGGGAAGCCTTCACGGCTCCTGGGCCGCCGACTTCCCGGCGCCGTACGGCCGGCGGACGGTCCATCACTTTCCCTTCTCCGACCAGTACACCCTGCCCGCCACCACCGGCGCCGCAACCGCAGCCACCGGCCTGTGCCTGGACTCGCGCCTGGTCACCGGCCTCCTCCACACCGCCGGGCAGCCCGCCGTAGCCCGGTTCCTGCGCCGCCCCGGCGTCCGCCGCCTCCTGCTGGCAGCACTCGACAGAGCACACCTCGGGGGAGACGGGTTCGCCGTCACCGTTCACACCGAGGACGCGGCCATCGCCTTCAGCGGCCGTGACCAGAGCCGCGCCACTGGTCTGGCTGCTGCACTCGCCGTCACTTGCCTCCCGAGCCTGCAGCCGGGCGTGTTCCACCTCGATCAGGTGGTGGACCCCATCGGCTTCCTCGAAAGACTGGCTGCGCACGGCTCCTTCACCCTCCACCCGCTTCACGCCACGGGCTGACGGTGTCACCCCATACAGGCCGCCTGCGACGCGGAGCCCCAGCATGCTCTCCCAAGTTGAGTAGCAGTACGGATATCAGGCGATCAGCCGGCGGGAAGACGATCGTGTTCATGACGTATCTGGTGCGGGCTGTGAAAGCAACTTCCGTGGCTGCCGCAGCCACGCTCGCCGCATGGTGGCTGTTCCGCAGCATGTACTCCCTGATCGACCACGCCACCGAAGCCGACAGCGCACGCAACCCTCTCGCGGGTGTCCCCTATTACCTGGCCGCCAACGCGGCAGGCATCGCCTTCCAACCCCTCGCCCTATGGGTCGGCCTCAGACGGGCCAAAGTCCACGGCAATCATTTGGCGATCACCATCAGCGCCTACGTGTGGGCCACGATGACCGCAGGACGCCTCGTGGAGTCGACCCCCGGCCCGTGGGAAGCCCTCCTGTGGGTGGCCGTCCAGTCCGCCGTTACGACCGGCTCCTCGCTTCTGCAAGTCAGGCTCATGCCCACCAGCACACAGCGGTCCTTATGACCCGGCGCCCGGTGAAGATACTCGTGCTGCGTGCTATGACGTGGCCGATCCTTGGCACGTTCAATGTTGCGGCCCGTGTGTGGACGCTCCTTGGCTCGACCAGCAGCCGCGGAGCCCGCCGACTCGCAGACAGTGACACCGCCCGGCAGGCTCGGCAGGCTGCCGAGGCCCGGCTGCGTGCCATCGCCCACACATACGCGGAGAGCACACCGCTGGTGTTACGTCTCCTGGTCATCGAGGATTACTACGCCCGCGGAATGGTCGGCTGGAATCTGTTCACTCCGGTAAGGCCCGCCCGCCGGGTGTCCTGCTGGATGCGTTTGACGGCCTACTACAGTTCCCCGCTGCCGTCAGCCGAGACCATCAGCCGGATCCTCGACGCGGGGACGCAGCCCCTGTTCCGTTATCCCCTTTTTACCCGCAACACGGCCCGCGAGGACGGCCGGTGCGACCTTACTCATGTCAGTCACACTTTGACCGGCGGTCAGCCAGACTCGCCGGTTTCCGAGCCCGAACGACCAGCGAACGCCAACCGGTTCGTGTGCGAGCCTCCGGCGGCGAGCGTGGGCGGTATCCGTCGCCGGTACGGCACGGTGTTCGTGCTGACCCTGCCGTCCGGCGGCTACTAGAAGGCGTCGATGACAGTCGCCCGGCGCTCGTAGCAGCGGGTGAGGCGGTAAAAGGCGTTCTGCCAGGCGCGGGTCCTTTCGACATGCCACCTGTGACCTGCCTGGATCGGCGCCTTCTCACAAGACAGCCACCCGCCTGGTCAGCGAAGCCGGAGGAACCTGGAGCCGATACGCACCCGGCGGCCACACACGGTGAGTGCGTTTGGACTCTGGTGTCGCCACTCCGCACGCTTGCGAGATCAGTTGTGTGGTGGAAACTCCTGGTCCAGCAGCTGGAGTACCTCCTGTTGCCGCCGATGAAATCCGGGCAGCAAGGGCTGCACGGAGGCGAGATGCTCCGCAATCGACAAACCGCGGTCAGCGGGTAGCCGCGCCGGGTGATTCCGATCAAGGGCCTTGTTCAGCGAGGCACAGAACAAGTACACCGTCCCCAGAACCTCCGAGTTGAAGACGATCTGCCCGACCGTCACCGAAGCGACCGGACCACACACACCTTCGACCAAGGCGCCCAGCACATCAACCGCGACCGCCGGCTCACCGCCCGGATCCCACTGAGCGTGCATGAGCGCAGCGCGCATGACCTCTGCCAACTCCGAAGCCGACGGCCCCGCCAGATCACTCGCCATCCCCGCATCGTCCCAACCTGACCCGCGGAAAGCCACCCTGAATCGGCTACTCAGTGTGACCAACGCCGTGAAGTCCCGGCGAATACACGACACATCAACATGCGAGCCCACCGGTCCCAGCCGCCACTCTGGAGAGATTGCACACTTGCGCATTAGGTAAAGTATTTACATTGCCGCCTCGGTGAACCAGGAGGTTCCCTTGCTCTCCCCTTCCACACGGACCCGCCAACTGGTCCGGCCGCTGGCCGCGCTGGCCGTGACAGCGGCGGTCACGCTCACCCTGCCGATCGCCAGCGCATCGGCCGCCGAAACCGGCCCCGCCGCCGTCGCGGACGCGTTCCGAAAAGGACCGGTCTACGTCGATCCCCGGGTCAATGGCGAGTTGCCGAAGGCGGAGGCCGACGAGCTCGCCAAGAAGATCAAGAAGGCGGACAAGCCGGTCTTCGTCGCGGTACTACCCGAGGCGTCCGAGTACCCGCAGGCTACGGTGCTGCGAGACCTGCGCTCCTTGACTGGCATCACCGGTGTGTACGCGGTCCGGCTCGGCACCGGGTTCAACGCGGGCGCCGACCGACAGGTGATGCCGAAGAACGCGGTCGACAACCTCAAGGGCGCGGTGAGGCGCTCGTACTCATCCGACGCCTCCGCCGAGGTGAACGCGTTCGTGGACCAGGCGCTGAAGCAGGCCACGGGTCACTCCCCCGCCTCCTGGGACGATTCCGAGAACGGAAGTTCGGCCACCGGCATGCTGGTCGGCGGACTGGTCGTTGCCGGTGCGGCCGGAAGTGGATATGCGCTGTACCGCCGGGCACGGAAGAAGCGGGCGGAGCGCGAGCGGGCCGAACTGGAGGCCCTGCGCGTGGTGGTGGACGAGGACATCACCGCCTTCGGCGAGGAACTGGACCGCCTCGACTTCCAGCCGTCCGAGCCCGGCGCCACGGACGTGATGCGCGACGACTACACCCACGCCCTGGACGCCTACGACCGCGCCAAACAGCAAATGGCCGCGGCAATCCGTCCGCAGGATGTGCAGCCGATCACCGGGACCCTCGCCGAGGGCCGTTTCGCGCTGGCCGTCCTCGCTGCCCGGCGCACCGGCGCGCCTCTGCCACAGCGGCGCGTCCCGTGCTTCTTCGACCCCCGCCACGGCCCGTCGGTCAGCGATGTGAACTGGTGCCCGCCAGGCGGGGTGCTGCGCATGGTGCCCGCCTGTGCCGGGGACGCGCTGGCGGTGAGTCAGGGCGGACAGCCGCTGACGCGCATGGTACCCACCGATCAGGGCCCCCAGCCGTACTGGAACGCCGGCCCGGCCTACGCCCCCTGGGCAGGCGGCTACTTCGGCGGCGCCGGCGGTGTGGTCGGCGGCCTGCTCGCTGGCACCCTGCTCGGCAGCCTGCTCAGCGCGCCCTCGGCCTTCGCCGACGGCCGCGACGGCTCCCTGAGCGCCCCCGACCTGCCGGATGGCGGCGAGTCCTCCGGCGCAGACTTCAACGCCTCGGACTTCGGGGGCGGATTCGGGGACTTCGGCTCTGACGGCGGGGGCGACTTCGGCGGTGGCGACTGGTGACCTGACGCCAGGCGACACCGGACGAGGGCAGCAGGCCTCCGGCAGGCATCGTCCGCCGACATAGCCGAACCGGCGTCGGACCTTGCCCCAGCTCCACCGGTGACGCTCCCTCAGCATGCGGATGAGGCGCCACCACACGAAGGCGTCGAGCCTGGCGAGATCCGGCTGCGATGTCCTGCCTGTCAGAGCGCGGACCTTCGCCTGCACAGGGGGGAGTTGACTGCCCTTCGCGCGACCGTCAGTCAAAGTCTTGATGTAGACCTGTCAATCAGTGCGACTCGCTGGCACGCTCTCAGCCAGCCCCCCCCCCCCCACGACAACGCCCCCCACACCCCGCTTCGCAGCGAAGGAGCCCGCGTGACCCGCCAGCACTCCGCGCACCGCCGCACCACCGTCCGCGCCGCCGCACCACCGTCCGCGCCGCCGCCCTGATCGCATCCGCCGCCATGGCCGTGGTCGGCATCCAGCCCGGATCCGCCACGGCCGACGCCCAGCGCGAGGCCTACGCCGGCCTGCCGGTCCTCGGCGGCGACCTCGTCGTACACCAGAAGAAGAACGGCGCCCGCTCCACCACCAAGGCGACCGACGCCCCGATATCGGTCCCCGGCACGACCCCGGCCATCGCCGCCGCCACCGCGGGCAAGTCCGCCGTCGCCTCCTCTGCCGCCAAGTCCGCCAAGGCGGACGACGTCCGCAAGGTCATCTGGGCCGCCACCGGCAAGCCCGTCCTCGCCTGGGAGACCGTGCTCACCGGAACCCAGGCCGACGGCACCCCGAGCCGCCGCCACGTCATCACCGACGCCGACAACGGCAAGGAGCTGTTCTCCTACGAGGCCATCGAAACCGGCGTCGGCAACACCATGTACAGCGGTCAGGTGACCCTCGGCACCTCCCCCTCGTACACCCTCACCGACACCTCGCGCGGCGGCTCCAAGACGTATGACCTCAACGGCGGTACGTCCGGCACCGGCACGCTGTTCACGAACGCCACCGACATCTGGGGCAACGGCCTCCCCTCCCATCGCGAGACCGCCGCGGCCGACGCCCACTACGCCGCCGCCGTGACCTGGGACTTCTACAAGAACGAACTCGGCCGCAACGGCATGCGCGGCAACGGCGTCGCCGCCAACTCGCGCGTCCACTACGGCAACGGGTACGCCAACGCGATTGGTGATGTCCACGAAGTCGGCCGCGGTGGGGCCGTTGCCGGCCTGGCGCAAAGCAGCGGTCGGCTGGCCTCTGGCTGGTGGTCCCAGAGGTTCACGGTCTCGCCAACCTTGAGCAGCTTGTCGGCGGGACCCTTGATGTGGGCGGGCACGATGCGGTCCTCGTGTTCGCGCGCATCCCGTGCAGGTGGCACTGCCTGGGAGCACTGCGGCCACCTGCTCGGCGTCGGCGGCGTTGTCCAACACGATCAGCATGCGCCGTCCCTGGACCAGGCTCCGGTAGGGCCCGACCTGCGCCTGTACGTCCAGCGGGACGAAGCCACACCCAGGGCGGCGAGGAAGGCGCGGACCGCGACGGCGGGTGCGACGGGCGGCTCCCCCGACGGGTCGAAGCCGCGCAGGTCCACGTACAACTGACCGTCCGGGAAGCGGTCGAGGTTCTGGTGGAACCAGTGCAGGACCAAGCGGGTCTTGCCGATTCCGCCGATGCCTCCGATCGTGAAGATCGGCACCGACCGGCCCGGTGGGTCCGACACGTCCAGTGCTTTGTCGAGTTCCGCGAGCTGCTCATCCCGGCCGGTGAACCAGCGCGGGCAGGCGGACAGCTGGCGAGGTGTCGGAACGTCGGCCACGGCGGGGAGGGCCGGCTGTGGGGCGGCGAGGGCGAGTACCGGATCAGAGGTGAGGATCCGCTGGTGCAGCTGGCGCAGGAACGCTCCGGGGTCGACCCCCAGTTCCTCGGCCAGCTGCTCCCGCACGTGCCGGTAGTGGGTCAGGGCGTCCGCGGCCCGTCCGCTGCGGTACAGGGCGAGCAACGGTCGTCGTCCGCGCGCCGGACAGGACTGGGTGCTCGCCATAGGACTGGTGGTAGCCGAGGAGTTCTTCAGCACGCTCCCCCAGGAAGGTCTGCGCCAGGGTGTCGGCGAAGATCGAGGGAGTCTCGTCGACGAGGAGGTGTGCTGCGCGTGCTGCGGCCGACATGAGAGCTGTCCGGCTGGGTTGCGCCTTGTTGATCATGATGCCGGACATTAGTCCAATAATTTGACAGGATTTCACAAAAGCAAAACTTTCGGGAGTGCTTCCGAGTCGACCTATGGAGCAGAGCCACTAGTCGTTCTTCCCCGACACGTTGTGAGCGGTAGGCGGTGGACGTTCAGCCACATCGTGATGTCTGTTATCCGCCAGCACGAGCGAGGGTCGTTCCAGAAACTCGGTACGTGGACATCTCGACCCCTCTGACACCAGCCATGAGCGCGGACACGTTGATCGCGCTCCTGATCTTCTTGTTCCCGCTCGCGTACAGTCCGGGCCCTGGAAACGCGTTCTTCGCGGCGATCGGTGCATCGAAGGGACTGCGCGCCGCTAAGCCTGCACTCGCCGGATACCATGTCACGACCCTCGTTGTGACCGCGGCGATCGGGATCGGGATGGGTGCCACCATCCTCGAGCATCCCTTGCTCGCGAAGCTTCTCAGCGCGGTCGGGAGCCTCTACGTGCTGTGGCTGGCGGTGACGTTCATCCGTGCCGGTCGGGCGGAGGCACAGGACGCGGCGGATGCCGCACCGGTCGGAAAGCAGCGGATCGGGTTCTGGGCCGGCGCGATAGTCCTGCTACTGAACCCCAAGGCGTACTACATCATCGCGGTGATGTTCACGCAGTTCCTCACGCCGTCCGCCAACGACGACATCGCCACAGTGCTGGTCATCACGGTTGTCTTCACCCTGAACAACCTCGCCGCCTTCATCGTCTGGGCACTCGGCGGCCGGGCCCTCACCGCCCTTTTCCGCAGTGAACGGTCGAAGCGATGGATCGATTACTTGTTCGCCGCCACCCTGATCGGAGTTGCAATCTGGATGGCGGCACCGCTGTTCACCTGATCGGAAGTGGTGCATGCCTCACCGCACACGCCCCTTACCCCGGCCAGCCGCGAACGGTTGGCACGACTGATCGTCATCGAACGATGATCCGTGCGGCGCGCCGCCGAACGCTCCTCAGTGCGCGCCTGCCACAGCATCACGCTGGGCCCACCGCTACCGTGACAACTTTCCGCTACTGGAGCGCAACACCCGACCGCACTCGTCGCCGACGCGGACGCATGCGATTTTCGATACGCTCGCGATACACAGAACCGCCTGGCATCAAGGAACCGGCGGACGCGAGCCGCCAGACCCTTCCATGCGTGGGAGATCGACGCCACTGCGTCCACCGCGGCGTTGCGTCAGTCGTGAGGGGATGTCCTGTGCCGGTCAGGTCTGGGCAGCGCCGACCATGGTCGTGGCGGCGTACCACTGCCATGGTGTGGGGACGCTGTGGGCAGTTCCACCGTGACGCGGAGCCCGCCGGCGGGGCGCGGGGTGAGGGTGAGGGTTCCGTCGTGTGTGTGGGTGATGGTCTTGACGATTGCCAGCCCTAGGCCGACGCCCGCGTGGTCGGTGCGTACGCGCTCGGTGCCGCGCTGGAACGGCTCGGTGAGTGTCGAGACCAACTCCGGGGTGATCGGCTCGCCGGTGTTCTCGACAGTGAGCACCACTGTCTTGGGGCGGACCCCCGTGGTCACCCACACGCTGCCGTGTTCCGGCAGGTTGTGGACGATCGCGTTGTGCACGAGGTTCGTGGTCAGCTGCAGCAGGAGCGCCGGCGATCCGACCACGGGGGCGATGTCGCCGTCGGTCTCAAGGGTGACGTCGTGCCTTTCCGCGAGGGAGAGGAGTGTTTCGGTGGCTTCTTCCGCCATGAGGGACAGGTCGACGTGTTCTCGGATGAGGGGCCGCCGGTCGGCGCGGCTGAGCAGGAGCAATGCTTCGGTCAGGTCGATGGCCCGGGTGTTGACGGCGTGGAGGCGGTCGATGAGTGGGTCGGTGGCGCGGCTCGGATCTGCGCGGGCCACGTCGAGCAGTGACTTCGAGACCGACAGCGGGGTGCGCAGCTCGTGGGAGGCGTTCGCTGCGAATCTCTGCTGTTCGGCGACGTGTGCTTCGAGCCGCGCGAGCATCATGTCGAAGGCGTCGGCGAGTTCGCGGAACTCATCGCGGCGGCCCGGCAGGCGGATCCGGTAGGAAAGCGGCCCGTTCGCCACCCTGCGGGTGGCGTCGGTGATGCGAATCAGCGGGGTGAGCATCCGGCCGGCCAGAATCCACCCGCCCACGAGACCGAACACCAGCAAGAACGCCAGCACCAGGATCCCCGCCGGGACGAAGACGACCGGGCCAAAATTGCTCGGGTCGAAGACGCGCAGGAAGTCGGACCGATCGGGGATGTCAAGGCGGTTCGACCTTCCCCGCAGAAGGAACACCCACACGGCGGCAAGCAGCAAGGCGCCCGCGACCACGAGGAACCCGGCGTAGCTGAGAGTGAGTTTGAGGCGAACGCTCAGACCAGGTTCCCTACCCACGGTCCGCTCCCTCACGTCCGGTGCCGGGTGCTGTGTCGATGCGGTAGCCGACGCCGGGCACGGTGGCGATGAGCCAGGGTTCGCCGAGCCGTTTGCGCAGCGCCGAGACGGTGATGCGCACGGCGTTGGTGAACGGGTCCGCGTTCTCGTCCCACGCACGTTCCAGGAGTTCCTCGGCACTGACGACACCGCCTTCCGCGGCGACGAGGACCTCGAGCACCGCGAACTGTTTGCGGGTGAGCGCCACATAGCGGCCGTCCCGGTAGACCTCTCTGCGGAACGGATCCAGGCGCAGGCCCGCGATCTCCCACACGGGCGGCCTGGTGTGCGCACGCCTGCGGTCGAGTGCTCGGAGCCTGAGCACGAGCTCCTGCAGCTCGAAAGGCTTCGTGAGGTAGTCGTCGGCGCCGAGTCCGAACCCGGAGGCCTTGTCGTCGAGACGGTCGGCCGCGGTGAGCATGAGGATCGGCATGCCGCTTCCTGAGGTGACGATGCGTTTGGCGATCTCGTCACCGGAGGGTCCGGGAATGTCGCGGTCCAGGACGGCGATGTCGTAGGTGTTGATGCTCAGCATCTCCAGAGCGGTGTCGCCGTCACCTGCGATATCGGCCGCGATCGCCTCCAGGCGCAGGCCGTCACGGATGGCTTCCGCCATATAGGGTTCGTCCTCGACAACCAACACACGCATGCTGTTGATGCTACGAGTTGGCGCATATCGTCGGCGTATCGAAAACCGCATATGTGTCGGCAACATCGTGCTGTTTTGACTGGCGGCATGCTTCACACCGCACCATCAGCACGCCATCCGTCGACCTCACTCTTCGTACGGGCAGCAACCGCGAACGGCAAGCAAGGACGGACGATGACTCAGCTGGGCACGGCGGAGACCGGGCAGGACGGCGCCGGCCGCCCGGACACCGGCGCCGGTACCGGCCGGCCGGTCCGGCGCGCGCGCATCCGCCGGGCGATACGCGCCGCCTCCCGGCCCGGCCCCTGGAAGCGCGGTCTGGTGCTCGCGGCTCTGGCGCTGCTGCTCGCCCTGATCCTGCTGCTGCACCCGGGGATCACGGACCGCGGGGGCCTGCGCAGCCTGGTGGAGACCTTCCTGCCGTGGTTCGGCCTTTGCATACCCGTCCTGCTGATCGGGGCGCTGTGGCGCCGTTCCGTCTCCGCGGTGGTTGCACTGCTGCTGCCGGCCGTGGTGTGGGTGAACCTCTTCGGCCACCTGCTCGTCGACAAGTCCCGGCCGGGCGGCGACCTCACCGTGGCCGAACACAACGTCGACGCGGGCAATCCCGACCCGGCCGGTACCGCCCGCGACCTGGCCGCCTCCGGGGCGGACGTGCTGGCCCTGGTGGAGCTGACCGAGCAGGCCCGGGGCACGTACGAGAAGGAACTGGCGAAGACGTACCCGTACCACACGGTGCAGGGCACGGTCGGGCTGTGGAGCAAGCTGCCGCTGTCGGACACCCGGCCGGTCGACACCCAGATCGACGTTGGGCCGCTGGGGGCCACCAAGCCGGCCGACGTCAAGCTGGCCTCCAACCGGGCGCTGCGCACCACGGTTGCCACCAACCAGGGTCCGCTGGCGGTGTACGTGGCCCACCTGGGATCCGTACGGCTGATGCCCAGGGGCGGCTTCTGGACGGACAGCCGGGACCGCAACGCGCAGGCGCTCGGCGAGGCCCTCGCCGCCGAGCGGAGCAAGCGGGTGGTGCTGCTCGGCGACCTGAACGGCACCATGGACGACCGCGCGCTCGACGGCATCACCTCGCAGCTGCGCTCGGCCCAGATGCAGGCCGGGGACGGCTTCGGCTTCACCTGGCCGGCGACGTTCCCGGTGGCGCGGATCGACCAGATCCTGGTCCGCGGAGTGAAGCCGGAGAGTTCCCGGGTCCTGTCGGCCACCGGCAGCGACCACCTGCCGGTGGCAGCCGGCATCAACTGGTGACACCGCGCAAAGCCGCCGGATCCGTCCCGCGCCTCCCGCAGGATCTGCTGTCGCAGATCAAGGCGCGTCCCGGCAACGTCGATCCGAACTCGCCGCTGGACCAGATCGCCGAAGCCAAGGCCATACGCGCCCTCGGTGTCCCCGCCCACTTCACCGGCATCGACCCAAGTCATGGGGGTTCGTGAGGCGTTGCCCCGGAACATATCGTCGGTGTATCGAAAACCCCATACGTGCCGGCAACACCACGCTGCCTTGACTGGAGGCATGTCCTACAGCGAACCAGCGCGAACAGCAGCCCAGATCCGGTGGTACCCCAGGTGCGTCAGCATCCCGTCCGTGAGCGCCGACGTGAGGATGGCGGACCAGTGAGCCGAACCACGCACCACCGAGGGGCCAGGGCCGCGGGCGGGAGTCTGACCGTCGGGCCGATCAGCGCCGCCGAGCACTTGGCGTTCGTGCGGACACAGCGGTCGGTCAGTTTCCTCCAGACCCCGGCATGGGGCCGTGTCAAGACCGAGTGGCGCAGCGAGTCCCTCGGCTGGTTCGACGGTCGGCGGCTGGTCGGTGCAGGGCTTGTCCTGCACCGTCCAGTGCCGCGACTCGACCGCTTCACGCTTGCCTATCTGCCCGAGGGCCCGGTCATCGACTGGGCCGGCGAGATCGACGCGTGGCTCGATCCGCTGGCGGCACATCTCAAGGCACACGGTGCGTTCGCGATCCGGCTCGGCCCGCCGGTGTGCACGGACACCTGGAGCGCCGCCCAGGTCAAGGAGGGCATAGCCGACCAGGGCATCCAGCGGCTCACCGAGCTGCGGAGTCAGTGGGCCGACCCGGTCGGTGCCCGCGTGACCAGTCGGCTCAGGAACGCCGGCTGGCTGCCGCAGAGCCCCAAGGACGGCTTCGGGGTTGGGCATCCACAGTTCAAGTACGAGATTCCGCTGGCCGGCAAAACCGAGGACGACCTGCTCAGGGGTATGAACCAGCTCTGGCGCCGCAACATCAAGAAGGCGGCCAAGGAGGGAGTCGAGGTCAGGGTCGGCGAGGACCTGAAGGCGTTTCACGACCTCTATGTCCACACGGCCGAGCGCGACCGTTTCACACCCCGGCCGCTGCGCTACTTCGAGACCATGTTCGCGGCGCTGACCGCCGAGGACCCCGAGCGGATCAGGCTCTACCTGGCCCGCCACCAGGGCGACCTGGTCGCCGCCACCGTCCTGGTTCGCGTAGGCGCCCACGCGTGGTACTCCTACGGCGCCTCCTCCACCGAGAAGCGCGAGGTGCGAGGCTCCAACGCCTGCCAGTGGGCGATGATCCGCGACTCGCTGGCGGCCGGCTGCGACATCTATGACCTGCGTGGCATCACCCCCACCCTCGACGCCGACGACCCGTACGCCGGACTGGTCCAGTTCAAGGTCGGCACCGGCGGTCAGGCGGTGCGGTACGTCGGCGAGTGGGACCTGCCGCTGCGGCCGATGGTCTATCGGGCCTTCGATCTCTATATGAAGCGGCGCGGGCGATGAGCCCGACTCTCACGCTGGTCGGCGGCCGCGACCACGTGTGCGCGGCCGCCGACCGGACGCCCGGCCTGGTGCCGGCGGCCAAGGACACCGGCCGCGGCCTCGGCCTGGTGTCCGCGTACGAGTGACTCAGGCGAGCGCGGCGGCGACCAGGTCGAGGCGCGCCCCGCGGGAGGCCTTGACGAGCACCACATCGCCGGCGGCGAGGTGGCCGCGCAGCCAGTCGATGGCCGCGTCGTTGTCGGCCAGCACCACCGCCCGCTCTCCCACGCCGTCGGCGATCGGCCGGGCGGCCTGGCCGACAGCGGCCACTACGTCGGCTCGGGATGCGGCGTACTCCCCGACGGCGCGGTGATCAGCCTCGCTGTCGTCGCCGAGCTCGAGCATCTCGCCGAGGACAGCTATGCGGCGCCCGCCCTCGATCGCCGCCAGCGCGTCCAGGGCGGCGCGAGTCGAGTCGGGGTTGGCGTTGTAGGAGTCGTCGAGCAGCGTCGCGTTGCCGGCGAGGTCGCGCAGCTCCATACGCCACTTCGACAGCGAGGCGGTGGCCAGCGCCGCCGTGGCCATGTCGAGGGGAACGCCGGCCGCCAGCCCCGCCGCTGCGGCAGCCGACGCGTTGAGCGCCTGGTGGGCGCCCACGAGCGGCAGCACAAAGGAAGCCGAGGCGGCGACGGTCCGCAGCCTGAAGGACGGCCGGCCGAGGCGGTCAAGGGCCAGGTCGAGCATCCGCACGTCGGCGTGGACCGTCCGGCCAAAGGTCAGCACGGGACCGTCGGCGAGCGAGCGCATCGCGACCACCCGGGGATCGTCGGAGTTGAGTACGGCGGTGCCGCCGGGCGCCAGCCCCCGCACCATCTCGCCCTTGGCCTTGGCGATGGCCTCGCGCGACCCGAACTTGCCGATGTGGGCCTGGCCGACGTTGAGGACGACGCCGATGTCGGGCGCGACCAGGCCGGTGAGTTCGGCGATGTCGCCGACATGGCGGGCTCCCATCTCCAGGACGAGGAACCGGGTGGCCGCGTTGGCGCGCAGCATGGTGAGCGGCACACCGAGCTCGTTGTTGAACGAGCCGATCGTGGCGATCGTCGGCCCGGCGCTCGACAGCACAGCCGCCAGCAGGTCCTTGGTACTGGTCTTGCCCTGCGAGCCGGTCAGCCCGACAACGGTCAGCCCGTCGCGCAGCCGGCCCACGACGTGGGCAGCGAGCGCCTGCAGTGCGGCTTGGGCGTCCTGGACGACGACGGTGGGCAGCGGCGTGGGCCGGGAGCCGAGCACCGCCACGGCGCCGGCCCGGCCTGCCTGCTCGGCGTAGTTGTGGCCGTCGACGTGCTCGCCGGCGAAGGCGACGAAGAGGCTGCCCTGTTCGGCGTGCCGGCCGTCGAGCACGGCCGGCGCGGTCACCGTCACGGAGCCGTCGCCCGAGATCGTCCCGCCGACGACCGCAGCGATCTCACCGAGACTGAGCGGGATCATGCCGAGGCCTCGCGGGTCTCGGAGGACGGGCGTGGGAAAAGCGAAATCGGATGAACGATCAACGTGGCCATGTGCTCGACGCTACCGGCCTGTTGCATATCGTCGGCGTATCGAAAACCGCATACGCTCCGGTAACACCCCGTCACCTTGGCTGTAGGCATGACCTACAGCGAACCAGCCCGAAATGCGGCCGGCCGCCCCCGATCGTCGGCGACCTCGTCCTCCTCGGCCGTCCCGGCGACGGGTATCACTGTCTACGGATGCGGGCAGGACGAGGCTGCTCTGTTCCAGGAGATGGCACCCCGCTTCGGTGTCACAACCATCACCACGGATGCGGCGGTATCCGAAGCCAATACCGAACTGGCCTCCGGAAATCGGTGCATCAGCGTAGGCCATAAGACCCGGATCGCCAATCCCACACTTCTCGCCCTCAGTCGAGCCGGCGTAACGTACATCTCCACACGGAGCATCGGCTACAACCACATCGATGTGGAATATGCGACAAGCGTCGGAATTTCCGTCGAAAATGTCGCCTACTCACCCGACAGTGTGGCCGACTACACGCTGATGCTGATGCTGATGGCGGTACGGAACGCGAAAGCCACGGTCCGCCGCTCGGACCGCCACGATTACCGGCTGAACGAGGTGCGCGGAAAGGAACTGCGCGACCTGACCATAGGGGTCGCCGGAACAGGACGCATCGGCACGGCAGTCATGGAAAGGCTGCGAGGTTTCGGCGGACGAATACTTGCCTACGACCGTCACCCCAAAACGGCTGCCGACTACGTTTCCCTCAATGAGTTGCTGCGGCTGAGCGACATCGTGACGCTCCACACACCGCTTACCACGGATACGCATCATCTCCTTGACCGTCAACGGATCGAGCAGATGAAACACGGCGCTTTCATCATCAATACCGGACGCGGTTCCCTGATCGACACCGAGGCTCTCGTTTCTGCACTGGAAAGCGGCCGATTGGGCGGTGCCGCGCTGGATGTCATCGAAAGAGAAGAAGGAATCTTCTACGCCGACTGCCGCAACAAGCACATCGAAAGCAAGGCGTTGCTGCGGCTGCAGGAGATGCCGAACGCGCTCATGACTCCGCACACCGCGTATTACACGGACCACGCGCTGAGCGACACAGTCGAAAACTCCATCACCAATTGCCTGAAATTCGAAAGAAGGCATCAGCATGGCTAGGTTAAAGGTCGGCATCATATTCGGCGGCTGCTCCGAGGAACACCCTGTTTCCGTCAAGTCCGCGCGAGAGGTCTCGCGGAATCTCGACGTCGAGAAGTACGAGCCGTTCTACATCGGGATCACGCAGAGCGGTGACTGGAGGCTCTGCGACGGGCCTGACGGGGACTGGGAGAAGGGCAACTGCCGCCCGGCCGTGCTGTCACCGGACCGGAGCGTCCGCGGACTGCTCGTCCTGGACCAGGGGCGGTACCAGACGATCGCCCTGGATGTTGTGCTGCCGGTGCTGCACGGCAAGCTCGGCGAGGACGGCGCGATTCAGGGTCTCCTCGAGCTCTCCGGCATCCCCTACATCGGCTGCGACATCCAGAGTTCCGCGCTGTGCATGGACAAGTCCCTCGCCTACCTCGTCGCCAAAAGCGCGGGAATCGCCACGCCGAATTTCTGGACCGTCACGGCGGACGAGAACATCGATCCCGACCGGATCACCTATCCTGTCTTCGTGAAGCCGGCCCGTTCGGGGTCGTCCTTCGGCGTCAGCAAGGTATCCGGGAAAGAGGAACTGCTGAGTGCGGTGAAAAACGCCCGGCAGTACGACTCGAAAGTGCTGATCGAAGAGGCCGTCGCCGGCAGCGAGATCGGATGCGCCATCCTCGGGAACGAGCTGGACCTGATCGCGGGACAGGTGGACCACATCGCACTCTCCCACGGCTTCTTCAGGATCCATCAGGAGGACCGGCCCGAGACCGGATCCGACAACTCCGTAGCCATCGTTCCCGCCAACATTTCGGAAGAGTCGCGATCACTCGTCCAGGAGAAGGCGAAGGCCGTCTTCCGCGCCCTGGGATGCCGGGGACTGTCGCGGGTGGACATGTTCCTCAAGGAGGATGGCGAAGTAGTCCTCAACGAGGTCAATACTTTTCCCGGTTTGACCTCGTACAGCCGTTATCCGAGGATGATGGCGGCTGCAGATCTGCCGCTCGCTGAAGTGATCGACCGCCTGGTGTCGCTGGCACGGACGGGGAAGCTCCGATGAACGAGGACTTCGTCTTCGTGGACGAGCTCGTCCCCGGAATACGCTGGGACGCCAAGTACGCCACCTGGGACAATTTCACCGGCAAGCCGGTGGACGGCTACCTGGCGAATCGTATCGTCGGCACGAAGGCCTTGTGCGCGGCTCTGGAAATGGCGCAGGAAAAGGCGGGATCCCTCGGCTTCGGCCTGCTGCTCTGGGACGGCTACCGTCCGCAACGCGCCGTGGACTGCTTCGTGCGCTGGTCGCAGCAGTCGGAGGACGGCCGGACGAAGCCTCGGCACTATCCGAACATCGACAGATCCGACATGTTCGAGATGGGATACGTGGCCACCATGTCGGGCCACAGTCGGGGCAGCACTGTGGACGTGACGCTGTATCACCTGGGCACCGGCGAACTTTCCTCCATGGGGGGTGGTCACGACCTGATGGATTCTCTCTCCCATCATGGCGCGACGGGGATCGAGCAAGTCGAAGCGCGAAACCGTGAACACCTGCGTTCCATCATGGAAGACTGCGGTTTCAGCTCCTACGAGTGCGAGTGGTGGCATTACACACTGAAAGGCGAACCTTATCCAGACACCTACTTTGATTTCCCCATCACGTAGTTGGGCACGGGCCAGCCGTAGCGCAGGCAGGGCTGGTTCAAATTCGATGTGATGTTTGCAGCTGTCCAACTCAGGGGCCGACGGCCGCCGTAACCGCGGTCGCCGCCGGGCCTGGCTGCAGCGATGTCACCGTGGTCTCCGGATGCGCGCTGGCGGCCGGCACGCGGAAGAGACTGCGCAAGGCCGTGGCCAGCCCCCTGCGGGCGTAACCGGACACCCCGTCCACGGCGTCCTCCACCTTGCGAAATCCCTCTCACCTGCAGTTACGCGGCATGATGTGACTGCGCCGGCGGATCTGGGCCATTTCAAGCTGATGGCGGAGTGGTTGTTGGTGTCGGGAACCTGCCAGAAAATGGCACCTGTTCCTGCTGGACTAGGGGGCGCACTCCGCATGTGAAGCCCACCTCAGGACGGAATTCGTGTCCACAAAAACCACCCCTTCTGTCCAATCTCCCGCGCCATCAGACAGCTCGCCCTTGGTTTCCTGGCTGGCTGTCATTTCGGTGATGCTGGGGATCTTCTCCATCGTCACCACCGAAATTCTACCGATCGGCCTGCTCACCTCGATCGGCTCGAGTTTCACCATCTCGGACGGAATGGCTGGTCTCATGATGACCATGCCCGGGTTCCTGGCCGCGGTTTCGGCCCCACTGGTCACGGTGACCACAGGGCGGATCGACCGACGGGTCATGCTGGGTGTGTTCATCCTCCTGCTGGCGCTGGCCAATTTCCTCGCCGCCGTCGCGTCGAACTATTGGCTGGTCTTGCTCTCCCGCGTCATGGTGGGGGTCACCATCGGCGGCTTCTGGTCCATCGGAGCTGGGCTCGCCGGCCAACTGGTGCCCGCCAGGTCCGTGGGCCGCGCGACCTCGGTGATCTTCTCCGCGGTACCGCTCGGCTCCGTACTCGGGGTGCCGCTGGGCACGTTCATCGGTGACGTCGCGGGCTGGCGGACCGCGTTCCTCGCCATGGGCGGCTTCACGCTGGCCGTCCTCGCCCTGCTGCTCCTGGCCGTCCCGCCGCTCCCCGCCCACCAGGCAACACGCCTCGACGTCCTCAGCGGCATGCTCCGCAGCGTCAACATCCGCTTCGCCCTGACGATGACCTTCCTCGTCGTGCTCGCTCACTTCGGCACGTACACGTACGTCACGCCCTTCCTGGAGCAGGTGACACACGTGAGCTCGGGTCTCATCACGGTCTACCTGCTCATCTACGGAGCGGCCGGCATCGCCGGCAACTTCTTCGGCGGATCCACGGTGGGACGCTATCCGCGGGCCACCTTCGCCGCGGCCGCCGCGCTGATCGCCGGTGCGACCCTGCTCCTCCCCGTCCTCGGCGGGTCGGACGTAGGAGCGGTGGCACTGCTGGTCGTCTGGGGCGTCGCCTACGGAGCCGTGCCGGTCTGCTCGCAGACCTGGTTCTCCAAAGCCGCGCCCCACTCCCCCGAGGCGTCCTCCGTCCTCTTCACTGCCTCCTTCCAGGCCACCATCTCCATCGGAGCCCTGGTCGGAGGGGCTGTCCTCGACCGCTCCTCGCCCTCGACAGTCATGGTGCTGGGCGGTCTTGCCGCCGTCCTGATGGTGCTGCTGTCTTGGGTCCACCGGGCGGGGAGGTACACGTGGCCCAAGGCCTCGTAGCCTCACCGCGCCAAGTGCGGCCAATCTCCCCGACACCTGCCCCACAGCGTTCGTCCTCTCGTCCGGTCGTGCCCGCCCCGGCGGGCCGGCCCGGCGAGTGGCGCCTCCCCCATCACTTTCTCGGACCCACGCTGTTCTGCCAGCAGCAGAGCCTCGGCCCTACCGGGCCCGCCGATCACTACCGTCCAGTCTCATGACGACGATTACAACGCGCACGGTCGAGTACCAGGCCGACGACCTGACGATGATCGGGTACCTCGCACTCCCAGCCGATGTCGACCGTCGGCCCGCGGTACTGCTCGGACCAGAAGGCCCGGGGCTCAGCGACGTCGAGCGCCGCCGGGCCGACGCGCTCGCCGAGCTGGGATACGTAGCACTGGCCTTCGACCTCCACGGCGGGCGCTATTTGAGTGACCCCGAGGAGATGCTGACCCGTTGCATTCCGCTGCTCGCCGACCCCGACCGGATGCGGGCCATCGGCCACGCGGCGCTCGACGTGTTGCGCGCCGAGCCGCGGACCGACCCCGACCGGATCGCCGCCGTCGGCTATGGCACCGGGGGCGCGATCGGGCTGGAACTCGGGCGCGACGGCGTCAACCTGCGCGCGATCGGTACGGTCAACGCACTGACCACGGGCCAACCTGGCGAGACGGCGCGCATCCGCTGCCCGGTGTGGGCCGGGGTCGGATCGGAAGACCCGATCATGCCGCCCGCTCAACGGGACGCCTTCGCCGCCGAGATGCAGGCTGCGGGCGTCGACTGGCGTCTCGTCGTCTACGGCGGCGCCTTGCACGCCTTCCACCACCCGCCAGTCGACCATCCCGTGGTCCCCGGCGTCGGCTACCACCCACGGCACGCGCAGCGAGCCTGGCGCGACATCGTCGGCCTCCTCGCCGAGTGCCTGCCCATAACGGAGTGATAGCGGAGCGGTTTGCCGGGGCTGCGGGCGTAGGCGATCTCGCGGTAGGTGCTCCCGCCGATGTAGCCGCCGGGATTGACGACAACTTCTTCCGCGAGGCGGATCTTCTGCAGGTGCAAGCTGCCGAGCATCGGCTTGAGTCGGCTGGCCTGGGCGGTGGTAGCCCACAGGGGGTGCAGTTCCTTGAGGCTGCAGCCGGAGGCCAGGACGATGCGGCCGGCTGCGGTCTCGACAGAGGTTGGCTTCTGCGAGGCGTCCCAGTACCTGGTCGATCGGCACAGCGCGACGATGCGCGGGCTGGACTGCGGGTTGCTGGTGGTGTCAGGCACGGAGATGCCGCCCACGGTGAGGTCTGCCGAAGGCGACGATCGGCCACGCGCTGCACCCGCCTGGAGCGGTGCACGTCGCGCCGTACGACCGTCTGACCTGTCGCGAAACTGCGCACGGCGTCCTCCTGCGCTGGATGCGGCCGGGATGTCCGGCCGGGGAAGCAGCACTCACCGCACCCCGGCCGGGGTGGGTAGCCGCTGTCCGAGGGTGGCTTGCCCACCCTGGCCGCAGCGGTTCACCCAAGTTCCCCTTGGGCTTGCCCACGACTACCGGCGTCGTCCGAAGGGGCCGCCACTCTTCTTCGTCTCTGCTTCGGCCGCCTCCTGTGCGGCAGTCTCTTCTGCCTGGCCCCGCGCGACACGTTCGGCTTCGGCGCGAACGCTCGCCGCGTCCACGCACGGCGCGCACAGGCCATCGCTATCGCTGGCTCAGGACTGTCCCGCCCTTGCACGATCTCCCAGCGGTCGTCGGTGAACTTATGCGGTGGTGGTCCCTTCGGTGGCAGTGAGGTGGGCGGTGATGCGCTGCTGGTTCTGAACGAGCCGTAGGCACAGGTGGCGGAGCTGGTGAAGTTCGGTGTCGGTGAATCCGTGGAACAGCGCCGCCATCGCCCGCTGCGTCGGGACCCGGAACTCGTCCAGCCACGCCAGTCCGGCGGGGGTGATGCGGGCGAGGACGGATCGGCGATCTGAGGGATCGGGGTCGCGCTGGACGAGTCCTTGGCGTTCGAGCGTGTCGACCAGGCCGGTGGCATTGCGGGGGGTCATGCCTGCGGAGCGTGCGAGGTCACCGAGATTCGCACCGGCCGTGCCGAGGCTGCGCAGCCGGAGCAGGACGTCGACGGCTCCCGTGCTGAGACCTCGGCCTTCCGTGCCCTGAGTGCGGAGCCGTTCGACGGACTTGTGCGCAGCACGCGCGGCGGCCGCCGCCTCCAGGCGGAGCGTGTCCCCTCCTTCCGCAAACTCGTCGATAGATGCGCGGACTTGGGGGTCATAGAACAGCCCGTCTGTGTCGCGGGTGAGTCCATCAGGGTTAGTTACATGCTTCATAATGAAGTAGTACTGGATCTTATCGAGTCCGGTCAAGACGAGGAAGGCACCCGGAGCGGCGGCACCCGCCAAAGGGCGATGGCCGGCAGCACATACCGGCCTGCGGGCAGGTGCAGGTGCACTTCGGCGTGGTGCCGTCCTGCCCAGGCGAAGAACCAGGCGGCGATCACGGCGTTGGAGACGGCGCTGGCGAGGCTCTGCAGGCCGACAGAGCCCGTGGCAGCCCCGGTCTCGATCCCCGTCTTCTGCAGGTAGCGCAGGTTGAGCGCCACCGGAAGGCTTCGGGCAAGGTCTCCTCACCGACTCCAATAGTGAGGGCGTCGACATCATGTGTGGCATGAAGGAGAGGGAATAGCACGGTCATGGCGACGTCATCGAAGCTACCTCGCATGGGTCGACCATCCGTGGCACCGGCTCGCACGACGAGTCCTGGGGCCGGGGGCCGGGTCAGGCAGGCGTTCCAGCTCATCGTGCTCGCGGAGCGTGCGTTGATCTCGGCCGTAGTACATGAACGGGAGCAGGGCAGCTCCTGGGCCGAGATCGGCCAGTATTTGGGCTTCGGCCCGTCGGAAGCGGAAGAGCGCTTTTCCGCACACCTGGACGGTTGGAACACGGCCTTCGAAGTGCCCTACCGGCTCGACACCTCCGGCCGCAAGCTAGGCATGTTGCGAAAGTTCCGTATGGATGGCTACCCGTCCACAGTGGTCGATCTCGACGAAACACGGCGCTCGGGTTTCGGAGGGTGTCCTGGCACCGCCAGGCATCCCGCGTGAGGAGACGGGGCGTCTCGCCGTCAGTGCCGTCGAGTAAGTTCCGTCCGTTCGGCCCGACACGCGGGCCGCCGAACTGGGGACTCGTCGCGGTGAGCATCTATCTACACCTTCGGGCTGTCACGCAATCAGAGATCCGGGACGACCACACGTGGCTTGCTGCGTTCATGTCCGAGGCGTGGGACAACCACCCCGCCGAATACGCGGCAGGTATCGCCGACTCGATCGACAAGGTCTGCAGCTCCGTCAATGACCTCTACGCTGCAGCCGACGTCCTCGATACAGACGCCGACAAGCCCTGGGGGCTGCCGATTTACGGCGGCCGTCCTGTAGCACACAGTGCTGATGCCGACCCCTCCAACCCGCCCCTGATGATTCTGGAGCCGCCTGGGGTGTCACAGGCCGCAGGCTTCCTCGCGACTGTCTCTTTCGACGAGCTTTGGAACGTCGCTGGCGGCCGCGTCAGGGAAGATCCACAGGTCAGGCAGGAGTTCCTCGACCATCACAGGAACCTCCAAGGGTTCTACGGGCGGGCGGCTTCAGCAGGCCACGCCGTGGTCAAAGCGGTGTGGGCGTGAGACGTGGTCGCGTGCCGGTTACAGCCATTCGTTGATGGCGGCGACCAGCACGGTCGCGTGACAGCGGACAGCGGACAGCGGACAGCGGACAGCGGACAGCAAGCTTGTCGTACCTTGTGACGACCGCGCGGTGGCGCTTGAACCGATTGATCCCGCACTCGACCGCGTGCCGCTCCTTGAAGTCACCCTTGTCGAACTTCGGCGGGCGGCCACCGCGAGAGCCGAGTTTACGGCGGTTGCGGATCTGGTCCACCTCATCCGGGACGGTGCACTTCACGCCACGTCGGCGCAAGAAGGCGCGGTTCGCGCGCGAGACGTACGCCTTGTCTGCACAGACCTTGTCGGGCTTGGTCCGAGGCCGACCAGGTCCAGTTCCGAGTACCCGGATATCGTCCAGAACTGGCTGGAACTGGGGATTGTCGTGCCGCTGGCCTGCGGTGACAAGCAGGGACAGCGGCTTCTGCCCTGCTCTACCGCCAAGTGCAACTTCGTGGTCAGCCCGCCGCGTGAGCGCCCGAGACCGTGGCCGTTCGGCTCCGGGTCGACGCCTTACTAGCCATCTCAATTGGTCAGTGCGCCTCCGCACGTGAGAGTCAGGCTGTCCAAACCATGCGCCATAGCTTGACCGTGATGTGAGACTTGCAGCATGGACATGGGGCGTGAGTCGCGGTGGGAAAAGGACGCAATGACGGTGGAGATCGTTTTCGCCCTCGTGACTGCCGTCGTGCTGGCCGCGGCGGTCTTCGCCGTCGCTCTGACTGCCACACTAGCCTTTGGTGCCTCTGGTTCAGCGAAGAAGGGCGTTTTGGTGGGGGGCGCACTGCTCGGAGCGACGGTCGGAATGTGGCGTCTCGTACGGGTGCTGCGTCGGTTCGACGAGCAGCGCCGAATGGGCCGCTGACTGCGGGCCTTCTCCTTGAGGTCGGTAGCCTGCCGGCGTGGGGATCGTTGAGCGGCTGGTGCCGGATGAGTTGTGGCAGTTGTTCTAGCGGGTGGCGCCGGAGGCGCCGTCGCGGCCTCAGGGGGGTGGCCGGCGCCGCCACGGTCCGGGAGGTGCTGGCGGCGATGGTGTTCGTGGCGACATCGGGCTGTACGTGGCAGCAGCTACCTGACGCGTCGTTCGGGCCGTACGGTGCGACGACCCACCGCAGGTTCACCGAGTGGACGAAAGCCAGGGTGTGGGCCAAGCTCCACCGCCTAGTCGTTGACGAACTCGGCTCCCGAGGCGACCTGGACTGGTTCCATTGCGCGATCGACTCGGTGAACATGCGTGCCTTGAAAAGGTGCCCCTGTGGCGTGATGGTGGGCTCGGGCGATGGTGGAGTCCACGCTCTTTTCCATCACGGGGGGCAGCGGGAGACCGAGCACGGCAGTGCCGGCAAATGATCACGCAGCGCACCTCGGAATGAGGCAGAGAGCCACGTGCTGACTGCTCGTCAAATCGACAGCAGTGTCA
Organism: Streptomyces sp. NPDC001020; assembly: GCF_053599115.1. Classification (NCBI taxonomy): domain Bacteria; kingdom Bacillati; phylum Actinomycetota; class Actinomycetes; order Kitasatosporales; family Streptomycetaceae; genus Streptomyces; species Streptomyces sp. NPDC001020. Next base: position 39,918 of record NZ_JBSFLQ010000018.1, on the reverse strand, counting down.
TGCTCGCTGGTCGCTGATGAGCCGGGAGTGCGCGCGGCGTGCGCACCGGTGCGCAGTGCCCGATGCACGGCGCTCCCCCGCCCACCGGTGCGCACCACGGTGGAGTCCGCTCTCCGGCCGGTGCGCACAATGGAGCCTCCGCCGACTTGAAGTCGCAGGTCAAAGGGCTGGTGACCATTGCTCGGGGTACTGACGCCGACCGTCTGCGGAGTAGATCATTTGACGCGGGAGCGGCGGCGGCCGGACCCTCGCACGAGGCTGACCGCTTACTGCGACCGGGTCGCGATCTGGATCAGGTTGCCGCAGGTGTCGTCGAAGACGGCGGTGGTGATGGTGCCCATGTCCAGGGGCTCCTGGGTGAACCGGACGCCGAGGCCGCGCAGGCGCTCGTACTCCGCCTTCACGTCGTTGACGGCGAACTGGGCGAGCGGGATGCCGTCCTTGACGAGCGCGTCGCGGTAGGGCTTGACGGCCGGGTGGCCGGCGGGTTCCAGGAGAAGTTCGGTGCCGTCGGGCTCGTCGGGCGAGACGACGGTCAGCCACCGGGCCTGCTCGCCCAGCGGGACGTCGTGCTTCTTCACGAATCCGAGGATCTCGGTGTAGAAGTGCTCGGCCTTGGCCTGGTCGTCGACGAAGACGCTGGTCAGATGGATCTTCATGGGGTGCTCTTCTCTGGTCCGGAGGTGTCGGGCACGGGCCATCGCTCGGTGATCTGCCGCAGCGGGGCTGTGTTCAGGTCGTGGAACTTGTAGCGGCCCTCCCGCCTGGTCTCGACGAGCCCGGCGGCCTCCAGCAGGGCGAGGTGCTGAGAGATCGCCTGGCGAGAGATGCCGAGTTGGTGCTCGGTGCTCAGCCGCGAGCAGATCTCGAAGAGAGTCTGTCCGGACTTCTCCGATAGCACGTCGAGGATGATGCGGCGGGTGGGGTCGGCCAAGGCTTTGAAAAGGTCGTCGGCCACGACCACAGGATAGGCAACCTTTTACTTGCCCATCAAGTCGAGGGCGGCGGCCTGCGGAGTAGATCGTCTGTCAGCGGTTGACTGCGAGGTTCGTCAGTACGAGTAGCGCGCGAAGGAGGCGAGTGGCGTGGACGGGGTCGGTGCGGAGTTCGGTGAGGGCCCGCCAGTTCTTGAGGTGGGCGAAGCCGTGCTCGACCGGTGCCCGTCGGACGGCGACGACCAGTTGGTTTCCGGGTCCCCACGTGCCACGCGTCACGGCCTGCGATCGTCTGTCACCCCACTCCACCCTGGTGCTGTGCACCGACGGGCTCATCGAGCGCTGTGGGGAATCGCTCGACGACGCCATGGCCCGACTCCGTCAGCATGCCGCCGCACTCCCCGGAGCCCGCTCGACGTCTTCTGCGACGAACTGATCATCGGCTCCGACAGACCGGAGGACATCGCCCTGCTCGCCCTGCGTCCCGCGCCACCGGCCTGACACCGGCCCGGCCGGGCCGGTGTTCCACGCTCCGGCGGGCGTGCCGGTCAGCGGACGTGGGCGCCGGCCCCGGGCACGAACAGTGCCAGCTGATCCTTCACTTCCAGCCGATGGCGGAGCGACTGCCGGACGGCAACGAGCAGAACCTGCAGCAGTTCGTGAACCAGTCGACCCGGGCACGGGCGAAGAACGTTGCGATCAGTAGCCGAAGAAGTGAAGGCCCGGGTCTCTGGCCTGCAGCCGGGTAATCGATCAACGCTGCGACCTGCGGCTTAGCTGTCGACGGTTGTCAGCGTTGGTCGTCGTTGAGTGCCCTTCGGCGGCCCCGATGCTTCTGGACACCCACGTCGACCGTGACGTGACTGACCGCTTGGCTCGTCACACATGCGGCACACGTGTCGTGATCGCAGCCATGGGCTCTGGCACCATCGAATGGGCCCCAGCGGTGGCCTCGGACCAGGACATGCCGGAGACTGGAGCCCGGAACGGTACGGGACGACCCGAGGGCCAGATGGATGGAGCGGTACCGGCACGAACGCGCCTCCAGGAGAATGCGGTGGTTCCGGTGCCTGCCCGTCGCCGTGCTTCTCGCCGCGGTCGTCATTGATCTCGCCTGGCCGGAATTCCGAACGTTCCCCCTGCTGGCGGCTGTCTCCGTGATCGCGGCACCGATGCTCTCCCTGGCCTGGACGATTGCCAGTGGTGTGGCGGCCTGCCTGGTCGGGGCGCTCCAGGTTCTTCGCGGAGGCGAGACTCTCTCCACCCCTTCGGATTTCGTCGGGTTCGCGACCATCGGCGTCCTGACTGTTGTCGCGGCCTTCCTCAACCGGATGTTCGCAAGCGAGCGGGAACAGCTGAGAACGTCCCGCCAGGTGGCGGAGGCGGTCCAGCGCGCGGTGCTGCCGAACATGCCCGACCGTGTCCGAGGACTGGCCGTCGCCACCCGGTACCAGGCCGCCCAGGAAGAGGCCCTGATCGGCGGCGACCTCTATGCACTCCACGACACCCCCTACGGCCTCCGCATGGTGATCGGCGACGTTCGCGGCAAAGGCATGCAGGCAGTCACCATGGTCAACACCCTGCTGGGTTCCTTCCACGCGATGGCCCTTCATCTGCCGGACCTGCCCGACGTTGTCCGGGGCGTGGAAGCGCAATTGCAGGACGTCAAGAGCCGCCAGACCGATGCCACATACGAGGACTTCGTCACTGCCATTGTCGTCGAGATCTCCCCCGACCATTCCGTGCTGCGCATGGCGAACCGGGGCCACCCGGCGCCGCTGATGGTCCACGAAGGCAAGGTGACCGTCCTGGAACCGGAGGAGCCGTCACTGCCGTTGGGTCTGGGCGACCTGGCCGGGCCCGATGTTCCGGTGGACGAGTTCGAGTGGCCCCCCGGCGCCACGCTCGTGATGTTCACCGACGGCATCATCGAAGCCCGCGACCGAAATGGCACCTTCTTCGACCCCGTCCCCCCGCTGACCGGCCCCCTCCCCCCAAACCCCGGGGTCGTACTGGACACCATGCTCGCCGCTCTGTTCCGGCACACCGAAGACCTCGAAGACGATGCCGCGGCCCTCGCGATCACACATGTCCCGGTCGGCAGCGTGGGACGAGACCCCTCCGTCGCACCGCAGGTCGGTGGGCGATAGCTCATCCTTATCAGGTCGATCACGGGGGTCTGCCAACGTCGGCCAACGTCCCCTGAGCCTCGGCCGATCGCCCACTGAGGTCCGGCGTCGATCGCGGTTGTTCGCGCTTGTGGGTGTCAGCCGCTGGTGTCAGCCGCCGCACGCGGTCTTGACAAGGGCTGTCTCATCCGGCACGGAGTACCAGTTTGGAAGATCCCGCATGCGGATGTCTGCTGAGCTGGCAGGACGCCGACCCCGGACGATGTGGTCTCTCGTTGCCGCGCTAGGCTCCCCGCCGCGCCAACAAGAGGAGCCCACAAGTGACGCCGTACCAACTGGGTGAATAGAGCATCTATACCGTCTTGGGCCTGGTGGTGATCTTAGTTAAAGCGACCTTGTGCACACTCCCCGGCGAACAGATGCCGACCCCTGCGGGACCTGAACGACATCGCGGCCCGCCGCGGGCAGACCCTCACCCAGATAGGCCGCCCGGGCCGGAACCCTTGGCTGACCGGACTACCTTTTCGCCTGCGCCGTCGCTCCACCGCCCTGCCAAGAAGCCGCCCCCGCCAAGAAGGGGTCGTAAACCGGACGCAGCGGGGTACTCGCGCCACCTGTCGAGATTCCACGGCAGGGCGTAACACACCCCCGCCGCGGCCGATCAGCCGAACAGGAGACGCAGATGAGCACGGTCAAGGAAACAGTGGAAGTCGACGTCCCTCTCCACGCCGCCTACAACCAATGGACACAGTTCGAGGAGTTCCCGAACTTCATGGAGGGCGTCGAAGAGGTCAGGCAGCTCGACGACCGCCACAACCGCTGGACCACCAAGATCAGCGGCGTCCAGCGCGAGTTCGACACCGAGATCGTCGACCAACTGCCCGACGAGCGCATCACCTGGCGCAGCACCACCGGCGACACCCGGCAGAAGGGCACAGTCCGCTTCGAGCGCGTGGACGACACGCACACCAGGGTGGAACTCGTCATGGACGTCGAGCCCAGCGGCGCCGTGGAGAAGACCGGCGACATGCTGGGCGTGATCGACCGGCGCGTCAAGGGAGACATGAAGCGCTTCAAGCAGTACATCGAGCAACGCGGAGGGGAGTCCGGAGCCTGGCGGGGCCGCATCCGGCCCGAGGAGTCCGGCCCCTCCCTCTGAGTACTCCGGGGCCTCGCAAACCCGGCCTTCCCGCGTCCCGGCTGCCCCGACGACCGTTCGGGGACGCTGGGGCGCGCCGTGCCGCAGGCCGGAGCCGTACGGTGCGCCACAAGGCGACGTGCGGCAGGAGGACGTGTGGCGTCACCGCCCGTCCCAGGTCACGACGGACCGGATACTCGCCGCCCGCCCGCACTTCCCAACCCACATGCTGCGCATGGCGAATGACGAGATACCCGCTTTGCCATATGAACTGGTGCCATCGTCAGTTCCCGGGCAATGGCCGGTACACGGTCAGAGCCTCCGGCAGCTTCTCCAGCCACAGCTCGTCCTCCACCTCCACCACCTCGCCGTCGTAGGCCAGGAGAGTGCCGGGCGCGACCCCGCTCAGGTGCAGCCGGCCGACCTGGACCGCGGCGTGGGCGGGGGACCGGGTGAGCGGGCCCGCGAGCGCGGCGAACAGAAGGCGCAGGGCCGGCCTGCGGCCCCCGTGCACCACCCGCACGTCGAGCACCCCGTCGGCCAGGTCGAGCCGGCGGCCCGGGGCGAGCCCCATTCGGTGGTATGTGCCGTTCCCCGCGAACAGCAGCCACAGCGGGTGGGGCCGGCCCTGTAACTCGGCCTGCAGCGGATGACGGTCCGCGCGCAGCACCTTGAGGGCCGCCAGCACCCCGGCCGGCCAGCTGCCGATCCGGTCCGTCCAGCGCTCGCGCTCACGCACCAGCTCCGGGTACACGCCGAGGCTGAAGGTGTTGAGGAAGACGCCCCGCCTGGGCCCGGAGCGGAAGCGGCCCACGTCCACGCGCACTCCGTCGCCGTTCTGCAGAGCCCGGCTCAGGTCTCGTACGTCCTCCACGCCCAGGTCGTAGGCGAAGTGGTTGAGCGTGCCGCCGGGCAGTACCGCGAGCGGTAGATCGTGGCGCAGGGCGACCTCGACGGCCGCGTTCACGGTGCCGTCGCCGCCGCACACCCCGAGCACCCGGGCACGGCCCGCGGCCCTCTCCAACTCGGCGGAGACGTCGGCGGGTCGGCACTCCACGACGTCCGCCATCGGGAGCGCGTCGCGCAGCGCGCGGGCGCGGTCCGAGGTGCCTGAGCCGTTGTTGGCGACGAGCACCAGACCCTCACCTCCGGGCAGCGCCGGTACGTCGGCGCGGGGGCGGGCCGGCGGGGCTATCTGCGCGCGGGTCGGCACCATGCCCCGCACCGCCAACGCGGCGCCCGCGCCCAGGGCGGCGCCTGCGAGCACGTCGCTCGGGAAATGCACGCCGGTGTAGACGCGGGAGAACGCGACCGAGACGGCGACCGGAGCCACCGCCGCGCCCCAGGCCGGGGACTCCAGGGCGACGCCGGTGGCGAAGGCGGCCGCGGACGCCGCGTGCCCGGACGGGAAGGACGTGGTGATGGGCTGCCGCTTGAGCCGGCGCACGATCGGCACCGGGTCCAGCACAGGACGGGGGCGGCGCACCGAACGCTTGCCGAGCGTGTTGATGGTCAGGGACGCCAGACTCAGGGAGGCCACCCCGCGGGCAGCGGCACGGCGTGCCCGCGGGGTGCGGCTCGCCGCGACGGCGGCGGCCGCCGCGAACCACAGCAACCCGTGGTTCGCGCTGCGGCTCAGCCGCGGCAGCACGGGCCCGGCGCCGGGCCAGTTGCGCTCGGCCGCGAACTCGAACAGCCGACAGTCCACGGCCAGCAGGCGTTTGAAGACGGCGTGGGCGCCGGACTTCGGGGCGGTGAGGTCGATGTCTGGGCTCATACAGGGACCCCTACCCTGAAGTGGCCGCTCCTTGCGAGGGATCTTTGTATGCGCCTGCTCCTCGTACGAGGCCATCAGGCCCCTCTCCCCCAGGGCCACCGAGCGGAACCCACCGGCCGACAACAGACCATGCGCGGCGGCAATACGTCTCCGGCTGACCGCCCGGGCCGCATCCAGCCCGGCATCGGCAACAGTGGCCGCACCACCGCCCACTCCCCGTCCGTCATGTCGGTCGGACAACGGCGCTCGCGCATACGACAACGGTTGCTCGGGCGCCCTCGTCTACCAGCGGTACCAACGGCCCCTTCGACCACCGCTGTCCGCGGAGCGGACGACGAAGCCCAGCAGCCACACAACGAGCACGATCACCGCGATCCACCACAGCGCCTTCAGCGCGAAACCCGCACCGAACAGGATGAGAGCCAGCAGAAGGACCAGAAGTAGGGGAACCATCGTTATCAACCTCCTGGCCACCGGATGCCCTTACTTCGATCCCACAAACACACGAAATACGTGTTACTTCCGCCGGATGCTGGGCAGCTGAAGCGGTGCGGTTCGCAGCGTACGGCGGTCTCGGGCGGTCATGTGGGCCACCAGCTCACGGACGGCTGGGCGCCGGATGTACTGGGCTGCGCAGCTCTCGGCGATGCGCAGGGCCTGACACCCGTCGGCCAGGCGGCCCTGCTGGCTGTAGGCACGGCTGCCTCGACCCACGGGGCGGCTCGTCGCTCGGGTACGGGCTGCGCGGGTGGCTTGCTTGCCCGCTGCACCGTGGTGGAAGCGGTCATGGTGACGAGGGCTGTCATGTTCGGGCGGCGAGGTAGTGGGCCATGTCATGGGGGGATGCTCTCGACCGCGTCCTTCAGGCTGCGCAACGCAGCCCCGAGCTCGTCTCGGGGTGGTGTTGCCAGTGCCAGGCGGAGTGCTCGGGGACGGTGGGGACCGGTGGCGAAGGCGTCCGCGGTGGACACGAGGATCCCTTTCTCCGCGAGCACGGCCGCGAGGTGATCGGGGCGCTGGTGCGGCTCCAGGCCGAGCCACACGATGTAGGAGACCGGGTGGGCAGTGAGGTCCAGGCCGGCAAGCGCGGCGCGGGCGATGTCCTGCCGGGCGGCTGCGTCCTGACGGCGGTCTTCCTCCAGGCGGGTGACCGTTCCGTCGGCGATCCAGCCCGTCGCGAGTGCGGTGACGACTCCGGGGGCTCCCCAGGCCGCGGTGCGAAGACTGCTCGTGGCTGCCTTCACATGGCGGTCGGGCAGGACGGCGAAGCCGAAGCGAAGGCCGGGTGCCACGTTCTTGGACAGGCCGGCGACGTAGCAGGTGCGTTCGGGCGCGAGGGCTTGGAGCGGTGGTGGCGGCGAGGGGTCGAGGAAGGCGTAGGTGCCGTCCTCGATGATCAGGCAGTTGTGTGAGTGGGCGAGGGCGGCCAGCCGCTCGCGCTGCTCGCGGTCGAGCACCCAGCCGAGCGGGTTGTGCACGGTGGGGATCGTGTAGATCCCGCGGACGGGCCTGGCGTGGCACAGCTGATCGAGTGCGTCGAGGTCCGGTCCTGTGGCCGTGACCGGGATGGGGGCCAGGTCGAGGCCGTGTGCCGAGGCGAGGAGCTTGATGCCCGGGTAGCTGAGCGCGTCGACGGCGAGGACGTCACCGGGCCGAGTGAGAGTGTGCAGCACGATGTCGAGCGCCTGCTGGGTCCCGCTCGTCAGCAGGACGTTGTGCGGCACCGTGTCGATTCCCCGCCCCAGCAGGTAGGTGGCCACGACGGCCCGGTCGTGGCGGTGTCCGCCGGGCGGGTGCTGGCGCAGCAGCGCCTCGAGGTCTCCCGACGCCGCCATCGTGCGCATGGCCTGCCGCAACTGGTCGCCCTGCCCGGGGGCCAGGGGCTGGTTGAACGACAGGTCCGCCACCCTGGGCACCGGCAGAGCGCGTGATGGTTCGAGCCCGTCGTAGCCGGAGCGCACCCGGACGAACGTGCCCCGGCCCGGCTCTCCCACAACCAGGCCCAGGGCGGCGAGTTCGGCGTAGACGCGGGTGGCCGTGGCCAGCGCGATCCGCCGCTCGCGCGCGAGACCGCGGTGTGTCGGCAGCTGGGTGCCGGCCGGGATCGCGCCGGAGCGGATGGCTGCGGCGAACTCGTGGACGACGGCCTTGTATGAGGACGGTCGCATGCGGCACTCGCTGTCCGTCGCGGAGGAGTATGGGAGTCGAACTCCATTGTATGCAGGACAATTAATGGATCGTCCTGGATCACGGCTCGTAGCCTCGATGCCACCGAACCCAGGCGAAACGGAGTAACCCGGCATGACCGTGCGCATCGAGCGGGACGACCAGGTCGTAGTGATCACCATCGATCGGGAGCAGAAGCTCAACGCCCTGGACTATCCGACGATCGACGCACTGCTTGCACAGCTCGACCACATCGACTCCGACGACAGCATCCGGGCGGCCATCCTGACCGGCGCGGGGCACAGGGCCTTCAGTGCGGGCGCAGACATCCCTTCATTGGCGGCCAGCATCGCCGACGGGCCCGAACGCGCGCTGCGCGAGATCGTGCGCCGGGGCCACGCGCTGACCCGGCGGATCGAGGAGTTCCCCAAGCCGGTGATCGTCGCGGTCAACGGCCTCGCCTACGGCGGCGGCTGCGAGATCACCGAGGCCGCCCCGCTCGCGATCGCCGCCGAGCATGCGACCTTCGCCAAGCCCGAGATCACCCTCGGCTTCCCGCCGCCCTTCGGCGGCTCGCAGCGCCTGCCGCGGCACGTCGGCCGCAAGCGCGGCCTGGAGATGATTCTGACCGGCGACCCGATCCCGGCCGCCCGAGCCGCCGGACTGGGCCTCGTCAACACGGTCGTACCGGCCGACGAACTCCTGGACGCCGCACGGGACCTGGCCGCGCGGATCATCCGGCACGCACCGACGGCCGTAGCTGCCTGCCTGCGCGCGGTCACCCGCGGCATCAACCTGCCGATCGACGAGGGCCTCGCGGTCGAGGCAGCATGCTTCGCCACCACCGTCCCCACGGACGGCGTACAAACCGGCCTGCGACGGTTCCTCGACCGGACGGCCATAGCCGACTGAAACTGACGCGCTCACGCTCGACCGAGGCCACCTCGGGTCACGGCTGCCCGCGCCGGTTCGAGCCGGGTCGTGCGAGGCCACTGACCATAAGAAGTCTCGGACTATGGTCTCGGACCATGTCCGGTGTTCGGTCAGCCCTCGTGGAAGCGCTGGCGTCCGACGGTGTCTTCGTTGGCGTTGCGGAGGGACGGCTCGGACTGGGCCGCGTGGCGCAGGTGTTCGGCGAGCGCCGCGGTCGCTGTCGACACGGCACGGTCCTTGACGCCCCAGGCCAGTAGGTGGTGGCGGCGAGCCCAGGGGTCCCGCAGTTCACACACGTCGAGGCTTTGGTGGGGGCCGATGGCACGACGCGGTACGACGGCGAGCCCGGCACCTGCGGCAGCGAGGGAGACGAGGACACTCAGGTCTGCGACGGTGGTGCGGTACCGCACCGCGGGGGCGTGGGGCCCTAGGTGCTTCTCGATCCAGCGGCGCAGCGAGGACTCAGCGTCGAGGCCGACGAGCGGGTGCTCGGCGACCTCGCTGTAGGTCAGCGCGGGCCGTCCGGCAAGGACTCCTCCGCTCTGGCCGATCACCACGAGGGAGTCGTCGCCGAGGGGCTCCATGCGCAGGCCGCATTCGCCGGCCTCGGCATCGAGGACAACCCCCAGGTCCGCCTCTCCGTCCGCGAGCATCCGCACGGTCTGTGGGGTACGGCTTTCGGACACCGTGACATCGATATCCGGGTGGGCACGCAGAAACGAGATCAGGGCTCGCGGTACGAGCCGGTGCATCGCAGAGCCGCCGCCCAGCAGTCTCAGCGGAGCGGTCGAGGACAGGGTGTAGCTCGCTACGGCGCTTTCGAGCCGCGCAGTCTGGTCGAGTACATGGCGTGCATGGCGGGCCAGGGTTGTCCCCGCCGGCGTGGGCCGCACGCCCCGTCGACCGCGGATCAGCAGTGCCACTCCGGCCTGATGCTCCAGCGAGCGCACTCTGGCGCTGGCCGAGGGCAGGCTCAGGTGCATGCGATGAGCGCCCGCCGTGATCGATCCCTCCGTGACGACGTGGAGAAAGAGCCGCAGGTCGTCCAGGTCATAACGCACAGACTCAGACTAAGGCTCAGGCGTAGGCAGGGTACAAAGATTCCGCATTGTGGAACTGCTCGTTCACGGCAATGCTCGGCATGTGTTCGAGTTTCCTCTTGTCCTGCTGGCCGGTGTAGCCGCCGGAGCCCTGAACGCCGTGGGCGGCGGTGGCACGTTCGTCGCGCTGCCGGCCCTTGTCGCCTGCGGCCTGCCACCGGTGACGGCGAACGCGGTGTCGCGGGTCGCCCTCGTACCCGGAGCCGTGGCCGGCGCGTGGGTGTACCGACGCGAACTCACCCCTATCGGGCCTGCGTCAACGAAGGCGCTGACGGCGATCAGCGTGATCGGCGGTGGCGTCGGCGCCGGCCTGCTGCTGGTGCTGCCCGCATCGTCGTTCGACGCCGCGGCACCGTGGCTGCTCGCCTTCGCCACAGTGGTCCTCGCCTTCGGCCGCCGCCTCTCCCAGGCCTTGAGCAGCGCACTGGGCCGCTCATTCGGCATGAGCTCACGAGCCACCCTGATCGGACAGTTCTTCCTCGCCATGTACGGCGGATACTTCGGCGGAGCCGTAGGCATCTTGATGCTGGCCCTGTGGGGCATCGGCCTCGGCATGGACGCCGCGGTCAGCAACCCGATGCGAATCACCCAACTCGCGGCCATCTACCTCAGCGCGACACTGCTGTTCCTCATCGCCTCGGACGCACTGAGCGCTTCGCTGCTCCTGACCACCATGCTGGTCGGCGCCGTGGCCGGGGGCTTCGCCGGCGCCCACCTCGCCCGCCGTCTACCCGCCTGGCTGCTGCGCGGCGCCCTTCTGGCGACCGCCGTCATCACGACCGTCCTGTACTTCGTGCGCGGCTGAACACAAGGGGATGCACAGCGGTCCTCGCCCATCGTCGCAAGCGGAGGCTGACGACATGACCGAAAGGGGCCCGGGAACGACCGCACCGTACACGACGCGGGCGCGGGCGCGAGTGGTGATGACCTACGAAGCATGCGCCGCCGCTCAGCGGTTCTTCGAAGCTGCCGCCGTGTTCCAGCGTGTGGGCTGCTGGCCCAGCGCGCGTAGGCGGCCGGGTGGCGTACTGACGTGCTGTGGTCGGGGGCAGCTCACGGACCGTCAATCAGTGACTGTCTGACATCCCTCGTCGTCCGGTCTGGTCGTCCCGATGCTGGGCCGGTCACCGCCCGGTTCTCGCTCTTCGGTCTGCCTGCCGATAGGCCAAGGCCCGACCTGGTGCTGCCATTTGCCGCGTAGCACATCGTGTGGGGCATCAGGCACGGTTGGCCCGTGGGAGAATCGGATTCGTGACGATCGGACCCGGGGACTTCGAGTTGACCATGGACGAACTGCGCGTGGTCGCGCGCTACGTTGCGGAGAGCGCTGAGGAAATCCTTCCTGTGTTTGAGGCCGCCAACCCCAACGATCCTCGTCCTCGTGCAGCCGTCGAAGCGGCATGGGAGTTCGTGGGCGGCGCGAAAAGGACCAAGCTCCAGCGCATCACTTCCTTGGACGCGCACCGTGCGGCGAAGGAAGCGGCCACCGAAGCCGAACGGCTCGCCGCACGCGCCGCCGGCGATGCCGCCTCTGCCGCGTACCTCCATCCGATCGCGAAAGCCACCCAGGTAGGTCACATCCTGCGCGCCGCTGCAAGCGCGGCGCGTGTGGGGGAATTGAACGCAGGTGGTGATCCCGACGTCGGACTCAAGCTGATCGAGCAGGCTCGGCAACGCGCCACACCTGTCTTGATTGATGTCCTCAACCGGTATCCTCTCGCGCCGACCGGAAAGAGTCGTGCTGCACAACTCATGGCCCTTCTGGACACGTCCCTGCGCACTTCCCGCTAAGAGGGCATCCGATCCAGGTTGTTGGTAGTCAGGGATGTTTTTGTGACTGCTGGCGTTGGCGGTCCTTGCACGGTGTCGGTGTGAGTGATCGTTGCCCGTACCGTAGTGATGTGTCTGATGCCGGCTCGGCCTTGATCGAGCCGGTCTTCACCTCGTGGAGGGCGGGACGGACCGGGCCCGGAACGGCGGCCCGGATGCACGACCTGCTGGAGATCGTCAACGCTGTCGGCGCCGCCGCCGACCGGGCATTGCACTCCGAGGCACTGCTGCGCGGGGGTGTCGACGGCCTGCTAGCGCTGTGACCGGGAGATTCACCGGCTCGCGACGCCCGGCACGGCACTCCCCCAAGCTCTTCGAGCAGGGGGACCCCAACGCCGCGTTGTCGCATCACCCGAGTACATCCAGTACGCGGGTAATGCTCCGCCTTGCGATGCTCCCCCACTGCCTGAAGGGTGTGGGAGGTACCCCCAGCACCGGACGCCGCGAACTTTCCGGCAAACTTTCCCGGCCACAGCACCAGGGTCAGCCCTAGAGCCGTACGGTCAGGAAGCGGCTGCCGGCAGGTGCAGGGTGGTGAGGTAGCCGATCGCGGCGTCGACCGTGGCCGGGTCGTTGAGCCAGGCGGTGTGGCCGTCGCCGTCCCAGCGCAGCAGCCCGCCGGCGGGAAGGGCGTGCCGGACCCCGTCGGCGAATGCCGGGGGTGTGGCGACGTCGTGCGTGCCGGAGATCAGAAGCGCGGGCGGGAAGCTCGCGGGAACCCTCCAACCGTGCAGTGTCCACGTGGAGTTCACCGGCCAGCCCGCGCAGCCGCTGACGACGTCCCAGAACTCGGAGTAGCCGCGCAGGGTCGGTCCGGCCGCACGCACCCGGCGCACCGCCGCCGGGAGGACGCTCTCGGCATCCACCGAGCCGGGGATGTCCTGGCAGATGATCGAGCGGTACGGAACGTAGTCGGGATTGGTGGCCAAGGGGGCAAGGGGCGCCATGTCCTCGGTATCGGCCGTCTTCCTCAGTGAGGTTGCGAGCATCTCGTAGAGCCGCGGTGACTGGAGGCCGGCGTTCACCGCTTGGGCGATCTCCTCCGCGCGTACCCGTCGGTCACCGTCCTTGATGTCGCCGTCGTCGGCACGGCGCAGCAGCGAGGTCAGAAAGCCGCGGACGCCCTGGCTGTGCAACGCGCTGTGCCCGTCCTCGGCCGACCAGCGAGCGAACCGTCCCACTCCGTCTTCCACCGCGGCCGCGTCGATCTCGACCATCCGACGCCAGGACAGCGACCGGTCAACCACGCCGTCCAGGACCATCGCACGCACCCGCGCGGGGAAGAGTTCGGCATAACTCTGGGCCACCATGGTGCCGTAGGAGAGCCCGAGGAAGCTGATCGCCTCTTCTCCCAGTGCCGCGCGCACTGCGTCCATGTCCCGCGCGATGCTCCCCGTGTCCAAGTGGGCGAACAACGGGCCGCTGCCCTGGGCGCAGGCAACCCCGAACTTCCGGTTGCCGCGCACCAGTGCGGCAGCCGCCGACCGGTCGGCGGGGAACCTGCTCACTGAACGGGCGTTCATAGAAGGGCGGTTCAGCGGTGGATTGACGCCGATGCCGCGCGGCTCCACGGCAACGATGTCGAAGCGGTCACGCAATCGCGGTGGGAAGAACTGCTCGCGAAGCCTGCTTGGAGAGGAGATAGCCGACCTAGCCTTCTCCCGGGCCACCGGGATTGAAGAAGAGCTTTCCGATGCGATGCGGGATCGGCCGCCGACAGGCGCGCGACTTCGATGGTCGTTCCGGGAGAGGTCGCGGGCCGGGTCCAGTCGGTCGGGACGGAGATCCGCCCGCACCGCAGCGCCGCCGGATCTCCCTGCCCTCGGCCAGCCAGCACACCACCGTCCTGCGCAACGCCGACCTGATCACCACAACCAGCATCGGCAGCGCCGTTCTACACACCCTCAGCCCCTTGAGAGAAATTCTCCTCCGCGGCGACACCACCCTGCGGTGAACACACCTCGCGGCTGACACCCCAGAGGAGTTCGGCTTGGCCGATCGATCGGTCACCGCGTCGGCAGAGCAATCCCGGCGCTCTGAGGGGACAGTACGTAACTCTTTGTCCGGTTCGCCGTCGTGTGTGGATGAGGCGCAGTGATCAGTTGCTTGGGGCTAGCCGATACCGGATGCCGAGCGACGGAACTCAGTGGGCGGGAATCGGCTCGTCCGACGGCTGCCACTCCCGCCTGATCAGTCCGTAGACCCACGAGTCAGAGACCTCGCCGTTGACGACACAGTCTTCCCGCAATGTCCCTTCACGTACGAAGTCGAGCTTCTCCAGTACGCGGGCAGAAGCCACGTTGCGCGTATCGGTCTCAGCTTGGACGCGATTTAGGTCCAGCGTGTCGAATGCCCACCGCAGCAGAACGCGCGCGGCCTCGGTCGCGTAGCCGTGGCCCCACGCTGCATCGTCGAAGCAGTAGCCAAGCGACGCACTGCGGAAGTCCGGATTCCAACTGTTCAGGGTGCACCAGCCGATGAACGCCCCGTCGGAGACACGATCCACGGCCAGCCGCGCCCCAGTGCCCTCCTGTTCCATCCGCCGGCAAGCAGTGATGAACTTCTCGGCGCGCGAGCGTTCGGTCCACGGTGGCGAGTCCCAGTAACGCAGGATGTGGGCGCTGCTGTGCAGTGCGAAGAGGTCGTTCGCATCTGTGTCTTCGAAGGCACGCAGTCGAAGGCGAGCGGTGTGCAACGAGGGCGTGGGCAGCAGCGACGTCCTCATGTCCCCTCCCCTGATCGGTGGCGGATCAATCAGACCTCCGATGTGAGTCACTGGCAACGGGTTTTCTCGGCAGGCTGGCAGACGTGTCCGCTCATCGGCGCGACCGCGCGCCCTCAGAGGGCGGCATCTGAGGTCATGCCCGGTTTGGTCATTCGGACGGGCTGAGCAGGCTGGTTTGCGGCCCGCCGGAGGGGCTGCGGCCGTGGCGGGGTGAACAGCCCCTGCTCGGTCTCGGCCAGGATCCCCCGCTCGGCGGCCCACTTGAGCTTCAGACGGACGTTGTTGATGTCGCTGGGAGCGATCTCCAAGTCCATCTACACGCCGGAGACAGCGCGTTGCCACCCGCGGCCGCCCCCGGCCAGAACCAGAACCTGACGAAGCACTGCTAGGGCGCGACCGTCAGGCCGGCGCGCACGGCCAGGACGACCAGTTGGGCGCGGGAGCGGGCGTTGAGCTTGGCCATCACCCGGCCCACGTGGGTGCGGACGGTGGCCGGGGAGAGGAACAGGGCGTCGGCGATCTCGTTGTTGGACCTGCCGGTGGCCACCCAGGCGGCGATTTCGCGCTCTCGCTCGGTGAGGGCGTCCAGCCCCTCGACGGCGACGGGAGGCGCCCAGCGCGCCGCGAAGGTGCTCACCAGCAGACGGGTCACGGAGGGCGACAGCAACGCCTCCCCGGCGGCCACCACCCGGATGGCGTGGACCAGTTCGGTGGGGGCGCCGTCTTTGAGGATGAAACCGCTGGCGCCGGCCTGAAGCGCCTCGAACACGTACTGGTCGATCTCGAAGGTGGTCACCATGACGACCCGCACAGTACGCAGTTCCGGGTCGGCGGCGAGGTGACGCAGCAGTTCCAGGCCGTCCATGTCGGGCATCCGGATGTCCAGCAGCATCACGTCGGGCACGCCGCGGCGCAGTTGCGCGAGAGCTTGCCGACCGTTGTCGGCCTCCGCAACCACCTGCATGTCGTCCTCGCGGTCGACGAGGACCTGCAGACCCATGCGGACCAGTTGGTGGTCGTCGACCAGCATCACCCGGATCACCTGGTCACCTCCGGCACGGGCAGCCACGCCTCCACCTGGAAGCCGCCGCCGTCGCGAGGACCGGCCTCCAGGCGGCCGTTCAGTCCCTCGACGCGGCGGCGCATACCGGCCAGCCCGCGGCCCGGCGGCCCCACCCGGACGGGGGCGCCGCGACCGCGGTCGGTCACCCGGACGAGCACCTGCTCGCCGTGTCGGTCGATGGTGACCTGGGCCGCAGTGGGTCCTGCGTGGCGCAGTACATTGGTCAGCGCCTCCTGCACCACCCGGTACACCACGCCACTCAGCGGCTCGGGCAGGTCGTCTGGTACGCCGGCCATCACCTCGACCGGCAGTCCACCAGCCCGGACCTGCCGGATGAGGTCGGCGAGGCCTGGCACACCGGCTGCATCGACGGGGCCGCTCGTACCGCACTCCCCCGCAGCGCACTCCCGTGCAGCGGGCTGCCCCAGCGCGGGTGGCTCCGACGCTGGTCCGTTCCGGGCCGGCTGCTCCTGGTTCGGATGGAACGTGTCCAGCATCCGACGCAGGTCGGCCAGCGCGGTGGAGCTGGTGTCACGGACCGCTTCCAGCGAGCGGCGCGCCTGCTCGGGCTGCTCGTCGAAGACCAGCAGCGCCACCTGGGCCTGCATGGTGATCAGCGCAAATCCATGGCCGGCAATGTCGTGCACCTCGCCGGCGAGGTGCATCCGCTCCTCGAGTGCAGTCCGGACGATCAGGTCCTGACGGGCACGGCGCCGGGCCGCGTCCATCACGTGGATCAGCGCGCCCAGCGACCACGGCAGCACGCTCCAGCCCGTCCAGGCCAGCGCCAGCAGGCCGATGACGTGCAGTTCGCCGAACAGCCGGGCCAGGATCGTCGCCGAGGAGACCGCCGCTGCCAGTCCGCAGGCCAGGGCCGAGGAGGGCAACGGCCGCTGCCGGGCCACCTCGAACGCCGCGACGACCAGGCACAGAAGCACCGGCCCATACGGATAACCGACCAGCAGATACATGTTGACCAGCAGAGTCGTGCCGGCGAGTGCCCCGAACGGCGCCGCCCGGCGAAAGCCCACCGCCACCATGGCGGCCGCCACCAGGAGCACAACTCCGAGCACGTCCAAGGGGCGGGACCGAGACTGTCCGGCGGACGCCCACACCGTGCCGACGACCACCGCCGCCGCGAAGACCGCCGCGAGCAGGGCGTCCGAACGCGCCGGTCGCGGAAGCCTCCCACCGATCTCCGTGACCATGCTGCCCAGCATGCCCGCCTTCCCGGGACCAGAGCATCAGCCGTGGCGATGAAACCGCGCTACGTCAGCGAGCGTATCCACGCGGCGCCGAAGACGCTCTGCGTCCGATGCGTCCGGCATCTCTCAGCACCGACCCTGGTCCCGTCATCGCTGCACAGGCTGACCCGGGGCAGCCATCTCTCTCCCCGGCGACGCCGACCCGCACCCCGGAACATCGACACAGGAAGGGTTGTCCGATGGCAGCACAGGCACAATCCCACGGCCACGGGTTGCCGGATCCCGTCTCAGCACCGCGACACCGCGCCGCGGCCTGGACCGCGATCGGCCGTGCCAAGGGGCGGCACCGGACCTTGCTGATCGCCACGTGCGCCGCCCTGGTCGTGGCCGCCATCAGCGACGAGGCCCCAGGCTACGACGGGCCGGGCCCGTTCATCTATCCCGCTTTCGCCGTCGTGGTGGCGCTGGGTCGGTGGCGGTTCACTCCGCTGTCCGCCGCAGTCATGAGCGTCTCCTTCATCTCCGGAGGACTGGCCTCCGACCAGTTCATGCACCGGCTGACCACCCCGGCGCGGATGCTCGACTTCATCTCCGGCTGGGTTCAGATGCTCAGTTTCGCCGCCGCAGCGGTCTTCGCGGTGGCCTCGGTCATCCATTCCCCGCGCACTGCGGCATCTCGTCCATCGCACACGTGAAGGAAGTCGTCATGTTTCATCTGCACCGTCTGAGCCGCAGCTCGCTCGTCACGTTCGGCGGACTGCTGGTGGGCATCGTGGGCCTGCTCATCCAATGGATCGCCGACCCCGCGAAGTTCTCCGCAGCCCAAGGGACGTTCGGCATCTCGTTCCCGCCCGGGATCGCGTTCATCGTCGGGTTCGGTGTGCTGATGATGCTCACCGCCCGCTGGTGGTGGCACGCGGTCTTCGGAGTACTCATCGCGTTCTGGATCGCCGGCGTCGGTACTCTGGCCGGGAAACTGACCCCCAATCTGGTCTCACACAATCTCGGCACTGTCGTCGGCAACGCCGTCATGGCCGCCGGCCTGCTCCTCGCCTTCATCGCCGGCCTGGTCAGCATGACCGTGGGCCGCCGCAGCCGACGGGCCGACCGAAGCCGACCCAGCACCGTTTGACGGACCCGCTCGGATCCGCGCGGTCCTGAAGACGTCTGTTGCGGAACAAGCGCCCCCGTTGGGTTCGCGCGTCCACCTGACTGGAAAGAACGGAACCGTGCGTATTTGCCGGGTGAGCGCTGCGTCGGCGGCCTTCTTCGCTGCCCGCGCCGGGGCGGTCTTCAGCCACCGGTAGAACCCGGACCGGGACAGATTCAGCACGGTGCACAGCCGCTTCACGCCGAAGGCATCGCGATGGTCGGCAACGAACTCGAAGCGGCTCACCAGTTCGCCCGGCGCAGGATGTCACGTTCCATCTCCAGCTCGCGGACCTGCTTGCGCAAGGCCGCGATCTCCGCGTCCTTTGTGGACTCCGCGAGTGCCTCAGGACGCTCGGCGTTCTCCGCGGTCTTGATCCACTGCCGCAGCGTCTCGTGGTTCACGCCGAGTTCGGCGGCGATGCGTGAGACGGGCCGGCCCGACGAACGGGCCAGCGCCACCGCGTCGGCCCGGAACTCCGCCGAGTACTTGTAGGTCCCCACTCGGGACTCCTCTCGCTGAATTCAAGATCCAGTGTCAAGGTGTCCACGATCAAGGTGGAGGGCCCATCCCCTTACCGATGAATGAGCAGTGTGCATCGTGAAGTTGCAGGTCACCGGCGTGGTGTGAGGGGCGGTAGGGGGGCTCGTGCTGGTTGGCGGCCGGTGTCCACGGCGAAGATCGTCCGACCGGTCAACTGGAGTGGTTCTCGGCTTCTGCTGTACTTGCTAGGGGCCTGGCCAGCACTCTGGACCATTCCCCGCGCCAGGCGGCTGACCGGCCGCCGGGCCACACCGCAACGAGTGGCGCCGATGCGCGCAGGAGGGACTGCAAGTCATGATCCTCCCGAAGGTCCGGGACTCACGCTTCGTGACGATCCGCCGTGGTGGAACGCTCACTGATGCGGATCACCGTCTCCTCGCTCTATGGGCTGCCTCGTGCGCAGAGCACGTCCTTGGCCTCTTCGAGTCGGCCCAACCTGGGGACCCGCGACCGCGCCAGGCGATCGAGCATGCCCGGGCCTGGGTGCGTGGCGAGGTCAAGATGATGCAGGCTCGCGCGGCGGGCGGCCACGCGATGGGGGCAGCCAGAGACCTGCGTGGGGCAGCACGACATGCCGCGTACGCCGCCGGCCAGGCCGGGGCCGTCGCCCACGTCGCCGCTCACGAGCTCGGCGCGGCCGCCTATGCGATCAAGGCCGTACGTGCAGCGGCACCGAAAGGTGAGAGTGAGACCGCGGGACGACTCGAATGCCAGTGGCAGCGCGATCAGCTCCCGGAGCCGATCCGTGAACTCGTACTTGATGACCAGAGGTTACGCAACGACATCTGCTGGTCGGTATTCGACTGTTGAGTCGGATTCTGCTGCGCCTGCCGCGGGGTCCGTCAACGATCCGTCGCCGTCCGGGATGCACCGCCGGGTCGTGAAGGGTGCGGGGATGTCGGAGCTGGAGTGGATCACGGCTCGCCGGAGCGAGCTGGACGCGCTCGCCGAGGAGCTGGGCAGGCGACTTCAGGAAGTCCAGACGGAACGCTAGGAGTTGGTGATCGCCAAGCGGGTCCTGTACCGGCTGGCCGAGCAGGACGAGGCCGCCACCCGGGGCGTGAGAAAGAACGACGAGCTGGCGGGTGGCCAGCTTTCGGGCAAAGTCGAGGAGTTCAGGAGCGAGGTCGGCGGCGCGGGTGGAACTTCGCGAAAAGGTGTCACCGTGGTCGGGCCGGGCCAGCTGCACGAACAGCCTTGGGACGCATTGCCATTGGGCCTGCGTCAGCTCTCCGTGAAGGATACGGTCCGTGCACCTGACCATTTCCACAGCTCGAAGGGCCGGCCACTACTGTTACCGGCCGGGTGTGCACGGCTTCGTACACAATCGCGGTATCACTGTCGCGGCCGTAAAAGAACTCCGTGTCGTCCTTCGTGAACGCCGAGAGTCCCACGAAGGGACAGGCTGGCCCCAGGATCGGATCATTCAAGCGTCCAGCGTACGGATTGCCGACGACGACTTGCGGCTGCTGGCTAAGAATGATGGCAGTCAGTGGGCGTCGAAAGCGGACGAAGGGTGCCCAGCGTCCGGCGAACGACGCGACCGTGAGGAGTCGAGTTCGCCTTGCGCCAACGGACCGGAAGACCCGCAGGTCGGTCCAGTTCTAACCCACCGTCGACCCGCAAGTTCCCGACCACAGCCATTCAAGAACCCGCGAACCCAATATGGTGCGGCTTGGCTGGGTCCGCTCCCCGCAGTCGATCCAGGTTCGCTTCGGCACGAACCGGGCCGGGGCCATCGACGTCGCGCTCTACACCACGGCGTCCATCGACGCGGTCATCGCCGCACACCGGTGCGGGTACGCGGGCCCCTCGGCCGTCCCCGCACCCGACCCGACGCGGCATCCGCGCCGTCGTCCCTGAACCGGCTGATCAGATCGCCAACCGCAAACGCAAGGGACGCAACGGTGGCCGACCACCCGGCTTCAGCGAGCGAAGGACGGGTTTCCGGTGCGACCGCCGTCCCAGGTGCTGGGCCTCAGCGCGAGAATTCGCTGCCAGACGCGGGCGATAGCGGCGCCAGGCGTACGTCCTTGCTGAACGCTCTCGCCGATCGCCAAGCCGGGCTGGTCCCCGTGATGCGGCTGGCCGAACGGTGTGGTCTGCCGCGACTGGTGACGAAGAAGGTCAAGTTGACCAGAGTGAGGAACGGCGCGGGTGCGGCGGCGGACGTGAAGGTCACCAGCACCATGGGCGGCACGGTCGCAGGCGCGGACAGCCTCGACGTGCTGCGGCACGGTGCGATGCCGACTATGTTCGGCGTTATCCATGCCCCCCTCCACGCTCGGCACTTTCCTGCGCGCGGTCACCCACGGCCATGCTCTCCAACTCCACGCCGTGCTCAGGAGGTTCCTGGGTGCGCCGGCCGCACAACCCCGCTGCTGCCCGGGGCCGATCAGATGGCGTTCATCGATGTCGACTCCACCCACAAACGCGTCTACGGCCGGACCAAGTAGGGCACCGAGTACGGCCGGTTCAAAGGCATCCGCACCCTCCACCCGCTGCTGGCCACGGTCTGCACTCCACAGTCCCGGCCGGTGATCGCCGTGGTGCGGATGCGTCGCGGCAAGGCGGCCGACTCCCGCGGAGCCCCGAAGTTCGTCAGTGAAGCTCTGGCCACCGCCGCGAAAGAATCTCGCTCAAATCATCATTCGGGAACACGGTCCTGTTGACTCATCGCGGTGACGAGAGTGGAGGAGATGTGGGCCAGGGCGGGGTCTGCAGCGATGAAAAACGTTTCGACTCCGGCCAGTTCGTGGTTCATGCGGGCCATCGGCATTTCATAGTCCAGGTCGGAAACCCCGCGGACTCCGCGGATGACGACGTCGATTCCGACTCGGCGGCAGTAGTCGACCAGCAGGCCGCCGGTGTGGGAGTCGACCGTGACGTTGCTCAAGCCAGTTGCTGCCGAGCGGAGCCGGTCCAGCCGTTCCGTGATGGGGAGGCGGCCGGTCTTGTTCGGATTGAACATCACGCACACGACGACCTCGTCGAACAGGAGGGCAGCGCGCCGCAGTACGTCCTGGTGCCCTTGAGTGACCGGGTCGAAGGATCCTGGGAAGAGGGCTCGCATGATCGGAAAGAGTAACAAGCGGCCGGCCCCCGTAGTGAAGTGCCAGGGCAGCCAGTTCAGCAGGTTCTCAACCGGCACCGAGCTCTGAGGCAGAGCGGCAGGCACCCGCGCGACAGCGACGTGATCTCCATCGAACTCGGAGCGGTTCACTCCCTGGCGAATCCGAGAGCGGTTCCCGGCTGCCTGCCAGACCTTGATCAGCAACTGGTGCGGACCACTTTCGAGCAAGGGCTAGACCACACCGCGCGCTTCGGCTTAATCTCCCTCAACTGGTCCGTACCACTCTGAGGGGTTCGGTATGAAGCTGAGGTCAGCCGGCTGGGCGGTAGTCGCCTCCGGCCTCGTATTGGCGGGCTGCGCACCAAGCACAGGCGGCAGCGCTGGTGGTGGTCAGGGCAGCGGTAGCGGCACCGTGAAGATGGTGTTGTGGCCTGGACCCGAGGGCGACGCGATGGGGAAGGTCATCAAGGCGTACAACGCCGGCCAAGGCGCCAAAGACAAGATCAAGGTGGAGATGACCCTGCTCTCGCGGCAGGACACCTTCTCCAAGGAGTCGACCCTGATGGCGGCGAAGTCGAGCCAGCAGGACATCTACTTCGTCGCGAGCTACAACGTCGGTCAGTTCGCGAATGCGCTCGACCCACTGACGAGCGTGAACGCCGGCAACTACTTCCCAGTGGCGGCTGAAGGCTTGAAGTACCAAGGCAAGCAGTACGCCCTGCCTCTCGACGTCAGCAACCACTTCCTGTACTACCGCAAGGACCTACTGGACTCACTGCTGAACGCTCGGGACAAGTGGCCGGCGTACGAGGCCGTCGCACGGAAGGCGATCGGAGAGAAGCGGGACCCCAAGCCCGCCGAGGACTGGGACTGGAACGACTACGTCGCGATGTCGGCGTGGTTCAGCAAGTCCGCAAACCCCTCGTCGCCCACGCAGTACGGCACCATCCTTCAGGCCAAGAACCTGCTGTACAACACGATGATCTGGGACGACGTGCTCTGGGGCGAAGGCGGCAGCTGGACCACGTCTGACGGCAAGGCGAACCTCAACACCACCAATGCGCAGAAGGCCGTGCAGGTGTACAGCGCCATCTACAAGAACGGGTGGACGTCCAAGGACAGCTCGCAGGCCGAGTTCCCTGAGACCCAGGCGGCGCTGATGTCAGGCAACACCGCCCTCGCAATCCAGTGGTCCGCAGGGTTCGCCGAGCTCAACGACAAGGCGAAGTCGCCCGAGGTTGCCGACAAGATCGCTGTCGCACCGGTGCCCGGGCACAAGACTCACGTCCACGCCCTGGCAGTGGCGATGAACAAATACTCCCAGAACAAGGGCGCGGCGACAAAGTTCCTGAACTACCTGGCCACCCCCGAGGCGATGACCGAATACGCCAAGGCGGGCGGAATCCCCGCGATGCCCAGCGTGCTCAAGGCGAACACGTCGATCAACCCTGCCTTCGACAAGATCGCCGAGTCGATCGACAAGTACGGCTACTCGGTCCCGGTCTTCCCTGGCACCTTCGAGGCCTACAGCAAGCTCGCCGAAGACCTCAGCGGCGCCTGGGTCGGCCAGCAGGATCCAAAGGCGGCACTACAGCAGGCCAACACCGACCTGCAGAAGCTCCTTGGCTGACCATCCGCGTCAAGGGCACCACGACACGGCGCCCTCGACCGGGTCATCGCCCACGAGTTCCAGGAGATGACAATTGAGCACCCCGCCAGCTTCGCGCAATGTCACATCCAAGTGGATCCTCGGGTCCCCTCTGATCATCTTTACGCTGCTTTTCGTCGGCTACCCGGTCTACCAGGGCATCCAGACCGGCTTCTACGGCTTGTCCCTGCAGTCCGCCGCTGTCCCATTCACGGCGTTCGACAACTTCACCGCCGTCCTGACTGACCCGGGCTTCCTCCACGCCGCCCGGTTCACGCTCGTGTTCGCGCTGATCGTCACGACGATCGAGACGGTCCTGGGGTTCGGGCTCGCGTTGCTCGTCAATCGCGAGTTCCCCGGCAAGAGAATCTTCTTCACCATGCTGCTGATCCCGATCATGGTCGCCCCAGCCCTGCTGGGCGTCATGTTCCGCCTTCTCCTCAACGGGGACATCGGCCTCGTCCCGGCAGTCCTCCGAAACCTGGGGCTCGATGTGTCCCTCTTCGCCCCGAACACCGTCGTCCCACTCCTGGTCCTGCTGGACGTCCTCCAGTGGACGCCGTTCGCCTTTCTGATCATGTACGCCGGTCTGCAGTCGTTCCCCACGAACGTCCTGGAGGCCGCGCAGATCGACGGTGCTGGTCGGCTGCGGACCCTGCGCTCCATCGTCGCCCCGATCATGAAGCCGATCATCTTCGCGGCGGTGTTCCTCCGGCTGATCGACGCGATCCGCACGTTCGATGTCATCTACGTCCTCACCGCCGGGGGCCCCGGCACCAAGACGACAACCATGAGCCTCTACATCTACAAGACTGCCTTCGAGTCCGGGAAGTTCGGCATGGCGGCCGCCGCGTCGACCATCGTGATGATTGCCCTCCTGGCCTTTGTGCCAATGCTCGTCAAGCGCATCGTCAACCCGAGCAGGACCGCCTCATGAGCATCTTCACCACCGTCCGAAAGCGGCGGCTCTGGGGCACGACCATGGCGGTCGCCGCCGTCGCGATCATTGTGAACATCCCTTGGTTCAACGCACTCTTCGTCAGCGTCAAGGCTGACGGGGACATTTCCCGCGGCGCGACTGTCGTCGGTGAACCAACGGTCGAGCACTACGCCAACGCGCTCGGCGCAGCCGGCTACGACTTCCCGCGCTTCTTCATGAACTCCGCGCTCATCGCAACGGGCGCGGTCATCCTCGTCCTACTCATCGCCGTACCCAGCACCTACGCGGCCATCCGACTGGGCTTTGGGGGCCGGTTCATCATGAATGCCTCCAGCGGCCTGCGGCTTCTGCCGGCAATCTTCTTCGCGGTCCCCTACTTCCTACTGATGTCACACCTGAGGCTGCTGGACACCGTGTTCGGGCTCGTCCTGGCCAACACCTTCCTCAACCTGCCTCTTGGAATCATCCTGCTCTCCGCCGGCTTCCGCGACGTACCAGTTGAACTGGAGGAAGCAGCCAAGGTGGACGGCGCGAACACGTACAGGATCCTCTGGTCTGTTCTGATGCCGGTCCTCGCACCGACACTGGTGGCGGTCGCGGTACTGGTCTTCATCTTCTCGTGGAACGACTACCTTTTCGCACTCGTGCTGTCCTCTTCCAATGCCACACCCATCACGTTGGGGGCTGCGAACTTCGTCACCAGCACCGGCATCCGATGGGGCGACATCTCGGCGACGACCATCCTCTCGACACTTCCTCCGGTGCTGTTTGCCGTCTTCGCCCAGCGGTTCCTCGTCAGCGGTCTGGCGGCCGGCGCGGTGAAGGGGTGACCATGACCCAGAATGGTGCTATGGAGGAACGGCCGAAGTACGAGCGTGTCGCAGACGAGTTGGCGCGGCAGGCCAGACAGCTGCAGCCGCATGACACGCTGCCCTCCGAACGAGACCTCATGCAGCAACTAGGTGTCAGCCGGATAACGGTGCGGCGTGCCATCGAACTGCTCGGCCGTCGCGGACTCGTCTACCAGGTCCACGGGTCTGGCACCTTCGTCGCAGACCCCGACGTCGTCACCAAGACGCTCCGCCTCACGAGCTTCACCGAGGACATGGAGCAGCGCGGGCTGACTCCCTCCACGAGGGTACTCAGCACCCAGGTCGCACCGGCCGACGCCGAGGTTGCCAGGTCGCTGCGCATCGACCCCGGCGTCGAGGTCCTGGTACTCGAGCGCCTCAGGCTGGCAGACGGTCAACCCATGGCTCTCGAGTCCGTCCACCTGCCGCCCTTGGGCATCGACTGGAAGATCATTGACCCGACCAGCTCCCTCTATGCGCAGATGGAGTCCATTGGGGTCAGCGTTGAGCGAGCATCCCAAACCATCGAGGCTGTCAATTTGCACCCCGAACAGGCGCACGCCCTCGACCAGCCGGTTGGGGCCGCGGCGCTACGCGTAACCAGAGTCAGCTACACCCAACCCGGGCTACCCGTCGAGCTGGCACAAACCATCTACCGCGGCGATCGCTACGACTACGACGTCGTCATCAGCCGGGACGCACGATGATCCTTGCCGCAGACATCGGCGGGACCAAGATCGCCGCCGCGCGTATCGACAACAACAGCTCCCTGCTGACCGAAGTGATCGAGACGCCCACGCCTGCGCGAGAGGGTGCCCAAAGCGTCGTGGCCGCGTGCGTTCATCTCCTCGAACACCTTCGCGCACCAGAAGACACGGCAGTCGCCATCTCGTCCGCCGGCGTGGTCGACACAAGGAAAGGAAAGGTGCTGGCCGCGACGAGCAGCATCGCCGACTGGGGCGGAACACCCTTGGCAGCGCGAATCTCCGATCACCTCAAGCTTCCGACCTGGGTCCTCGGAGACGGCAACGCATTCGGTGTCGGACTGTGGACCGAACACAGAGTCGACAGCCTGCTCGTCTTGGCCGCGGGTACAGGGATCGGCGGCAGTCTGCTCTTGGCCGGTGAACCACTCCTGGGAGCACACAACGTCGGCGGGCACATTGGCCACATCATGTCTCCGCAGGCCATCGGTATGCCATGCCCATGCGGGCGGACCGGTCATCTGGAGGCGGTCGCGAGTGGGCACGGAATCCTGGCTTGGTACCGGAACCACGGCGGGGACCCATCAGTCGCGACGACGGTCGACCTGCCGAAACGCCCTTCAGACACGGTGGCGCGCGCTGCCCTTGCAACAGGCGGTGCGGCACTCGGCGCTGCCGCTGCGGGGCTGGTCAATGCGTTTGACCCGCACTTGGTCATCGTGTCCGGGAGCATCACCAGAGCCGGAGCCACCTGGGAGTCCGCGCTGCGGGAAGCGTACGCGGATGCTCTGATTCCTGCGGTGTCCAGCACTCCGATTGAGCTCTCGGCGCAAGGTGCCGAGACCGCCCTCCGCGGCGCTGCCTACTTCGCCATGAGGAGGATGACTCAATGACGGTGCACCTTGATAACGCCGCGATGGCATCGATCAGAGACCAGCTCGTGGTCTCCTGCCAGGCATACCCGGGTGAGCCCATGCGATCACCGACCATCATGGCGGCAATGGCACAGGCGGTGATCGAAGGCGGCGCCAAGGGGGTACGCGCCCAGGGCCTCGAAGACCTTCAGGCGATCCGCCCGCTCATCGACGTGCCGCTGATCGGGCTGCTCAAGCGCGGATCACACGGCGTCTTCATCACCCCCACCGTGCAGGATGCCGTGGACTGCGTCGCTGCGGGTGCAGACATCGTCGCCCTCGACGGAACCCGCCGCGAACGGCCCGATGGTCGACCCCTGAGGGACAGCATCGACGCGGTGCATGAAGCCGGAGCCCTGGTCATGGCGGACTGCGGCAGCGTCAACGACGCGATGTACAGCACAGCCGCTGGTGCCGACTGCGTCGGCACCACTTTGGCCGGGTACACAGGAGAACGTCCTGCCACCCGTGGACCCGACCTGGACCTCATCGCAGAACTCGTCGCACGCGTCCACGTGCCAGTCATCGCCGAAGGACGGATCCGTCACCCCGACGACGCCTCCGCCTGCCTAGCAGCTGGGGCCTACGCCGTCGTGGTCGGCAGCGCCATCACCCACCCGACCCGCATCACGAAGACCTTCATGGAACGGATCAACACCACCAATGAACACGCCACCAGGAGCCCCCAGTCGCCACACGATCAGGGTGTGTAAGGGATCAGGCTCTGCCCCAAAATCGGTGGCACCGAAGGGTGAACCGCTCCGAGATCAGTGGAGGCGCTACGCGTCGGCCCCAGCCACGCGTCCAGGTGCGCAGTGAACGCGAAGGACGTGTACTGACCGCCCGCGTCCGAATGATGAATCAGCCCGGGGTCCTGCTGGCGGATGGCGCACGACTACGGCGAACTGAAGACCGCCCTCGGCCTGGACCACTTCGAGAGCCGCTCGTTCAACGGCTGGCACCAGCACGTGTTGGTGAACTTCCCGCGTCCTCCAGCACCCTGTGGCAGGGCAGACCTCGCCGTAACGTGCTCAGCGGGCAGGTCCGCTGCTCGCATCGGACTGTGCGAGGAGGCGCCGAAGCCAGTGGGTACGGGCGCTGCGGGCGTCCTGGCTGAGAGCCGCCTGTGGTGCGAAGGTGTCGAAGCCGTGGAAGGCTCCGGGCCATACATGCAACTCGGCTTGGCCACCGGCCTGCCAGATCGCATTCGCATAGGCCACGTCCTCGTCCAAGGTCTCGGCCGACCCGACCTCGATGTAGGCCGGGGGAAGCGTGGGCGCTCGGGACGTCCATCTGCGAGCATCGGTGACCGTGCGAGGTCAGCGGTGACCGCTTGGAAGCGCAGACGGCGCCGGAGCGCGGCACCAAGGAGAGCGACCTGGTCGGTGCGACTCAGCACCTCGGGTCCTGTCAACAGGTGCGGTTCGTGATCTGGTTGATCGTGCTGCGCGAGCAATACGGCTACGGCCGCATCCGCGACATCGCGCTCGTCGACAACGGCTGTGCGAGCCACGTCCGGGCCCGACACCACGTCGCCCGCCCTCAGCTGCGGCGCCCAGCCTCGGGCGTTGGAGTGATGGGACGCGTGCTGTCATCCCAACATCGAGCCCGAACTCTGGGATCCCTTCGACCGGTAGCGGCGAGCGCATCGGGCTCCGCTCAGCCGCCGTCGACGATCTGATACAGGTAGATGATGTGGCTGCTGTCGTCCGGCATCTCGTTGACGTCGTCGGAGGCGGCGTCGATCCGGAGGTAGAACTGCGGGGCCTTGGGGCCCTTGAGCTCGTTCTTGGCCCCCATCTTGGCGAGTTGGTCGAGGAACTTGTTCGTGTCTGGCGTCTTGGTGCCCAGCTCGCTCGCGAGCTGGGCACCCACGACGACCTTCAGGTGCGCCACGTCGATCAGCACGTCCGTGGCAGCACCGGTCGCGCTGTCGGGGACGAAGTCGGGGCCCGTGCCGCCGTCGCACTGGTAGTGGCCGAGGACCATGCCGAGCCCCGTGGGGCTCTCGCCGCCCATGTTGACGGACTCGATCGCCCCGTATGGGCCCTGGCCGTCGTGGTCGCAGACAGAGCCGGTCGGCGGGGTCTGCCGGTCCGCCAGGCCCCAGCTGCCGTTCTTGCCGTCGTCGATGCCGCCGGACCGGGCCGGTGACGGCGACGCCGGCTTGTCCGGGGCAGGCTTCGTCGGCGCGGACGTGGGCGCGGACGGTAACGGGGACGCGGGCGCGCTCGGCGCCGGGCGCGCCGTGTCATCAGCCTTCCCGTCCGACCCGCTCGGGTCACAGGCCGTGGTGACCAGGGCCGCCGCGGCGGCCATTCCCAGGACGTACAGCTTCGCGTTCGTGCACATCGCTCGCATGATCGGATCCCCCGTGATCGCGTGGACGTGGTGTCGCTCATATTCGGTGAAGGTGGTGCCAGGAGAGCGTGCCCGCGGAACCGGCCGTTCTGTATCGCCCGCGCCGGACCGTTACAGTGCAGGAACACACGCGTAGCAGTACATGCTGCATGGGCCTCCGTGGCCTAGGGCGCGCCTTTCGAATAACACGCGGCCTAGGCCCCTCACGCTCACCGGCGGCAACCGGCACGACGTCACCCAGCTTCTGCCCCTGCTGAACGTGGTTCCCCGATCCGGGGCCTTCGGGGACGCCTTCGGCGCAAGCCCCGGCGACCGTACGAGCTCGCCGCCGTGTTCGTCCCGGTGCGTTGCCTGATCCGGCAGGCCCGCAACCGCTACTGGTGGGATGCCCGGCCAGAAACCCGTCGCCTGAAATGATGCCTGTCCTCAGACGCTTTGTGGCCGGTACACGTGTGGCGTGGTGGTGCTCAGAACGGCGAATCCGAGGCGTTGCAGGATCGGGCGGCTCTGGCTGGAGGCATCGACCTGCAGAAGGCGATAGCCGAGTTCGGCGGCGATATGGGCCCGGTGGGCGACCAATGCCCGGTAGATGCCCCGGCCTCGCCATGCAGGGACGGTGCCCCCGCCCCAGAGGCTGGCGAAGGCGGTGCCCGGGTGGAGTTCCATCCGGGCGGCGCACACCGGCAGGTCGCCGGCCATCGCGACGACCATACTGAAGGTTTCCGGCTTCCCTGCCAGCTGGGAGAGCATGCGATGGCGAAGCCGGACGGCACTCGTGCCGAACGCCCGTTCATGGACGTCGGCCGCGAGATCCACGCCGGATGGGCCGGTGACCGACTGCAAATGGACGCCCTCGGGTAGTTCGACGCCGATGGAAAGGTCGTCGGTCTCGGCGACCATCAAGGTCTCCTCAGGCTCGGGGGAGAACCCCGCAGCCCGCAGCCCGCAGCCCGCAGCCGTCCGGCAAGATCCCCAGGCTGGTCGTGACCATACAGCTTCCATTCGAACTCGCGCCCCAGCGAGGCGAAGTACTGGACCTGTGCCGCGATCGCCGCGTCCGCCGTGACCTCATTCAGATCGGACCAGACGACGCCGCTCCAGTCGTCGTCGCCGGCGCCGACCTGCCGCACCACGTCACCGATCTGCTCGACCCTCGCCCCAGGATCGTCGGCTCGCGCGTCCTGTCGCATCTGCCGGTTGAACAAGGAAAGTACCCCTGCACGGTCCATCCGCCCACTCGATCACCGAACGAGCAAAGGCAGCAAATGAATTCCCCGGCCCCCGGCCCTCGTGCGAGGACCAGTTCCGCTGGGTCGGCCTGCGTCCCGCGCTGCTGCTCCGAGCACGCCGACGCCGCCCGCCTGCTGCGTGACTTACTGGGCGACGCCCCGGCAGCCACACTCTGCTGCGCGACGCTGCACCGCGGGTCCAGGTGCTCTCCTACGCCGGTGACATCTTGGGCGCGTCCGGTACGGATGCCACCGACGAAACGGCCGTGGACACAGTCCGCGCCACCCTGAACTCCGCGGGAATCGCGTCAGGCGCTCTTACGGCGATCGTGCACCCGCCCCAGCCTGCGGCCCAGCAGCAGGTAGCCGACCAACGCGCCTGACGTGTTGAGGAGGACGTCGTCCACGTCGAAGGCCCGCCCGGTGACCAGGGCGCCCTGGGCCATCTCGACCAGCAGCATCACGGTCGCGGTCAGCAGCAGCACCCGCCAGATCCCCCGGGCCCCCGGCGCGAGCACCGGCACCAGTACCCCGAACGGTACGCCCAGCAGGATGTTGCCGCCGATCTGCTTGACGGCGTCCCGCAGTTCGGGCTGGTCCAGATAGGCCTTGAGGGAGCGGCCGGGGTGCAGGTTGCTGTGTGCCAGGGAGATCGAAGCCGGGGACGGCTCCAGGGTGATCTTGGCCAGTACGACGGCGAAGGCCACCATGAAGACGAAGGCGCACAGCGTTGCCAGCATCCGGACCGGCAACGGAAGCACGTGCCGACGGCGAACGGGGGCCGGCTTCGCCTCCTCGGCACGCTCCGCCAAGGTGGCCTCACGGGCGTGGCCCGCCTTTCCCGCCCTCGCGCTCCGGAAAGGGCCGCCGCTCCATCGCGCCCGCGCCTTCGCGAGGCGACCGCCGCTCCCGCCCGCCTCCCTCGCCGGAGCCTTCTCGCCGCCCTCGCGGGCCTCCGACCCCGTCCCACTCCGGCCCCGACGGCGGAACCAGGCAAGGCGACTCGTCCGGGGCGCGCCGGGAGAGGCTGCGCGTGAGTACAGAACGGTGCGGGCCATTCGGTCCTCCAGTCGTCAACGACCCTGAGTGGTACAGCGGTTACCCGTGAAGCCGGCGGGGATGCCGGGCGCGGCGCGCGAGGGCGGGCCGCGTGCGCGTCAGGACCCGTAGGAGATGTGCACCTCCTTGAAGCCGAGGGAGTGCAGCAGACCCTCCAGCATGTCCGTGGTGTTGGTCTCGGCCCGTGCGGTCAGTCCGCTGCCTCTGGCCGCCTCGCCGATGTGGGACACGGCGAGCTTCTGCACGGCGTGCTCGCTGTTGGGGTTGTCCGAGAACAGGTCGCCCAGACGGTCGAGCAGTCCGCGCTGCTTGGAGACGGCGTAGGAGTGGTCTGCGTCCAGGGCCGGCTCACCCAGTCGCGCGTGCGGGAGCCGCAGCGTGGCCGACGTACGGCCCTCGTTCACCGTAACGTCCTTGTCGCCGACCTTGCCGAGGTCCACGTAGGCGTCCACGGTGCCGGCGCCGACGTACAGGGTGCGGGTGCCGCGAACGGCGTCCGGCAGGTACTTGGTGTCCTTCTGCAGGTCGACGACGACCTGGAAGTTGCCCGAGGCCGCGTCGTAACGGCTCATGTCCTTGATGGACTTGAGGAGAGCGGGACCCGAGCGGTCGTGCGTCTGCGTGCCGAACAGGTCCTTGATGCCCGGGAGCACGGCCAGCCTGATCCCAGCGAACAGCAGCGCGAGCACCAGCACGAAGGCGGTCACGACCTTCGCCCAGCCGGGCATGCCCCTGGGCAGACGCCTGAGGGGAGTGGTCATCCGGCAGTCCTCCTTCCTTCTGCTCGGATGCCCTTCAAACCCCGCGCCAGACAGGTGAGTTGACAAAAAGGCCTTACTGACGGAGGTGGCGTGGACGGCCCGGAGCGAGTCAGCTCAGCTCGGGCTCGCACAACCTCCACCTCTCCCCCGGTGCCCCCGGGCAGCGCGGGCACTACACCCGGATCTTCGGCAACCGACGCTGAACAGGAAGCGGTGCGGTGACCCGCCGGGAACGCGGCAGCACGGGGCCATGCCGTCCGTGGGCCTTGCCGCCACACGCCGCCCCGCCGCACCGGCGACCGCCGCCGGCATCCCCAACCCCGACCAGGAATCCATCGCTGCAACCTGGGCCGCCGACCAACCCGAAGCCCCGCTCCCCTCCCCCAGGATGCCGGGAAGTGTTCGTGGTCGACATGACCCTGTGGACGCGGGTCGTCCATGGGCACGGCTCGGCAGCTGGGCCTTGGGGGGCGCGACGACTCTGTCCCTGATCGCCGTCCCACCGGCCGGCGCCGCGGCATCAGGGCCGGGAGGAAGTGAGGACCTTGCTCCCGCATATTCCGCTCGGTGATGGATACCCGAGAGTACGTCGGAGCCCTGCCTCGGGGCCACAGCGGAAAGGAAGGAACACGCTCGTGGGCATCATCGCCTGGATCCTGATCGGCCTCATCGCGGGCGCCATCGCGAAGGCACTGACCCCCGGCGAGGACCCGGGCGGCTGCCTGGTGACGATGCTGATCGGTATCGTCGGCGGGCTGCTCGGCGGCTGGCTGGGCAAGGTGATCTTCGGCGTCCACTCCATCAACGGCTTCTTCAGCCTCTCCACCTGGATTGCCGCGATCGTGGGTTCCGTGATCGTGCTGCTGCTCTACCGCGTGGTGACGGGTCGCTCGCGTTGACACCGCGCACGAAGAGGGCGACTCCCGCGGGAGTCGCCCTCTTCGTGTGAGCGGGCATTGCGCATACCGGTCACACGACGGGCTCCCCCGTCGACGTCTCTGGCTCAGCCGTTCCCGTTTCCAGTTCAGCGGTGAATGGGCGCCTGTCGGTAACGAGAGGTTCGAGAGTCACAGCCACAACGCCGACGCCCAGGCCGAACGAAAAAAGGGGGCTGCTCCGTCGTTTCACTGAGAGGCCGAAGGGCCTACGGTGATGCCGGGGAGACGGAGGGCGGGAGATGGAAGCGAAGCCGCGGGTGCGGAGATGGACGAGGACTCTGGCGGTGGCGGCGGTCCTGGTGGTCGGGGGGACCGGCTGCGACGGAGGTATCAAGGCGGGCGGTACCTCCGAGGCGAAGTGCGCGTACCTCGTGAAGTACGAGGGGCTGTCCTACCTCGACGTGAGGGGGCGGTCCGTGACCGACAAGAAGTTCACGGTCGGCAAAAACCTCGGTACCGGTCTGCTGCCTGGGTGCAACGACACAGGCGAGGTCGACGGCACGGGGAAGCCGGAGAGGGTGACTGTCTACGAGGTCGAGGGCATCGATCCGGCGGTCGCCGTGGCGGCGGGGAAGACCCCGGGCGAGGCCGTGCTCGTGGCGGTCCAGGGCGCGGATCTCACATCGTTGGACGCAGCTTCCTGAGTCCGTCGTCGAGCGTGGCCAAGAATTCGTGCTGGGTGTGTGCGTTCCTGGGCGGAGCACAGATGTGCCCTTGTCTCGAGGGTGCTGCGGACACAGCAGTGCTGCGGGCGGCAGGGCCCCGGATGGGCAGCTTGGGTGGGCGTACAGCGGGTCGCGGGCCGTTCGTGGTGTGACGTGTAGTCAGCTAGTGGTGTGCTTCTGCTGCCCGAGTCCGTTCGACGGTTCGCCTCCTGGTGTGCCGTCGCGCTGCTGGCGTCCGGGGTGGTCTGGGTCGGGGCGCGGTTGTGTTCCGTGTTCCGGACCGCGGTGATCCCGGTGCTGCTGGCGCTGTTGGGGACCGCCTTGCTTCGGCCGCTCTTCCGGTGGCTCGCCGACGCGCGGGTCAACCGGTCGCTCGCCGCCGGGATCACCTGTGCGGCCGTCGTCGTGGTCGTCGGCGGAGCGACCTACATCGTGGTGACCGCGCTGATCGACACCGGAGCCCAGATCCTGGCCTCGCTGAAGCGGGCCGCACAGTCGCTCGCCACATACTTCGGGGCGGCCGGGAACTCGCTGGACGACCTCGCCACCCACGGCAAGCAACTGCTGGAGAAGTTCGGCGGGACGGCCGCCTCCAACGTGATCAGCGGAGTCAGCGTGGTCGGTGAGTGGCTCGCCATGGTCGTGCTCGCCCTGCTGCTCATGTTCTTCTTCCTGCGCGACGCGCACAGGGCCCTCGGCACCTTGCGCACGCTCGCCCCGCACGGGAGCGCCGACACCGCGGAGGCCATGGCCCGGCGGGCGTTCGCGGCCGTAGAGGGCTTCATGCGCGGCACGACGATCATCGCGTTCATCGACGCCGCTTGCATCACCGTCGGTCTGCTGCTGCTCCGGGTGCCGGGCGCCGTCGGACTCGGCGCGCTGGTCTTCGTCGGTGGCTACATCCCCTACCTGGGCGCCTTCATCTCCGGCACGGTGGCGGTGCTGGTCGCGCTGGCCGACCGCGGGCTGGTCGTCGCGCTGTGGGCGCTCGGCGTGGTGCTCGCGGTGCAGGTACTGGAGGGTGACGTCCTGCAGCCGTTGATCCAGAGCCGGACCGTGCGGATGCATCCGGCCGTGGTGATGCTGACGGTCACCGCGGGCGCGTCGGTCGCTGGGATCGTCGGGATGCTGCTGGCGGTGCCGTTGACGGCGGCGGCCTTCGGAATCTTGTACGAGCTGCGGGAACGACACGCGGCCCAGCCGTAGGAGCCCTGGGCGACCCGATGGCTCTGATGGCGCCGTGGGGGCAGTGGTCTGGTGCAGGCGACGGTCTACCTGTCACCTGTCCGCTGGGCCGTTGGGACGGCCCGGCGTATCCGGTGCTCAGGCCAGCGGGCTGTCCGCCAGGGAGGCCAGCAGGTGCGCGGGGTCGTCATAGACCGCTTTTGCCCCGGCCTGTTCCAGATCGGCGCGCGGAATGCCGCCGCACAGGACGGCCACGCAGCCCACGCCTGCCCGGCTGCCGGCCTTCATGTCCCAGACGGTGTCGCCGACGAACACCGCCCGCTCGACGGGCACCCCGGCCAGTTCCAGGGCGTGCTCGACCGGCTCGGGCGCGGGCTTGCCCTCCTCCACGTCGTCGGAGCTGGCCGTGGCGGCGATGGCGTCGTCCGCGTCGATGGCCCGGCGCAGCGCGCTCAGCTCGGGGCCGCTCGCCGAGGTGGCGAGCACCACCCTCCAGTCCTCCTCGTGCAGCCGCCGCAGCAGCCGCCCCGCGTCCCGAAAGACCGGCAGCCGGTCGAAGTACTGCGCGTACAAAGCGGTGTGGGCGGCGCTGAGGCCGGCGTCCTGTTCCTTGTCCCGCTCCTCGCCGAGCAGGTGGGCGATCAGATCGGTGGAGCCGAGCCCCACCGAGCGGTGGATGGCGTGCATGGGCACTCGGTGGCCTGCCTGCCGGAAGGCCTCCCACCAGGTGGTGACGTGGAGGTGGTTGGTGTCGACGAGCGTTCCGTCGACGTCGAAGACGGCGGCACGGTCCATCCTGGGTCCTTTCGCACGAGGTCTCGACGGGTCGCACGAGTACCACGTCAGATGCCCGCCACACCGGACGGCGTCCGGCGCTCCCGAGTCCAGTCCAGCAGTTGTTCCCTGGTCACGTGGTCACCACGCGCTCCGGGCGCACCCCGCACTCCTCCGCCCGCGCGCACCCGTGGATCTGCCAGTCCAGACGGCCGGGCGCGTGCGCGTCGGTGTCGCCCAAGAACAGCACGCCCGCCTCGACGGCCGGCGCAGCAGCCGCCGCGGCGGGTCCGGTCGCTCCCGACGGCTGCTGATCTCCGCAGCGGTGCCGGTCTCGGCGCACGCGGCGAACACCACGGCCGCGTCGAACTCCGACTCCGGCCGACCCCGCTGCCTCGACGGGTTCCCATCACCACCTCCACCTTCAGGTTTCCCCGGCACCACCGAGGCCGCATCTCGCGGAATCCCGGCGACGAGCCGGGCAGTCTCCGCCGGTTTGCCCGGTTCGTGGCCGGGTACTGCGGTGCGTCGTCCGACCCGCCCGTCCCACAGGAGGTCTGTCATGTGTGCTGCCGCACCCGCTCCCAAGGTGGCCGTGATCACCGGTGCCGACTCCGGCATCGGCCGCGCCACCGCCGTACGCCTGGCCGAGGCGGGGATGGACATCGGCATCACCTGGCACAGCGACGAGAAGGGTGCACAGGAGACCGCCGAGGAGGTCCGCGGCAAGGGCCGCCGGGCGGCGATCGCACGGATGGACCTCACCCGCCTGCCCGCCGACACGGAGGCGCTCGACCGGCTCTGCGACGAGCTCGGCCGGCTGGATGTGCTGGTCAACAACGCCGGCATCGGCACGGCCACCCCGTTCCTCGATCTCACCCTGGACGACATGCGCCAGGTGCTGGACGTGGACCTGGTCGGGCCGTTCCTGTGCGGGCAGAAGGCGGCACGCCGCATGATCCGGCAGGGCGGCGGCGGCCGGATCGTCAACGTGACCTCCGTGCACGAGCACCAGCCGCGCGTCGGGGCCGGGCCGTACTGCGCGGCCAAGGGCGGCCTCGGCCTGCTCACCCAGGTCATGGCCCTGGAACTCGCCGAGCACGGCATCACGGTGAACGCGGTCGCGCCCGGCGAGATCGCCACGCCCATGACCGGGCAGGAGGACATCGACGTGCGCACCGAGCAGCGCCCCGGAGTGCCGCTCGGCCGGCCCGGCGACGCACGCGAGGTGGCCGCCGTGATCGCCTTCCTCGCGGGCCCCGACGCCTCATATGTCACCGGGGCGTCCTGGAGCGTGGACGGCGGCATGCTGCGGATGGGTCCGATGGCCGGCTCGCACCTGGCCAGTGACGACTGGCGGCGCCCGTGAGCGAGGCCGCCGTGCGATCCGGAGCCAGGTCCCCCGACCGTCCCCGAGCCATGCCGGATCACAAGCGCCGGGCCTGGCAGCAACCCATCCCGGCCCGCAGAAGAGGCCTCCGCGCCGTGCCGCCCGTCCGCGCGTGAGGAACACGGGCGGACGGGCGGCACGGCGTCCGGGAGCCGGGCGGGGGCGCACAGGGCGGCAGGGGCCGGCGGACTGGGGCCCACCCCCGTCCGTAGACGCGCGGACCGCAATGGGCATACTGTCGGCTGATCGCTTGATCGCCGTGCGGTCACCGTCCCGGGACCGGCCGGGGAGCGGCGGTCTCCGGAAACGCGGGGAGTGGGGGATTGTCGTGGGGCTGATGGACCGCATCCGCGGTGAGTTCATCGACATCATCGAGTGGACAGACGACAGCCGGGACACCATCGTGTGGCGCTTTCCTCGCTACGGCAACGAGATCAAGATGGGCGCCCGGCTCGTGGTGCGCGAGTCGCAGGTGGCCGTCTTCGTCAACGAGGGCCGGCTGGCCGACGTCTACCAACCCGGCACATACACGCTCACGACCCAGAACATGCCGGTCCTGTCCACACTGAAGGGCTGGAAGCACGGCTTCGAGTCGCCGTTCAAGGCCGAGGTCTACTTCGTCACCACCCGGCAGTTCACCGACTTCAAGTGGGGCACCCAGAACCCGGTGATCCTGCGGGACGCCGAATTCGGCATGGTCCGGGTCCGCGCCTTCGGCACCTTCGCCGCAAAGGTGGTGGACGCTGCCGTGCTGCTGCGTGAACTGGTCGGCACCGACCCACAGTTCCGCACCGAGGAGGTCGGCGAGCACCTGCGGCAGCTGATCGTCTCCAAACTGGGCTCCGCGCTGGGCTCGTCCGGCGTGGCGCTGCTGGACCTCGCGGCCCGGCAGGACGGCATCGGGCAGCAGCTGGCCAAGGCGCTGACCCTGGAGCTGGCCTCCACCGGCATCGCCATCCCCCGGTTCTACATCGAGAACATCAGCGTCCCGCCGGAGGTCGAGGCGGCGATCGACACCCGCTCCCGGATGACGATCACCGGCAACCTTGACGACTACGCCAAGCTCCAGGCGGCCGACGCGATCCCGATCGCCGCCGCCAACCCCGGCACCGGCGGCGACGCCCTCGGGCTGGGCGTGGGCATGGCGCTGGGCCAGCGGATCGTGCAGAGCACCGGTGCGGCGGCTCACTCGGCCCCGGTGACGCAGGCCCCGGCTCAGCCCGCCCCGGCTGATGTCCCGCCGCCGCTGCCCGCCGCGCCGCGCTGGTTCCTCGCGGTCGACGGGCAGCAGCAGGGCCCGTACGACGAGAGCGCGCTGGCCGGCCAGGTGGCGGCCGGCAACCTGACCCGTACCACGCTGGTCTGGCGCAGCGGGCAGGCCGCCTGGCAGCCCGCGGACCAGGTCCCGGAGCTGACGCCGTTGCTCGCCGACGTCCCGCCGCCGCTGCCCCCGCAGGGCTGAGATCCGTCACCCGGAACTCCGGCAACAGGCCACAAGGAGAAGTGAGTTGACGGATCAGGACGTCGCGTCGACGCCCGACCGGGCGTTCCAGTGCGAGGCGTGCGGCGGGGTCAGCGAGTACGCGCCCGGGACATACGCGCTGCGCTGCCCGTACTGCAAGCACGAGCAGGACATCACGCCGATACCACGGCAGGTGACCGAGCACCCGATCGAGGAACTGGCCGTGCTGCCCCGCCGGGCATCCGCGCCGGGCCGGGTGAAGGTGTACACCTGCCCCGGCTGCCACGCGGTGACCGAGAGCGACACGCTCAGCGACAAGTGCCAGTTCTGCGCCACCCCGCTGGTCGCTGACGCCTCCAGTACCGAGCGCGTGGTCCCCGAGGCGGTACTGCCCTTCGGGGTGGGCCGCGAGCAGGCCCGTGACGCGCTGGCGAAGTGGACCAGGTCCCGCTGGTTCGCGCCCAACGAACTGAAGAAGGTCACCGAGGCGGAGACCTTCCGGGGCAGCTACCTGCCGCACTGGACGTACGACGCGCAGACCATCACCCGGTACACCGGCGAACGCGGCGAGCACTACTGGGTGGAGGAGGAGGACTCCGAGGGCCACACCCGGCGGGTGCAGCACACCCGCTGGCACCACACGTCCGGGACGGTCGGCCGGTTCTTCGACGACGTGCTGGTGCCCGGCAGCGGCCAGGTGCCGGTGAAGGAACTGGACAAGCTGGCCCCCTGGCCGCTGGAGGAGACGGTTCCCTACCAGGAGGAGTACCTGGCGGGCTTCCGTACCGTCCGGTACGACGTCGAGCCGGAGGCCG
This sequence comes from Streptomyces sp. NPDC001020, assembly GCF_053599115.1. Lineage (NCBI taxonomy): Bacteria > Bacillati > Actinomycetota > Actinomycetes > Kitasatosporales > Streptomycetaceae > Streptomyces > Streptomyces sp. NPDC001020. Next base: position 455 of record NZ_JBSFLQ010000018.1, on the reverse strand, counting down.
GCCTGGAGTCTGCGAAGGCGCGGATGGCGCCGGTGATCCGCGCCGACTGCAAGCGGGACATCGGCGGCGACGAGCAGCGGGTGCACTCGGTGTCCACCTTCTACAGCGGCCTCACCTACAAGCTGGTGCTGCTGCCCGTCTGGTTCCTGACCTACCTCCACGCCGGCAAGGCGTGGCCGGTGATGGTCAACGCCCGTACCGGCGAGGTCATCGGCAAACGACCGTACAGCGCGGTGAAGATCACCCTGGCGTCGGTGGGCGGCGCGCTGCTGATCGCCCTGGTGGTGCTGCTCGTGGTGATACTGCGCAACTGAGGACGCCGTCATCGGCCAGGGCCCCGGATGGACCCCGCCGGGCGTGCTAGACGAGTCTTTCCGAACACGGTTAGTGGTCGTAGGCGGTCAGTGAGCGGCTGACCGCCTGGCCGGTCTGGAAGTTGTGCCAGATCGCGGCGG
>NZ_JBSFLQ010000017.1:157908-159734 GCF_053599115.1 Streptomyces sp. NPDC001020 | reverse complement strand
AGCGGTCCTGGCCGGGGGTACCGAAGAGGTACAGGATCAGGTCCTGGTCCAGGGTGATGCGACCGAAGTCCATGGCCACCGTCGTGGTGGTCTTGCCTCCGGTGTGGGTGAGGTCGTCGATGCCTGCCGAAGCAGACGTCATGACGGCCTCGGTGCGCAGCGGGTTGATCTCTGAGACGGCGCCGACGAACGTGGTCTTGCCCACGCCGAAGCCGCCCGCCACCACGATCTTCGCGGAGGTGGTCGCCCGCCCCCCGTCAGAGCTTGCGAAGTCCACTGAGCACCCTTTCGAGCAGTGTCACGTCCGGCGTGCCGCCGTTGTTCTCGTCGCCACCCGGCTGGTGGATCGCGACGAGACCGGCTTCCGCGAGGTCAGCGACGAGGATCCGTGCCACACCGAGCGGCATGGCCAGGAGTGCCGACACCTCCGCCACCGACTTCACCTCGCGGCACAGGTGGCAGATCCGCTGGTGCTCGGGCAGCATGCCCATCAGCTGGGCCGGGTCGGCCGTCGTGCTGATCAGCGCCTCTATCGCGAGCTGGTAGCGGGGCCGGGTCCGGCCGCCGGTCATCGCGTACGGACGTACCAACGGCTGGTCGCCCTCGTCTCCGTACGGTTCTGAGTACGGATCGTGAGAGGCGTGGGGCGGGGTCATGAATCCTCCGGGCGGGACAGCAAGTCGGTCAGTCGTGCCGTCTGACGGGGCCGGTGGGGGGCTGTGGCGGCCGGACGGTGTTTTTCGTGGGGTGAGGGTGATGCTGGGGCCGGTCAGCGGAGCAGGCTGCCCTGAAGCTCGGCGCGCAGGTCGGGCGTGAGTACCGCGCCCGCGCGGTCGACCAGGAGGGCCATCTCATAGCCCACGAGCCCGATGTCGCACTCGGGGTGCGCGAGCACGGCGAGGGACGAGCCGTCCGAGATGGACATGAGGAAGAGGAAGCCGCGTTCCATCTCGACGACCGTCTGCGCCACCTTGCCGCCCTCGAAGATGCGGGAGGCACCCGCGGTCAGCGAGGTGAGCCCGGAGGCCACGGCCGCGAGCTGATCGGCGCGATCACGCGGGAAGCCCTCCGACATCGCCAGAAGGAGTCCGTCGGCGGACACGACGACGGTGTGGGACACCCCGGGGGTGTTGTCCACGAAGTTGGTGATCAACCAGTTGAGGTTCTGTGCCGCCTGGCTCATCTGGCTCAACTACTGCTCCTGCTGGTGAGTGGGGCTGGGGTGGTTGCCGGTCTGGCCGGTGCCGGCCTGGCGACCCTGGGCGATGCCCCGTCGGAGGTTGGTCAGTCGGCCGCGTACGTCGTCAGGCGCACGCGAGACCTGCGGACCGGTGTGGTGCTGTTGCTGCTGGGCCGTGCCCGGCACGAGGTTCGCGCGCGGGACCCGGCGCGGCAGGCCGGACGTGGTGACGCCGCCTGCGGCGGGCTGCCGCACGCGCTCGGCCTGACGGACGAGTTCGTCGTTCGGCGAGGTGCGCCAAGCCGCGGGGGCCGGACGCTCGGGTGCCGCGGGCTGCTGCTGCGCCTCCTGGGGTGCGGAGGCGTCGTTCTGCTGGCGGTCGCCGTGGAACCAGTTGGTCTCCAGCGTGTCGTACAACGGCGTCCGTCCGTCGCCGGCACTCGGCGCCGGCGGCAGGGCCTCCGGCTCCTGGCGACGCGGAGGCTGCTGCTGCGGGGCCTGGGGCTCCTGGCGACGCGGGGCCTGCTGCTGTGGGGCCTGGGGCTCCTGGCGACGCGGAGCCTGCTGCTGCGGGACCTGCGGCCGGAAGGCACCGAAGTCGCCGTCCGCCTGAGGCTGCTGGAACTGGCCGGTGGTGGAGGGGTGT
>NZ_JBSFLQ010000017.1:0-157812 GCF_053599115.1 Streptomyces sp. NPDC001020 | reverse complement strand
GTCCTGGTGGTTGGCGTATCCGGGGGCGGGGAACTGGCCCGTTCCGGAGCCGTCGTGACCCTGGGCGGGGAACTGGCCCGTGCCGGAGGGGTCCTGGTGGTTGGCGTATCCGGGGGCGGGGAACTGGCCCGTTCCGGAGCCGTCGTGACCCTGGGCGGGGAACTGGCCCGTGCCGGAGGGGTCCTGATGGTTGGCGTATCCGGGGGCGGGGAACTGGCCCGTTCCGGAGCCGTCGTGACCCTGCGTGGGGAACTGGCCGGTGGTGGAGGGGTCCTGGTGGTTGCCGTATCCGGGGGCGGGGAACTGGCCCGTTCCGGAGCCGTCGTGACCCTGCGTGGGGAACTGGCCCGTGCCGGAGGGGTCCTGGCCGTGTCCGGACACCGGGAACTGGCCCGTGTCCTGGCCGTGTCCGGCACCGGGGAACCCGCCCGCCGAATTACCCGGGTGCGAGCCGCCGAAAGCGTCGGGGCGGGGGAACTGCCCACGGCCTGTCGGCGCATTCGCCCCGGGACGCGGGGCGTTGAAGTCCGGTCGCGGGAACTCGGAGGTGGACCCGGGACCCTGACGGTCGTCGATGCGGGGGATCTCCGCGGTCGAGCCCGGCCCCTGGCGGTCGTCGATACGAGGCATGGGCGAGGTCGAGGACAGGCCGTCCGGCTCCTCGTGGCCACGCGGGACGTCCAGCGCGGCGCGCGGCACCGGGGGCTGCGCGTTCTCGTCGCTCCAGCTCGGCGTGCGCTGCTGCGGGTTGCCACCGGGCAGTTCGGCGCGCGGACCACCACGCCCGGGCAGTTGCGGCCGACGCCGGCCACGGCCCTCCTTGGGCTGCCGTTCCTGCCGCTCCTGCTGTTCCTGAGACTTCGGCGGTACGGGCGAGGGAGCACCATTACCGAAGCCGCCCTGGCGGGAGCCCGTGCCACTGTCCGGGAAGGCCTGGGCCGCCTGCAGCCCCTGGGGAGCGCTCGGCGCGCTCTGGCCGAAGGCGTCGGCGACAGTCGGGGCCTGCCGGCCCTGCTGCCGGGACCCGGGCGCCCCCTGCTCGAACGGCGCCGAGGGATTGGCGGCGGGACCCTGCGGACCACGGGCAGCACCGGGGCCGCCGGGGCGGCCGCCGGGCAGTTCGGCACGCGGACCCTGTCCGGCGCCCACGTGTCCGCGCTGTGGGGCGGCACCGAGTCCCCGGCCGCCGGAGGCACCGCCCTGCTGAGCCTGGCGACGGGCGGCGGCCGCACCGGCTGCCGCCGCACCGGCAGCGGAACCGCCGGTCTGCGGGGCGCCCTGGCCCGGCTTGCCCGCAGCGGGCTTCTTGCCGCCCTGGGCGACGTCGACCGGGAGCATGACCAGCGCGGTCGTACCACCGGAGTCGGACGGGCGCAGCTGGATGCGGATGCCGTGGCGCTGCGAAAGTCGGCCGACCACGAAGAGGCCCATGCGGCGGGAGACGGAGACGTCCACCGTGGGCGGCGCGGCGAGCCGCTCGTTGATCTGCGCGAGGTCCTCGGGGGACAGACCGATACCGGTGTCGTGGATCTCGATCAGTACGCGTCCGTCGGGCAGCGCGTGACCGGTGACCTTGACCTTGGTCTGCGGCGAGGAGAACGAGGTGGCGTTCTCCAGCAGCTCGGCGAGCAGGTGCACGAGGTCGTTGACGACGCGGCCGGCGACCTCGGTGGCCGGAACCGCGGCCAACTCGATGCGCTCGTACTGCTCCACCTCGGACGCGGCGGCGCGCAGCACGTCGACCAGCGGGACCGGGCGGGTCCAGCGACGACCGGGCTCCTCACCGGCGAGGACGAGGAGGTTCTCACCGTTACGACGCATACGCGTCGCCAGGTGGTCGAGCTTGAACAGCGAGGAGAGCTGGTCCGGGTCGGCCTCGCGGGACTCCAGTTCGGAGATCAGCGACAGCTGGCGCTGGATCAGACCCTGGGAGCGACGCGAGAGGTTGGTGAACATCGCGTTGACGTTGCCTCGCAGCAGCGCCTGCTCGGCGGCGAGGCGGACCGCCTCGCGGTGCACGTCGTCGAAGGCCGCGGCCACCTGGCCGATCTCGTCCCGGGAGTGCACACCGACCGACTCCACGGACGTGTCGACGTCCTGCGGGTCGGACTCGGACAGCTCCTTGACCAGCTCGGGCAGGCGCTCCTGGGCGACCTTGGTGGCGGTGTCCTGCAGTCGGCGCAGCGAGCGGATCATGGAGCGGGCCACGACGAAGGCGCCGACGAGGGAGACGCCGAGGACGAGGAGGATCAGCGCACCGGAGATGATCGCCTCCTGCTGAGAGGCGTTCTTCAGCTCACGGGCCTTCTGCTCCATCTCCTCCAGGAGCGTGCCCTCGATCCTCTTCATCTCCAGGATCTTGGCCGTGTCGTCGTCGACCCAGTCCTTGTACGAGCGCTTGGGCTGACCCGCGAGGCCGCCGGGGCTCTTGAGGACACGGTCGGCGTATTTGTCGGCGGCCTGGATCGTCGCACTGCCCGGCTCGAGCGACGCCGTCACCTCCTCCGCACCGTCACCGTAGATGCTGCGGAAGCGGTCGAGGCTGGAGCCCTGGCTCTCGAGGGCGGAGAAGGCGTACTGGCGGTCGTTCTCGGAAAGCTTGCCGGCCGTGGCGTTGTTCGCGGGCAGGGCCGCCGCGATGACCGCGCGCTGCACGGACGCGTACTCCTTGGCGGTGGAGAAGGCCGCCAGGGCGCGGGTGCGCTGGATCATCTCCGGGTTGCTGGTGGCCTCCGCCATGTCCTGGGACAGACTGAGCAGCTGGGTGATCAGACGGTGGTAGGCCTCGGCCGTCTGCGTGGAGTTCTTCGAGTCCTTGTAGGCACCGGCGCGGATGCCGCTGATCTTGTTCAGCTCGGCCGCGATACTGACGACGCTGTCGTAGACACCGGAGAGCTTGCCGCTGCCGGTGGCGTCGCCGACCTCCCCGGTGCCTTGCATGAAGGCGGCGCGGGCACGGTCGGTCCTCTCGCGGGCGCCCTTGACCGTGTAGTCCTTCGCCGACGCGCCGTGGGCGAGCGGGCCGGCGGTCTGGTCGCGTTCGTCCTGGAGCGCCGCCGCGAGCTGCGTCGCCTGCCTGGTCATGTCGGTCAGCAGCTTCATGTTCTCGAGCTGCTGGATCTGGTCCAGGTTGTCGTTGATCCGCAGGCCGCCCAGCGTGGTCGCCGCGACCACGGGGAGCGCGAGCAGCGACACCAGACGCGTGGAGATGCGCCAGTTGCGCAGTGCTATGCGCGAGCCAGGCCCGGTCTGAGTGCTGATCTGCGGCGCAGTGTCCGACGCGGGGGCCGCCGCTGCGTTCGCGCCGGTGCGGCCGGGGCGCTCAGCGCCTGCGCCGGCCGGTGCGGGTCCCGGGTTCTGAACGTGCTGGGGCGAGGAACCGCGGTCGGTTCCCCCGTGCGGCTCCGGCTCCGCCGAAGCACTGCCATCCCTCTTGAAACGTCCCTGCACTAGCGTCGCAACCTCTGGACCAGGCGCCCCTCCGCGAGCGGCGGGACGGTGTCGGCGTCGTAGGGGGCGCCCTGAATACGCCCCCCGGGCGGTCTTGAGTGACCGGCGCTGGCTCCCCCTTCCCGCCGCTGCCCGACGCTGCGTTGCGCCTTTGCGCGCCGGTGCGATCCCCGCGGCGGTCCGTGGAATTCCAGCACAGTGCCGGATCTCCAACAAGGCCAACGGGCGAGCCCACCAAGACCGTGACCCTGCGTGAGAGGGGGATCACGAGTCGTAGAAGCCGATCTTGCATATAACGGACTTATGCTCACGATCCATTGGGGCTCGTTACGTGTCCCAGTCGCTACGATCGGCAGCGGAATGCGGGCTTCCATGGGGCAATGTCCGTTTCGTCTAGGCGAGTTGACGGTCTGGATTGCCCTTTTTGTGCGCAGGTCCGTGAGCAAACTCACACGGAGATCATGTCCTGTTCACGACTTCCGTGGGAATTGCATGTTTAGCCTGGCGCTTTACAGGGATGGCGAATCCGACAAACCCGCGCCCCGGCGACAGCCCTTCAGGCCCCGCCCGGCGCCCGCAACGACAAGGTCGACGACAACAGTGAAGACCACGATGATGTTCCGCAACATAGCCAACCCGCGGCGGACGACGCTGGCGCACCTCGCCGACGCCGACGAGCTGCAGGCGCCGGCGACGCCGGAACACTCCGTCGACCTTCCCACCCAGACCGCCAACCCCAAGCGCACGGTCCTCATGGAGGTTCCCGCGCAGGCCTCCGCCGCGGAGTAGCAGGCGCCTGGGCCGTCACCGTCCACCGCGTTCCCACGCGAACACGGTGTGATCGCCGCCACCCGGCGGTCGGTCAGGGAAATGCACGTGACCGCCTCCACGCGGAGGCGTCCGGCCGCGTACGCACGGCAGCGTCCGTCGCCGTACGCGGGGTCGCGGCCCCCTTGCCGCGTTAGCCTGGAGCGTCAGACTCCAGCCAGCTCAGTGAGGGGCGCAAGGATCCCGTGCGCATCGCCAGATTCTCCATCGACGGGAACGTCGCCTTCGGCGCGGTCGAGGGCGACAAGCCGGACGAGCTCGTCCTCGACATCATCAAGGGCATCCCGTTCGCGGACTTCGAGCTCTCCGGTACGAAGGTGCCGCTGAGCAAGGTGAGGCTGCTGCCCCCGGTGCTCCCCAACAAGGTCGTGGCCTTCGGCCGCAACTACGCGGAGCACGCCAGGGAGCTGGGCCACGAGGTGCCCGAAGCCCCGTTCGCCTTCTTCAAGCCGTCCACCTCCGTGATCGGCCCCGGCGACGAGATCGCCTACCCCTCCTTCTCTCAGGAGCTGCACCACGAGGCCGAGCTGGCCGTGGTGATCGGCCGTATGTGCCGAGAGGTCCCGCACGAGCGCGTCAAGGACGTGATCCTTGGCTACACCTGCGCCAACGACGTGACCGCGCGCGACGTCCAGCGGCGCGAGAAGCAGTGGGCCCGCGCCAAGGGCTTCGACACCTCCTGCCCGCTCGGCCCCTGGGTGGAGACCGACCTGGACCCGAGCGACCTCACCATCCAGCTCACCGTCAACGGCGAGCAACGTCAGCTCGGCCGTACGAGCGAGATGATCCACTCGATCGAGGATCTGATCGTGAACATCTCCGAGGCCATGACGCTGCTCCCCGGCGACGTGATCCTCACGGGCACCCCCGCGGGGGTCGGCCCCCTCAACGTCGGCGACAAGGTCGCCGTCACCATCGAAGGCATCGGCACTCTCACCAACAAGGTGATCAAGCGTGGCTAACGCGAACGTCCGCGTACGTTTCTGTCCGTCCCCGACCGGCAACCCCCATGTGGGCCTGGTCCGCACCGCCCTGTTCAACTGGGCGTTCGCCCGCCACACCGGCGGGACGTACGTCTTCCGTATCGAGGACACGGACGTGGCCCGCGACTCGGAGGAGTCCTACCTCCAGCTGCTGGACTCGCTGCGCTGGCTGGGCTTCGACTGGGACGAGGGCCCCGAGGTCGGCGGCCCCCACATGCCGTACCGCCAGTCGCAGCGGATGGACATCTACCAGGACGTCGCCCGCAAGCTCCTGGACGGCGGGTACGCCTACCACTGCTACTGCACGACGGAAGAGCTGGACGCCCGCCGTGATGCCGCCCGTGCCGCGGGCAAGCCCTCCGGGTACGACGGCCACTGCCGCGACCTCACCGCAGAGCAGGTGGCGGCCTACGACGCCGAGGGCCGCACGTCCATCGTCCGCTTCCGCATGCCCGACGAGGCGATCACCTTCACGGACCTGGTCCGCGGCGAGCTGACGTTCACGCCGGAGAACGTGCCGGACTACGGGATCGTGCGAGCGAACGGGGCGCCCCTGTACACGCTCGTGAACCCGGTCGACGACGCCCTGATGGACATCACCCACGTCCTGCGCGGCGAGGACCTGCTCTCCTCCACCCCCCGCCAGATCGCCCTCTACAAGGCGCTGATCGAGCTGGGCGTCGCGAAGTTCGTGCCCGAGTTCGGTCATCTGCCGTACGTGATGGGCGAGGGCAACAAGAAGCTGTCCAAGCGCGACCCGCAGGCGTCGCTGAACCTCTACCGCGAGCGCGGATTCCTGCCGGAAGGCCTGCTCAACTACCTCTCCCTGCTGGGCTGGTCGCTCGCGCCCGACCGCGACATCTTCGGCATCGAGGAGATGGTCGCCGCCTTCGACATCGCGGACGTGAACCCCAACCCGGCCCGTTTCGACCTGAAGAAGGCCGAGTCGATCAACGCCGACCACATCCGCCTGCTGGACGTGAAGGACTTCGCCGAGCGCTGCCGGCCGTGGCTGAACGCCCCGGTCGCCCCCTGGGCACCGGAGGACTTCGACGAGGCGAAGTGGGAGGCGATCGCCCCGCACGCGCAGACCCGTGTCAAGGTCCTGTCCGAGATCACCGACAACGTCGACTTCCTGTTCCTCGCGGAGCCGGTGTCCGACGAGGCGAGCTGGACGAAGGCGATGAAGGAGGGCTCGGACGCTCTGCTGCGCACGGCCCGCGAGAAGCTCGAGTCGGCCGACTGGACGTCCCCGGAGTCCCTGAAGGAAGCCGTCCTGGCCGCCGGCGAGGCCCACGGCCTCAAGCTCGGCAAGGCCCAGGCCCCGGTCCGTGTCGCCGTCACCGGCCGCACGGTCGGCCTGCCGCTCTTCGAGTCGCTGCAGGTCCTGGGCAAGGAGAAGACGCTGACGCGGATCGACGCGGCGCTGGCGAAGCTGGCCGCCTGACCCGTCCGTACGTGAGGGGCGGCACCCGGACCACCGGGTGCCGCCCTTTTGGCGTACACGCGACAGTCGCCGACCGACAGACACGCCCGCCGCCCGCACGCTACGGTCGGTCCATGAGCATCAGCGCCGTGGTGTGGGACGTGGACGACACCCTGTTCGACTACACGACCGCGGACCGGGCGGGGATGCGCGGGCATCTGGTCGCCGAGGGCCTGCTCGGCAGGTACGGGAGCGTGGAGCGGGCGCTGACACGGTGGCGGGAGATCACCGATCAGCAGTGGGCGCGGTTCGCCGCGGGCGAGGCCGACTTCGAGACGCAGCGGCGGGACCGGGTGCGGGTCTTCCTGGGCGAGGAACTGACCGACACCGGGGCCGACGCCTGGTACTGCCGCTACAAGGCCCACTACGAGACCGCGTGGGCCCTCTTCCCCGACGCCCTGCCCGCCCTGGACATCCTCGCCACCAGCCACCGGCATGCGGTGCTGTCCAACTCCAGCATCCACGTCCAGGAGCACAAGCTGCGGGTTCTCGGCATCCTCGACCGCTTCGAGGCCGTTGTGTGCGCCGCGGAACTGGGCGTTTCCAAGCCCGAGGCACGGGCCTTCCACGCCGCCTGCGAGGCACTGGAACTCACCCCGCACCAGGTTGCCTACGTCGGCGACCACCCGGAGATCGACGGGCGGGGTGCCGCCGAGGCCGGGCTGCTCTCCGTCTGGATCGACCGCGACGGGCTGTACGCGAGCGCGGACGCGCCCGACGGATTTCACCGGATCTCCTCCCTCGCCGAACTGCCCGCCGTGCTCGGCGCGGATACCCGTTTTGGAGCGCAGTCCACCTTCAGGTAATGTTCTTCCTGCGCCGAGGGGAGCGGGCCGAAAGGCCGGAAACCGGAAGCGCAAGCTAGAACAAAACCCCCTCAGGGGCTTGCGTTCCAGTGGCCTATGGTGTAATTGGCAGCACGACTGATTCTGGTTCAGTTAGTCTTGGTTCGAGTCCAGGTAGGCCAGCTCGCAGAGCTTATCTGCACCCGCGGATCTCATCCGCAAGCCCCCGTTGTGTAGCGGCCTAGCACGCTGCCCTCTCAAGGCAGTAGCGCCGGTTCGAATCCGGTCGGGGGTACAGATCCTTCCCGCGAAGGCAGCTCGGGTAGCTCCCACTGTCATCGATGCAGGATCGCTAGGGCCCCCGTTGTGTAGCGGCCTAGCACGCCGCCCTCTCAAGGCGGTAGCGCCGGTTCGAATCCGGTCGGGGGTACGGTCTGGTCTAAACCACATTGGTCTATGGTGTAATTGGCAGCACGACTGATTCTGGTTCAGTTAGTCTTGGTTCGAGTCCAGGTAGACCAGCTCGGATCTGCGGAAACGCAAGATCCTCGCCCCCGTTGTGTAGCGGCCTAGCACGCCGCCCTCTCAAGGCGGTAGCGCCGGTTCGAATCCGGTCGGGGGTACACAGTCCGTAGGGCCTTCACTCAGGTGGAGGCCTTACAGCGTTTCCGGGGCCTACTCGAGGCCGTAGCGCCGCACCGACTCCTCTTCCTGCGCCAGCCGGTGCAGGGCCTGCAGTGCCGGCTCGTTGAGGACCGCCCCCAGGACCGCGAACTCGACCTGCTCCGCCTCCGACCGATGCGTCTCCAGGTTGTCCAGGTCGAGGACGGCCGTCCGGTGCATCAACTCGGCGTAGGGTGCGAGCTGTTCGGCCCCCCAGTCGTAGCCGAGCCGGCGGAACGCGGCCACCGCCACCACCAGCGAGCGGTGCGCGGGGGAGATGGTCGCGAGCAGCTTGGCGTTCTCCCAGCCGAGTCGGTCCAGGAGCGCGGCGACCTCCTGGCGCGCGGCCTGGACGTACTCGTCGTCCTCGTCCGGCTCCGGCACCTGCGGCAGCGCCCACATCGCCGCGCCCAGGCGGATCGTGCGACCCAGGGAGTCGTCGTCCACGTGCCCGAGCACCTCGCGCACCTTCGCCACCGGTACCTGGCCCACCTGGATCATCGCCCGCACGAGGCGCAGCCGGCGCAGATGCTCCTCGTCGTACTCGGCCGTCGTGGCGTTGACCTGGCGGCCTGGCGGCAGCAGCCTTTCGCGCAGGTAGTACTTGATCGTCGCCGTGGACACCCCGCTGCGCTCGCTCAGCTCCGCCAGCCGCATCTCTTGCGCCTTTCCTTGAGAAGTGTCACTATCCAAGCATCGCCAGAAGGATAGTGGTGCTATCTGATGAGGGGGGCCGGCATGTTCGCGAAGCCTGTGCGGGGCAGTACGACGGCCGCGGCTGAGGGTGATGCGGTGGTGCTGCTCATCGGCATGCGGATCAACCACTTCTGGGCGGTGCACCAGTGGCTGCCGGTCATGCTGTCGATGTTCCGCATGCTTGGGGAGCTTGCGCGGGACCGTGACCGGGGGCTGCTGGGGCGCGTGCTGCTGACGGCCTCTCCGCGTACGTACTACGTCGTCCAGTACTGGCAGTCCAAGGAGAAGCTGTACGCCTTCGCGACCTCGCGGGACATGTTTCACCACCGGGCCTGGACGATCGTCAACCGCAAGAAGCGCCAGGGCAAGGCTCGCGGACACGTGGGCCTGTGGCACGAGACGTACATCGCGCCCGAGGGCTCCTACGAGTCGATCTACTTCGACATGCCGGCCTTCGGCCTCGCGAAGGCGCACGGCCAACTGCCCGTCGAGCGGCGCGGCCGGTCCGCGAAGGACCGGTTCGCGCACCGGTCGGCGGGGGCGGCCGGCCAGGCGGGGTGACCTGAGGGGCGGCGGAGAACGGGGGATCGGGGGGCGAGGAGGGTCTGCCGCGGCGTTGAGGCAGGCCCTCCTCGGTGACGGGCGAAGGTCAGCCAGAACGGCGCAGGGCCTCCGAGAGTCGCACGGCGGAGTCGATGACCGCCTGGGCGTGCATACGGCCGGGGTGGCGTGTCAGACGCTCGATCGGGCCGGAGACGGACACCGCGGCCACCACGCGGTTGGAGGGGCCGCGTACCGGGGCGGAGACGGAGGCGACACCCGGCTCGCGCTCCCCGATGGACTGGGCCCAGCCGCGCCGCCGCACGCCCGAGAGGGCCGTCGCCGTGAAGCGGGCTCCCTGCAAGCCCCGGTGCAGGCGCTCGGGCTCCTCCCAGGCCAGCAGGATCTGCGCCGAGGAGCCCGCCTTCATCGTGAGAGTGGAGCCCACCGGGACCGTGTCCCGCAGACCCGAGAGGCGCTCCGCGGCGGCGACGCAGATGCGCATGTCCCCTTGACGGCGGTAGAGCTGCGCGCTTTCGCCCGTGACATCGCGGAGGTGGGTCAGCACCGGGCCCGCCGTGGCCAGCAGGCGATCCTCGCCCGCCGCCGCGGCCAGCTCGGCCAGCCGGGGGCCGAGAATGAAACGGCCCTGCATGTCACGCGCCACCATGCGGTGGTGTTCGAGTGCCACGGCGAGGCGATGTGCCGTGGGTCGTGCCAGTCCGGTGGCGCCGACCAGACCCGCGAGGGTGGCCGGACCGGACTCCAGGGCGCTCAGGACAAGGGCTGCCTTGTCCAGAACACCGACGCCGCTACTGTTGTCCATGAAACGATATTCCCGTCTCACTCTGTGAAACGCAAGTTCAATTTTCCGTGGAACCCGCCACTCTGGAAGTCACAGCGGCCCACGAACCAGCGGGCCCGGCGGCGGAGGCCCGGTAATTCAGGGGTATTGGGCGCCGCTTCCTCAAGATCTCTAGTGGGGTCGGTGCACTTGTGCCCGGCCGGAGGGAAAGCGATGGGTAGGACACTCGCGGAGAAGGTCTGGGACGACCACGTCGTCCGGCGCGCCGAGGGCGAGCCCGACCTCCTCTACATCGATCTGCACCTGCTGCACGAGGTGACCAGCCCGCAGGCCTTCGACGGGCTGCGCAAGACCGGTCGTCCGGTGCGCCGACTCGACCTCACCATCGCGACCGAGGACCACAACACCCCCACCCTCGACATCGACAAGCCCATCGCGGACCCGGTCTCCCGCGCCCAACTGGAGACCCTGCGCAAGAACTGCGCCGAGTTCGGAGTGCGGTTGCACCCGCTGGGCGACGTCGAGCAGGGCGTCGTGCACGTGGTCGGCCCCCAGCTGGGCCTGACCCAGCCGGGCACCACCGTCGTCTGCGGTGACTCCCACACCTCCACGCACGGCGCCTTCGGCGCGCTGGCGTTCGGTATCGGCACCTCCCAGGTCGAGCACGTGCTCGCCACCCAGACGCTGCCGATGGCCCGTCCGAAGACCATGGCCATCACGGTCGACGGCGAACTGCCCGCGGGCGTCACCGCCAAGGACCTGATTTTGGCGATCATCGCGAAGATCGGCACCGGCGGCGGCCAGGGCTACATCCTGGAGTACCGCGGCTCCGCCATCGAGAAGCTCTCGATGGAGGCCCGGATGACCATCTGCAACATGTCGATCGAGGCCGGCGCCCGCGCGGGCATGATCGCCCCGGACGAGACCACCTTCGCGTACCTCAAGGGCCGTCCGCACGCCCCCGAGGGCACCGACTGGGACGCCGCGGTGGAGTACTGGAAGACCCTGCGCACCGACGACGACGCGGAATTCGACGCCGAGGTCCGCATCGACGCCGCCGAGCTCGCGCCGTTCGTCACCTGGGGCACCAACCCCGGCCAGGGCGCGCCGCTTTCGAGCTCGGTCCCCGATCCCGCTTCGTACGAGGACGCTTCGGAGCGCCTGGCCGCCGAAAAGGCCCTGGAGTACATGGGGTTGGAGGCTGGACAGCCGCTGCAGTCCATCAAGGTGGACACCGTCTTCGTAGGTTCCTGCACCAACGGCCGGATCGAGGACCTGCGCGCCGCCGCCGCGATCCTCAAGGACCGCAAAGTCGCCGACGGCGTACGGATGCTGGTCGTCCCGGGCTCCGCGCGGGTGGGTTTGCAGGCCGTTTCCGAGGGCCTGGACGTCGTCTTCAAGGAGGCCGGCGCCGAATGGCGGCACGCGGGCTGCTCGATGTGTCTGGGCATGAACCCCGACCAGCTTGCCCCCGGTGAGCGTTCCGCTTCCACCTCCAACCGCAACTTCGAGGGCCGGCAGGGCAAGGGCGGCCGGACGCACCTGGTGTCGCCGCAGGTCGCTGCCTCCACCGCGGTCCTCGGCCACCTGGCCTCCCCGGCCGACCTGTCCGACGCCCGTACGCCCGCTGCAGTCTGAGAGTCGCTGAGAGTCATGGAAGCATTCACCACGCACACCGGCCGGGCCGTCCCGCTGCGCCGCAGCAACGTCGACACCGACCAGATCATCCCCGCCCACTGGCTCAAGAAGGTGACCAGGGACGGCTTCGAGGACGGACTCTTCGAGGCCTGGCGCAAGGACCCGGAGTTCGTGCTCAACCGCCCCGAGCGGCAGGGCGCCACGGTCCTGGTCGCAGGCCCCGACTTCGGCACCGGCTCCTCCCGTGAGCATGCCGTCTGGGCCCTGCAGAACTACGGCTTCAAGACCGTGATCTCGTCCCGCTTCGCCGATATCTTCCGCGGTAACTCGCTGAAGAACGGCCTGCTCACCGTGGTGCTGGAGCAGAAGGTCGTGGACGCCCTGTGGGAGCTTGTCGAGCAGGACCCCGAGGCCCGGATCACCGTCGACCTGGTCGAGCGCGAAGTGCGTGCCGAAGGCATCACCGCAGCCTTCGAACTGGACGAGAACTCCCGCTGGCGGCTGCTGAACGGCCTCGACGACATCTCCATCACCCTCCAGAACGAGGCCGACATCGCCGCGTACGAGGCGGGGCGCCCCTCGCACAAGCCGCGGACGCGTACGGTCTGACGCCCGGCCCGCAAGGGCGGGTTTCGGCCATCGCAACACCGCTCTGTACCCCCAATCGTGGACGGTTGGGGGTACAGCCGTATCTGCCCACGGGCGGCTCCGACGCGCCGCCTCGAAGGCGCCAACTCACGTGAATGCAAAGGTCATTGGGTGGGTACGCGGCTGTGAGCGGCGCGATGTGCCGAGGTGTGCAGGAGGCGACGGGACGGCGGCAGTTGCCCCCAGCGCAGGCGACAACTCGCCCCAGATGGCACAATCTGTGCATGGACAACGACGGCCAACTCGAGCTCTATACGGCGGTCGCGGTTCAACTCAAGGAAGCGCACGCAAGAGTGCGCGCACTGCAAGTCCCGGAGGGCGTACGGATGGCGCTGACCCGGAAGCTGCTGGTCATTACGGCCGCGGCCAAGCGCGATCTTGCCGAAGCGGCCAGGCGTCTCGAGCGGTTCATGACCGCCCTCGACGAGGAGCGAATCCCCGAAGAGGAAGTCTGAGGCGGCCGAGTCCGTTGCGGCACAAGGGTGATTAGCCCGTTTCGTGTTTGATTTGCGGTATATATCTGCCTAACGTGCGAAAAAGCTTGAACACTTTCGTTCTGGTGATGTCTCCGAAGGGGAAGACGTGAACAAGGCGCAGCTCGTAGAAGCGATTGCCGACAAGATGGGCGGTCGCCAGCAGGCCGCCGATGCTGTCGACGCGGTCCTGGACGCCATCGTCCGCGCGGTCGTCGGAGGCGACCGGGTTTCGGTCACCGGCTTCGGGTCGTTCGAGAAGGTCGAGCGTCCGGCCCGGTACGCCCGTAATCCCCAGACAGGCGAGCGGGTCCGGGTCAAGAAGACCTCTGTGCCCCGATTCCGCGCGGGCCAGGGCTTCAAGGACCTGGTGAGCGGTACCAAGAAGCTCCCGCGTGGTGGCGAGGTCGCGGTCAAGAAGGCCCCCAAGGGCAGCCTCACCGGAGGCGCCGCGGTGACGGTCAAGAAGGCCGCTGCCAAGAAGGCCACCGCGAAGAAGGCGGCAGCGAAGAAGGCCGCTGCCAAGAAGGCCACCGCGAAGAAGGCGGCGCCCGCGAAGAAGACCACGGCGAAGAAGGCCGCGGCCAAGAAGGCGGCGCCCGCGAAGAAGACCACGGCGAAGAAGGCCGCGGCCAAGACCACCGCGAAGAAGGCTCCGGCGAAGAAGGCCCCCGCCAAGAAGTCCACGGCGCGCAAGACCACCGCCAAGAAGGCCACCGCCCGCCGTTGACGGGCGCACGGGCTCTCACGCGCCGGGCCGGGCTCTCAGCAGGAGCCCGGCCCGCGGCATGTCCGGGTGTGTTCAGAAGGTGTGCAGGGTCACCAGCGTGATGTGCCGGTCCTCGCCCTCACCCTCGGTCTCGATCCGCACCCGTTGCCCCGGGCGCAGCAGCCTGAGCCCGCCCGCGTCGAACGCGGGCGCGTCGAAGGCGAGGGGAGTGCCGTCGTCGAGCAGCACCTGACCGGTGCGGGTCTCGGGGTCGTAGGTGTACGCGGTCGCCTGCATGGCGAAAGCCTATCGACCGGCCCGCGGACCTGCCTGTGTCGTGTCAGCCGCCGGGCTGTCCCGGAACGAGCAGGCGTGCGGCCGCCGCTGCGGTGCGGGGGCCTACGCCCAGATTCAGGGCCGCGCGCAGGTCTTCCCCGGTGTCCACGTCCTGGCGTACGGAGTCCACCGCGTCGAGGGTGAGTTCCATGGCGCCCGAGGCGCGGTGTCGCGCCCGTGAATCCACACCGAAAGCCGGTCGCAATTCCCTGCCCGGGGACGCGGCCAGCAGCGTCGTACCGATTCCGGCGGCGTCGGGCAGAAATGCGCGCGGGAATTCGGCGGCCGCATCGAGCACCCGCGCCAACTCCTCGGACCGCAGCGCCGGAAGATCCGCGTTGAGTGCCGCCACGGCGCCGTCGGGGCGCAGTCGCCGTACGTGCGCCGCCGCGTGTGCGAGTGCGGCGTTCAGGCCGCCCGCCGGCTCGTCCGACACGATCCGGGCGCCCAGGGCCGCCAGCTCGCGCCTGGCGAGCGGGTCGTCAGTGACGACCGCCACATCACGCACGGCCGCGCAGGAGAGCGCGGCGGCCACCGTGTCCTGCGCGAAGGCGAGGGCGAGCCCTGGACGCAATCCGTCCGCCGCGGTGTCGGAGAGCCTGCTCTTGGCCCGCTCCAGGGCTTTCAGAGGTACGACCACAGTCCACTGCACGTGCACTCCGTCCCAGTCTTGTCGCGTCCATTGTCACCCGGCATGCCCACAGGAACCTCGCGGCCCACCAGGCGGCTCTTGCGGCGGGGCGTACCGTGTTCTCGACAGACAGGCGACCTGGGGCCACACTTGTGCGGCCCACAGCCCCCGTGCCGGGCCCCGTGCCGGGTCCCTAGAGGAAGGTGTCCGCGTGCCCCGCCGCAGAATCGGCTTCTGGTACCGCTTCGCAGCGGTCCTCTGCAAACCGCCGCTGGTGGTTCTGCTCAAGCGGGACTGGCGCGGAATGGAGAACATTCCGGCCGAAGGTGGATTTATCACCGTGGTGAACCACAATTCCCATGTGGATCCCTTCGCCTACGCGCACTATCAGTACAACACCGGGCGTGTTCCGCGATTCCTCGCGAAGAGCGGCCTTTTCAAGAAGGGATTCCTCGGCGCCGCCATGCGCGGTACCGGCCAGATCCCCGTGTACCGCGAGAGCACGGACGCGCTCAGTGCCTTCCGGGCCGCCATTGACGCCGTGGAACGCGGCGAGTGCGTCGCCTTCTACCCGGAGGGCACCCTCACCCGCGACCCGGCCGGCTGGCCGATGACCGGCAAGACCGGTGCCGCCCGCGTCGCCCTGCAGACCAAGTGCCCGGTGATCCCCATTGCCCAGTGGGGCGCCAACGAGCTGCTGCCGCCGTACGCCAAGAAGCCCGACCTCCTTCCGCGCAAGACGCACCACGTGCTCGCGGGCCCGCCCGTCGACCTCTCGCGCTTCTACGACAAGGACATGACCCCCGAGCTCCTGAAGGAGGCGACGGAGGTCATCATGGCCGCCATCACCCGCCGACTGGAGGAGATCCGCGGCGAGAAGGCGCCCGAGAAGCCGTACGACCCGCGCGAGGTGCGTATCGAGCAGCGCCGCCGCAGTGCCGCACAGGAGAAGGCACGCCAGAAAGAGGGGCAGGGCCAGTGAACAAGCCGGTCAAGGCGGCCGTGTTCGGCACGGGATCGTGGGGGACGGCCTTCGGCATGGTGCTGGCCGACGCCGGATGCGAGGTCACCCTGTGGGCGCGCCGCACCGAACTCGTCGAGGCGGTCAACTCCACCCGCACGAACCCGGACTACCTTCCGGGCGTCGAACTTCCCGAGAACCTGCGGGCCACCACGGACCCCGCCGAGGCCGCGCGCGACGCCGACTTCACGATACTCGCGATCCCCTCGCAGACCCTGCGCGGGAACCTCGCGGAGTGGACGCCCCTGCTGGCGCCCGAAACGATCCTCGTCTCCCTGATGAAGGGCGTCGAACTCGGCTCCGCCATGCGGATGAGCGAGGTCATCGAGGACGTCGCCAAGGTCGGTCCGGAACGTGTAGCCGTCGTCACCGGGCCCAACCTGGCCCGGGAGGTCGCCACCCGCATGCCGGCCGCCGCCGTGGTCGCCTGCACCGACGAGGCCGTCGCACGGCGGCTCCAGGCCGCCTGCCACACGCCGTACTTCCGGCCGTACACCAACACCGACGTCGTCGGCTGCGAACTGGGCGGCGCGGTCAAGAACGTCATCGGCCTGGCGGTCGGCATCGCGGACGGCATGGGCCTCGGCGACAACGCCAAGGGCTCGCTCATCACGCGCGGGCTCGCCGAGACCACCCGGCTCGGACTCGCCATGGGTGCGGACCCGCTGACCTTCTCCGGTCTCGCGGGCCTCGGTGACCTGGTGGCCACCTGCTCGTCGCCGTTGTCGCGCAACCACACCTTCGGCACCAACCTCGGCAAGGGCATGACCCTCCAGGAGACCATCGCGGTCACCAAGCAGACCGCGGAGGGCGTCAAGTCCTGCGAGTCCGTGCTTGATCTGGCCCGTCGGCACGGCGTCGACATGCCCATCACGGAGACGGTGGTCGGCATCGTCCACGAGGGCAAGCCGCCGGTGGTCGCGCTCAAGGAGCTGATGTCGCGCAGCGCGAAGCCGGAGCGACACTGAGCGACCGCGTGTGCGGCAGACCTTTCCGGTCGCAGGACCAGGTGCCGAGAGGCGATCGCTCGGCCTCGCGGCACCGGCGTGCCGCGGTGGCTCACCCGGGTGCCCTTCGGCGCTGTCTCACCGCAGTACCACCGGGTAGTCTCAACGCGATATGAGCACCGAGAACCTCCCCCAGAGCCCTGAGCAGCCGCCCCGCAAGCCGCGCGTCGCCGTCGTCTTCGGCGGCCGCAGTTCCGAACACGGGATCTCCACGGTCACCGCCGGCGCCGTGCTGCGTGCCATCGACCGGACGAAGTACGACGTCCTGCCGATCGGCATCACCCGGGAGGGCCGTTGGGCGCTCACCGCCGACGACCCGGAGCGCATGGCGATCGCCGACCGCCGTACGCCGAACGTCGAGGACCTGGCCGAGGCGCAGGAGGGCGGCGTGGTGCTCCCCGTCGATCCCACGAGCCGCGAAGTCGTCTACAGCGAGCCCGGTTCGGTGCCCAAGGCGCTGGGCGAGGTCGACGTGGTCTTCCCGGTGCTGCACGGCCCGTACGGCGAGGACGGCACCCTCCAGGGCCTCCTGGAGCTGTCCGGTGTCCCGTACGTGGGCTCGGGCGTGCTCGCCTCGGCCGTCGGTCAGGACAAGGAGTACATGAAGCGGGTGTTCACCTCGTTCGGGCTCAAGGTCGGCCCGTACGTGGTGATACGGCCGCGTGAGTGGGAGCGTGACGAGTCCGCCGCGCGCAAGAAGATCATCGACTTCGCGGGCGAGCACGGCTGGCCGCTGTTCGTGAAGCCCGCGCGCGCGGGTTCGTCGATCGGCATCACCAAGGTCGACGAGCTCGCGGGCCTCGACGAGGCGATCGCGGAAGCCCAGCGGCACGACCCGAAGATCATCGTGGAGGCCGCGGTGCGCGGCCGCGAGATCGAGTGCGGCGTCCTGGAGTTCGAGGACGGGCCGCGCGCCTCGGTGCCCGCCGAGATTCCGCCGCCGGACACGCACGCGTACTACGACTTCGAGGCCAAGTACATCGACTCCACGCCCGGCATCGTGCCCGCGCCCCTGACCGACGAGCAGACGGCCGAGGTCCGTCGGCTCGCGGTGGAGGCGTTCGAGGCCGCGTCCTGCGAGGGCCTGGTGCGCGCGGACTTCTTCCTCGCCGAGGACGGGGAGTTCGTGATCAACGAGATCAACACGATGCCCGGTTTCACACCGATCTCGATGTACCCGCAGATGTGGCAGGCCAGCGGGATCAGCTACGGCGACCTGGTGGACCGTCTGGTCCAGGCGGCGCTGCGGCGGTCGACCGGGCTGCGCTGAGGACCGTACGGCTCAGAGGGCGATCCCCTTGGGGATCGCCCTCTTGATGGGCGAGGCCAGGTCGACGAGCACCGCGGAACTGTCCTGAGCGGTCCGCTCCTTCGGCAGGGTCACCTCGACGTAGGCCTGGCGCAGGGACGTGGTGAAGCGGTACGTGCCGTCGTCCCGCTTCTCCATCAGCCAGTCGACGCCGTTCACACCACCGCCGACCGCGTTGGGGTCATTGCCCTCGGCCACCGTCGGATCGATCATCTTCTGCGGCCGTTCGACGCCGCAGCGCAGTATGATCGCCGGGCTTCCCCAGCCCGCCGTGAGCGCGGACCGGGGCTCGGGATCGTTCCGGTCGAGGCCGGCCACCTTGCGCGGCAGCACCTTGTCCAGGTTCTGGCACAGCTTCGTGACCTTCGCGTCCGGGCTGGGAACCGCGGCCGAGGGACTGCCGTCACTTGAGGAACAGCCCGTCGCAGTGATCAGCAGAGCGAGAACGGGCAGACCGAGCGGCCGGTGACGGAAGAAGTTCACCGGCCAAGCGTAGACGGGGGCTAGAGGTGCACGACCGGGCAGGTCAGGGTGCGGGTGATGCCGTCCACTTGCTGGACTTTCGCGACCACCATGCGACCCAGTTCATCGACGGTGTCGGCCTGGGCGCGCACGATGACGTCGTAGGGACCCGTCACGTCCTCGGCCTGGACGACCCCAGGGATCTTGCTGATCGTCCCGGCGACGGTCGACGCCTTGCCGACCTCCGTCTGGATCAGGATGTACGCCTGTACCACGGAACCTCCAGGGCGGCCACGGGGATCATGGGGGGAGAAGAGACGCCACGGTATCGCGTCGCCGCTCACCGAGGGGAGACCTCACGGGAACTGTGGCGTGAGCGCCGGGTGGCACCAGCGGCACAAGTTGACGGTCGACTCGTATCTACCGAGGACCGTACCCAGGACGATGACGGAACGCGACCGGGCGCGACAGGTATGAGAAGGGGACGTACGACGATGAAGGGCACCGTGGGCGAACTGGGCGAGTTCGGGCTCATCAGGGAGCTCACCTCCCGGCTCACCACCACCCCGGCGGTCCGGCTCGGCCCCGGCGACGACGCCGCGGTGGTGGCCGCGCCCGACCGCAGGGTGGTGGCGAGCACCGACATCCTCCTGGAGGGCCGGCACTTCCGCCGTGACTGGTCCACGGCGTACGACGTCGGGCGCAAGGCGGCGGCGCAGAACCTCGCGGACATCGCCGCGATGGGCGCCGTGCCGACCGCGCTGCTGCTCGGTCTCGTCGTCCCCGCCGAACTACCCGTGGCCTGGCCCACCGAGCTGATGGACGGCCTGCGCGACGAGTGCCAGGTCGCGGGTGCGGCCGTGGTCGGGGGCGATGTCGTGGGCGGCGACACGATCATGATCTCGATCACCGCGCTCGGCGATCTGCGCAACCACGAGCCCGTCACCCGGGCCGGTGCCCAGCCCGGTGACGTGGTGGCCGTCACCGGCTGGCTGGGCTGGTCCGCGGCCGGGCACGCGGTGCTCTCCCGCGGTTTCCGCTCGCCCCGCGCGTTCGTCGAGGCGCACCGGCGCCCCGAGCCGCCCTACCACGCGGGTCCGGCCGCCGCGGGGCTCGGCGCGACTGCGATGTGCGACGTCAGTGACGGGCTCATCGCCGACCTCGGGCATATCGCGGAGGCGAGCAAGGTCCGGATCGACATCCGCTCGGGCGCCATCGACATCCCCTCGCAGATGAACGACATCGGGCAGGCCGTGGGCGTCGATCCGATGCAGTGGGTGCTCACGGGCGGGGAGGACCACGCGATCGTGGCGACCTTCCCGCCGGACGTGAAGCTGCCGGCGCGCTGGAAAGTGATCGGCGAGGTGCTCAACCCGTCGGCGCTGCCCCAGGTGACGGTCGACGGAGCACCGTGGACCAGCAAGGGAGGCTGGGACCACTTCGGGGACATCGAGTCGTAGGACTAACCGGCAGGGTCGCCGCGGGCGGGGGCGCGGCGTCACCGGTCCAGGTGAAGGGGCCCGCGAGCGGTGGTGCCGTGCCCCTGACGGTTCCCTCGGGCGGGCACAGCAAAAAGCCGGTCCACGGGGTGGACCGGCTTAGAGCAGCGAACCAGCGGTGGCCGCGCGCTTAACTGGACGTCAGCGCGAGACCTTGCCGGCCTTGATGCACGAGGTGCAAGCGTTCACGCGCTTCGGCGTCCCGCCCACCACGGTACGCACGCGCTGGATGTTCGGGTTCCAGCGACGGGGCGTACGGCGGTGCGAGTGCGAGATGTTGTTGCCGAAGCCCGGTCCCTTGCCACAGACGTCGCAGTTGGCAGCCACGGGTCACTCCAAAGACTTCAGATGCACTTACGGTTGATCCCGGCATGCCGGGATCAAGATCACAGGATCTGAGTGGCGTTGCCAGGGGGAAGGCCCGATCTGGATCGGGCAACCGGAGCAGCATACAAGGCCGCGTCCGTAGAACGAAACTACCATGGCCGCTCGGGCCCCTGCTCCGGCCCCTGGACGCGGCCGTGCCGGGGCCCTTCCCCAAGGTGTCCGCTCGGCCCTCTTCCAGCCCGGGTCACCCTTGGGTCTACGCTGCCTGACACATCCAGCAGTTCAAGGAGGCGTAGGTGGCGCAGGTGCCGCAGCCATTGGATGCTCTCGCGGTGCGCACCTGGTGCGGTCTTGCGCTCCAAGCACTGGGGCGGGCCCGCGAGGAGATCGACGCGATCAACGTCTATCCCGTGGCCGACGGCGACACCGGCACCAACCTCTATCTGACCGTGGAGTCCGCCGCTGCGGCCGTCGAGGCCGTCTTCGCCGGGTACGAGGCGAGCACGGTGGCCGGTGCGCAGCGGCCGACGCTCGCCGACGCGGTACAGGCCATGGCCCACGGTGCGCTCATCGGGGCGCGCGGCAACTCCGGGACGATCCTCGCCCAACTGCTGCGGGGCATGGCCCAGGTGCTCGCCGTCGACGGCGAGAGGGGCCACACCGACGCGCAGGCACTGCGGCTCGCCCTCCGGAGGGCGGCCGACTCCGCGCGGGAAGCCGTCGCACACCCCGTGGAGGGAACCGTCCTGAGCGTCGCCTCGGCTGCGGCGGACGCGGTCACCGGTGCCGAGGGGGACTGCGGCGGCATCGCGCGGGCGGCGTACGAGGGGGCGCGGGCTGCCCTTATGGCGACGCCCGGCCAGCTCGCGGCCCTGAAGCGGGCCGGTGTGGTCGACGCCGGTGGCCGGGGGCTCGTGGAGGTGCTCGCGGCGCTGGTGCAGACGCTCACGGGAGAGGCGCCGCGGCTGCCCGACGAGGCGAAGCAGAACAGTTGCGCGCGCGTCGACGACGTCACGCCGTCCGCCCCCCAGGAGTGCGCGGATTCCGGTGCGGACGAGAGCGGCCCCGCGTACGAGGTGATCTATCTCCTGGAGGCCGGCGACACGGCCGTGACGCGGTTGCGGGAACGGCTCGACGCGCTCGGGGACTCGCTGGTCGTGGTCGGCGGGGACGGGCTGTGGAACGTCCATGTGCACGTCGACGACGCGGGCGCCGCCGTCGAGGCGGGGGTCGAGGCCGGGCGGCCGTACCGCATCCGGATCACGCACTTCGCCGCCGGGGACGCGCACACCGCGGGCGCCGGACGGCCGCCACGCGAGCGTGCCCAGCGCGCTGTGGTGGCCGTGGTGCCGGGGGAGGGGCTGGCCGGGCTGTACCAGGAGGCCGGGGCGACCACCGTGCTCGCCCGGGCCGGTGAGCCGCCGGCCAGCGGGGAACTGGTGGCGGCGGTGCGGCGGGCGCACGCGCGCGAGGTGGTGCTGCTGCCGAACGACGCGGACCTGCGCCACACCGCGGCCGCCGCGGCCGAGCAGGCGCGGACGGAGGGCGTACGCGTGGCGCTGATCCCGACCCGGTCCGCGGTCCAGGGCATCGCGGCGCTGGCCGTGCACGAACCGGAACGGCGCTTCGACGAGGACGTCGTGGCCATGACGTCGGCGGCCGGCGCGACACGGTACGCCGAAGTCGCGGTCGCGGAACGGCAGGCCTGGACGATGGCCGGCATCTGCCAGGCCGGCGACGTCCTCGGCCTGATCGACGGCGATGTCGCGGTCATCGGCTCCGACGTCACGGCGACGGCCGAGACGGTCCTGGACCGCATGCTCGCGGCGGGCGGCGAGATGGTCACGCTGGTCCTCGGTGACGAGGCCCCCCAGTCCGTCTCGGCGCACCTGGAGGCCCGGGTACGCGAGTCGTACCTGGCGGTCGACACCGTGGTGTACCACGGCGGCCGGCAGGGGCCGCTGCTACTGATCGGCGTGGAGTGAGACGGAGCCGCCGGTCGGGGTTCGGGGACGGGCGGTCCCGGTGGCACGGTGACCGCCGAGGGCTGCCGGGACGGACCGTCGCAGGCCCCGCACGACGCGCCTGACCAGCGGATTTCCAGGACGTTTACGGCATTGTCGGTGCCGTGGTGTGCAATGGATCTCGTGCCCGCACTGGAAGAACCACTGAAGAAGGTGCTCGGCCCCGCCACCGCGAAGGTGATGGCCGAGCACCTCGGCCTGCAGACCGTCTCAGACCTGCTCCACCACTACCCGCGCAGATACGAGGAGCGCGGGCAGCTCACCCACCTCGCCGACCTCCCCATGGACGAGCACGTCACGGTGGTGGCCCAGGTCGCCGACGCCCGCCTGCACACCTTCGCGTCGGCCAAGGCCCCGCGCGGCAAGGGCCAGCGGCTGGAGGTCACCATCACCGACGGCAGCGGCCGCCTCCAGCTCGTCTTCTTCGGCAACGGAGTGCACAAGCCCCACAAGGAGCTCCTGCCGGGCACCCGCGCGCTCTTCGCGGGCAAGGTGTCCGTCTTCAATCGAAAGCTCCAACTGGCTCATCCCGCATACGAGTTGCTGCGCGGTGAGGATGTGGCGGAGACGGTGGACAGTTGGGCGGGCGCCCTGATCCCCATCTACCCGGCCACGGCCAAGATGGAGTCCTGGAAGATCGCCAAGTCGGTGCAGACGGTGCTGCCGGGTGCCCAGGAGGCCATCGATCCGCTGCCCGACTCCCTCCGCGGCGGCAGGGGCTTGGTGTCCCTCCCGGAAGCCCTCCTCAAGATCCACCGACCGCACACCAAGGCGGACATCGCCGAGGCCCGGTCCCGGCTCAAGTGGGACGAGGCCTTCGTCCTCCAGGTCGCCCTCGCCCGCCGCCGCCACGCCGACGCACTGCTCCCGGCGGTGCCCCGCGTCCCCGGCCCGGACGGCCTGCTGGAGGCCTTCGACGCCAGACTTCCCTTCACTCTCACCGAGGGGCAGCAGAAGGTCTCCAAGGAGATCTTCGACGACCTGGCCACCGAGCATCCGATGCACCGGCTGCTGCAGGGGGAGGTCGGTTCGGGAAAGACGCTGGTCGCCCTGCGCGCCATGCTCGCGGTGGTGGACGCGGGCGGGCAGGCCGCCATGCTCGCCCCCACCGAGGTACTCGCCCAGCAGCACCACCGGTCGATCGTCGAGATGATGGGGGAGCTGGCCGAGGGAGGGATGCTGGGCGGTGCCGAGCAGGCCACCAAGGTGGTGCTGCTCACCGGCTCCATGGGAGCGGCCGCGCGGCGCCAGGCGCTGCTCGACCTCGTCACCGGAGAGGCCGGAATGGTGATCGGCACGCACGCGCTGATCGAGGACAAGGTGCAGTTCCACGACCTGGGGCTGGTCGTGGTCGACGAGCAGCACCGGTTCGGGGTGGAACAACGGGACGCGCTGCGCGGCAAGGGAAAGCAGCCGCCCCACCTGCTCGTCATGACGGCCACGCCCATCCCGCGCACGGTCGCCATGACCGTCTTCGGTGACCTGGAGACCTCCGTTCTCGACCAGCTTCCGGCCGGGCGCTCACCGATCGCCAGCCATGTGGTGCCGGCCACGGACAAGCCGCACTTCCTGGCTCGCGCCTGGGAGCGGGTGCGCGAGGAGGTGGCGAAAGGCCACCAGGCGTACGTGGTCTGCCCGCGCATCGGGGACGAGGACGAGACCCCGACGAAGAAGTCCCCCGAGGACGAGGCCGAGAAGCGTCCGCCGCTCGCGGTCCTCGACGTGGCCGAGCAACTCGCCAAGAACCTTCTGCAGGGGCTTCGGGTCGAGGTCCTGCACGGGCGGATGCAGCCGGACGACAAGGACACGGTGATGCGCCGGTTCGCCGCCGGTGAGACGGACGTCCTGGTCGCGACGACGGTCATCGAGGTCGGCGTCAACGTGCCCAATGCCACCGTGATGGTGATCATGGACGCCGACCGTTTCGGCGTCTCGCAGCTGCACCAGTTGCGCGGTCGTGTCGGCCGGGGCGCGGCGCCGGGGCTGTGCCTCCTGGTCACCGAGATGCCGGAGGCGAGCCCGGCACGCCAGCGGCTGGGCGCCGTGGCGTCCACCCTCGACGGCTTCGAGCTGTCCCGTATCGATCTGGAGCAGCGTCGCGAGGGCGATGTCCTCGGCCAGGCCCAGTCCGGTGCCCGCTCCTCGCTCCGCATGCTCGCGGTCATCGATGACGAGGAGATCATCGCCGAGGCCCGGGAAGAGGCCGCCGCAGTGGTCGCCGCCGACCCGGACCTGGAACACCTGCCCGGCCTGCGTACTGCACTGGAGGCACTCCTGGACGAGGAACGGGAGCAGTACCTGGACAAGGGGTGAGCACGATGTTCCGGCTGTCCCGGGCGGTTCCGAGCCCGGAAGGGCCCGGCGTGTGGACCGGATCCGTCGTTCGCCGGGACCCGGCAGTCCTTGGAGAACGCCGAGCAGGTGCGCGCCGCGGCGCCTTCGGCTGAGAGACTGGTGGCGTCACCGCAACCGCACACCGACAAGGACCGAAGAGATGACCCGCGTGATCGCCGGCCGGGCCGGCGGACGTCGTCTGGCCGTCCCGCCGGGCAACGGCACCCGCCCCACCTCCGACCGGGCGCGCGAGGGCCTCTTCTCCACCTGGCAGTCCCTCCTGGGCGGTCCGCTCGACGGCGAGCGGGTCCTTGACCTGTACGCCGGCTCGGGCGCCGTCGGCCTGGAGGCGCTCTCCCGTGGAGCGGGGCACACCCTCCTCGTCGAGGCCGACGCGCGGGCCGTCCGAACGGTCCGCGAGAACGTCAGGGCGCTCGGCCTCCCCGGTGCGGAGGTCAGGGCGGGCAAAGCGGAGCAGATCGCCCAGACGCAGGCGCCGGCGCAGCCGTACGACATCGTCTTCCTCGACCCGCCGTACGCGGTGTCCGACGACGATCTTCGCGAGATTCTGCTCACACTCCGCACCGGGGGCTGGCTTGCGGCCGATGCCCTCGTCACCGTGGAGCGCAGCACCAGAGGCGGAGAATTCCGGTGGCCGGACGGCTTCGAAGCGGTCCGGACCCGTCGCTACGGTGAGGGGACGTTTTGGTACGGTCGCGCCGCCTCTACGTGCGAAGACGCACGATGACCGGACCGGAGAGCGAGGGAACACAAGTGCGCCGCGCCGTCTGTCCCGGGTCGTACGACCCGATCACCAACGGACATCTCGACATCATCGCCCGCGCTTCCAAGCTGTACGACGAGGTGTTCGTCGCGGTGATGATCAACAAGTCGAAGAAGGGCCTGTTCGAGATCGACCAGCGGATCGACCTGATCCGACAGGTCACCGCCGAGTTCGGGAACGTCGAGGTGGAGGCGTACCACGGTCTTCTGGTCGACTACTGCAAGCAGCGTGACGTCCCCGCCATCGTCAAGGGGCTGCGCGCCGTCAGCGACTTCGACTACGAGTTGCAGATGGCGCAGATGAACAACGGCCTCTCGGGTGTCGAGACCCTCTTCGTCCCCACCAACCCCACCTACAGCTTCCTGTCCTCCTCGCTGGTGAAGGAGGTCGCGGCCTGGGGCGGTGACGTCTCCCACCTGGTGCCGCCGGTCGTCCTGGACGCCCTCAACAAGCGCTTCGGGAAGGCCTGAGCGGGTCGGCGTCGGCCCTCTGGAAAGCTGACGATCCGTCACCCGGTGTCGGGCGGGGCGGGAGTGGTCGTACAGTCGACCCGACCGTCTCCAACCCGGCTGTAGAGAGTGGCGAGCACACGGTGGACGTGCAGAAGAAGCTCGACGAGATCGTCGCGATGGTTTCCAGCGCCCGGGCCATGCCCATGTCGGCCTCGTGCGTGATCAACCGCGCCGAGCTGCTTTCGATGCTCGAGGAGGTGCGTGCGGCGCTGCCCGGCTCCCTGGCCCAGGCCCAGGAGTTGATCGGCGACCGGGAGCAGATGGTCGAGCGGGCCCGCCAGGAGGCCGAGCAGATCATCGAGAACGCGCACGCCCAGCGCGGCTCCCTGATCTCCGACACGGAGGTCGCCCGCCGCTCTCAGGGCGAGGCCGACCGCATCCTCACCGAGGCCCGCCAGGAGGCCGAGGAGATCCGCGCGGACGCCGACGAATACGTCGACTCCAAGCTCGCCAACTTCGAGGTGGTCCTCACCAAGACCCTCGGCTCCGTCGGTCGCGGCCGCGAGAAGCTCCTCGGCACGGGGCCCGGCCTCGACGAGCAGGGGCGCGAGGACGAGGACGCCCCCGAGCGCAGCCATGACCCCGAGACCCTGCGCCACGACGCCGACGCCTATGTGGATGCCAAGCTCGGTGCCTTCGAGGCCGTTCTCGCCAAGACCCTGGAGGCCGTCGGCAAGGGCCGCCAGAAGCTGCAGGGCCGTATCGCCACCGACGACCTCGGCGCCCTCGCCGACGACGCGACGACCGTCCAGCACTCCAGCGACGCCGACTACCTCGCCGATCTCGCGGCCCTCGCCGACGCTCCGGGCCGCACCGCCGCGATCCCGGCCCAGCAGACCCAGTCCCAGCCGGCCTACGCGCAGCAGCAGGACGCGTACGGCTACCAGCAGACGGACCAGTACGGCTACCAGCAGCCGTACGCCCAGCAGGACGCGTACGGCTACCAGCAGGCCGACCAGTACGGCTACCACCAGGCGCAGACGTACGACCAGCAGGCCCAGGCGCAGACGTACGACCAGCAGGCCACGTACGACCAGGGGCCGGGGCAGCAGGGATACGCCCAGGACACCAGCCTCGACGAGACCAGCCTCTTCGACACCAGCATGATCAGCGCCGAGCAGCTGCGGGAGTACGAACAGGGACGCGGCGGTCACTGAGCGTTCCGGGCGCGCCGGGCTCGCCTCTGTGGGCACACCCGATTGGGCCGAGAGCGAAAGGTCCAGTATCCTGGTTCTTCGGTCGCACGTACCTTTCGCGATCTGCGCTGCCCGGAACATCACGGGACGGCGTCCCTCTCTGAGCTTCGAAGACCGAAAGCAGGAATGGCTCTGAACGCCCGCCTTGACCACCGCGACCCCTTCGTGTTCGACACGCACGAGCTGGGTCGGCGTCCTGGTGCGCTGCAGCGCCTGAACCGTACGGTCGACGCCCCGAAGGACTTCGGTATCCAAGGGGTCGTCGGAGTGCCCGAAGGCGCCCCGGTGGAGCTCGAACTCCGACTCGAGTCGGTCATGGAAGGGGTGCTCGTCACGGGTACCGCCCGTGCATCGGCCGAGGGGGAGTGCGTAAGGTGTCTGGAGCCGCTCGAGCTCGAGCTCGACGCGGACTTCCAGGAGATGTTCTCGTACCCTGACGCCGACGACCGGGGCCGTCCTGTGACGGAACCCGGTGACGACGCCGAGGACGACGAGGACAGGCTCTTTCTCGAGGACGGCATGTTCGACCTCGAACCTGTGCTGCGCGATGCGGTGGTGCTCGCACTGCCGATGCAGCCGGTGTGCCGGGAGGACTGCCCGGGCCTGTGCACCCAGTGCGGGGCACGGCTCGCAGACGACCCGGACCACCACCACGACGCCGTCGACATCCGTTGGGCGGCACTGCAGGGACTCGCCGTTTCACTCGAAGCCGGCGATAAGGACGAGAAGAGCGGCGCCGAAGCGGGCGTCGACGAGAAGCAGGAGAAGTAGCCGTGGCTGTTCCGAAGCGGAAGATGTCGCGCAGCAACACGCGCCACCGCCGGTCGCAGTGGAAGGCTGCGGTCCCCACCCTGGTTGCGTGCGAGCGCTGCCACGAGCCCAAGCAGCAGCACATCGCGTGCCCCTCTTGTGGCACGTACAACAAGCGTCAGGTCCTCGAGGTCTGAACGGCTGGTGAGAGGTCTGATGTCTGACGCCAAAAATGGTCCCCGCCGCAGCGGGGGTGGTCCGGCGGACAACATGGCCTCGTCCCACACGCTTCTGGAAGGGCGGCTCGGCTACAAGCTCGAGTCCGCCCTTCTGGTGCGTGCGCTGACTCACCGCTCGTACGCGTATGAGAACGGCGGTCTGCCGACGAACGAGCGCCTGGAGTTCCTCGGGGACTCCGTCCTCGGCCTCGTCGTCACGGACACGCTGTACCGCACCCACCCCGACCTGCCCGAGGGCCAACTGGCCAAGTTGCGGGCCGCGGTGGTCAATTCGCGTGCGCTGGCGGAGGTGGGTCGCGGGCTCGACCTTGGATCCTTCATCCGGCTCGGCCGGGGCGAGGAGGGCACGGGCGGCCGGGACAAGGCCTCCATTCTCGCCGACACCCTCGAAGCGGTGATCGGCGCTGTCTATCTCGACCAGGGACTGGACTCGGCGGCGGAGCTGGTGCACCGCCTGTTCGACCCGCTGATCGAAAAGTCCTCGAATCTCGGTGCCGGCCTGGACTGGAAGACCAGCCTCCAGGAGCTGACCGCGACCGAGGGGCTCGGTGTGCCCGAGTACCTGGTCACGGAGACCGGCCCGGATCACGAGAAGACCTTTACTGCTGCCGCCCGCGTCGGAGGCGTCTCGTACGGCACCGGTACCGGCCGCAGCAAGAAGGAGGCGGAGCAGCAGGCCGCGGAGTCGGCCTGGCGCTCCATTCGCGCTGTCGCGGACGAGCGTGCGAAGGCGGCGACCGAGGCCGAGACGTCCCCAGGCGGGGGCGCCGGCCCCGCGTCGGCCCCGACGGGCGACCCGGCCACGGCCTGAATCCTTCACAGGGACCCCGCTCCGGCGACTGCCGGAGCGGGGTCTCTTTCATGAGGCGAGCGGACAGGGCCGCCGGCCCGTCGGCCCCACCTGACCAAGAGGTACTCTGCGCTCGTCGGCCCCGTTCACCCCTCCGGAGGAGTACCGTGCCCGAGTTGCCCGAGGTCGAAGTCGTACGGCGTGGCCTGGAGCGTTGGGTCGCCCACCGGACCGTCTCCGACGTCGAGGTGCTCCACCCGCGTGCCGTCCGACGGCACACGGCGGGTGCCGAGGACTTCGCGCACCGGCTGAAGGGAGAACGCCTCGCCACCCCGAGCCGCCGCGGCAAGTACCTCTGGATCCCGGTCGAGACCGCCGGTACGGCGATCCTGGCCCACCTCGGGATGAGTGGCCAGCTTCTCGTCCAGCCGCACGATGCCTCCGACGAGAAGCACCTCCGCATCCGTGTCCGCTTCGACGACGGCCTGGGCACCGAACTCCGCTTCGTCGACCAGCGCACCTTCGGTGGTCTCTCGCTGCACGACACCGCCCCCGACGGACTGCCCGACGTCATCGCGCACATCGCTCGCGACCCGCTCGACCCGGTCTTCGACGACGAGGCCTTCCACCAGGCGCTGCGCCGCAAGCGCACCACCATCAAACGGGCCCTGCTCGACCAGTCGCTGATCAGCGGCGTCGGCAACATCTACGCGGACGAGGCTCTGTGGCGCGCCCGCGTCCACTACGAACGACCGACCGTGAACTTCACGCGCCCACGCACGGCCGAACTCCTCGGCCACATAAGGGACGTGATGAGTGCCGCGCTCGCTGTCGGCGGCACCAGCTTCGACAGCCTGTACGTCAACGTCAACGGAGAGTCCGGCTACTTCGACCGGTCGCTGGACGCGTACGGCCGCGAAGGACTGCCCTGCCGACGTTGTGCGACGGCCATGCGCCGCCGCTCCTGGATGAACCGGTCCAGCTACTTCTGCCCGAAGTGCCAGCGGGCGCCGCGCGTCGCGTTGTAGGGCGCTGTGCGGGCGTCCCGCCCGCCCGTGGCGCGTGCCCTCTCTGTGGGCAGGCGCCTTGCCGCGGCGCGGAGGCCGCCTCCGTCAGCAGCCTGCTCTCTCGGGGGCCCCGTCAGTAACCGAAGTCCTGCGTCCACCAGGGGCCGCCGGTCCCGAAGTGCACCCCGACACCCAGCGTCGTGAAGTCGCAGTTCAGTATGTTCGCCCGGTGGCCCGGGCTGTGCATCCACGCGTCCATCACGCTCTGGGCGGTCGCCTGGCCGCGGGCTATGTTCTCGCCGCCCAGGTCGGTTATGCCACGCGCCTTCGCACGGTCCCAGGGGTCGTTGCCGCTGGGATCGGTGTGGTCGAAGAAGTCCCGCGCGGCCATGTCCTCGCTGAACGCCTCCGCCAGCCCGGCCAGGGCGCTGTTCGCGGACACCGGGTGGCAGCCCGCCTTGGCCCGTTCCTGGTTGACCAGTGCGATCACCTGACCCTCGACCGTGGGAGCCGCGGACGCCCTCCCTGGCGGGACGGTCTTCGGCTTCTTCGTGGCCGGGTGCGCAGGCGGTGCGGCCGTCGTCGCCTTGGACGCCTTCGGCGCCATCGGGGACGGGCGCTGCGAGGGTATCCGCGTCGGCGTCGCCGGGGAGGCCGACGCCGAGGCCGATGTCGAGGGGGCCGATGTGGAGGGGGTCGAGGCCGAGGGGGCCGAGGTCGGCGTGCTCGTACGGCCGGAGTGACGGCTGGCGGACGGGGAACCGCGGCCGTCCGCGGTCTCACTGGCACCGCCCTGCCCGCTCGCGGAGCCCGATGGGATGGCGCCGCCGGCCTGTGTGTCGCCGGGATCGCCGCTCACCGTGAAGTGGTCGCCACCGGGCAGCACGCCGGTGGCGACCGCCACCGTGCCCAGCGCCACGGCCGCGGAGACACCCAGCAGGCCCGTGCGCACCGGTGTGGCGGCCTTCTTCCTGCGGCGCGAGCGGGTCGCGCGCCGCTCGTCCTCCAGAACCGCCGCGAAACCGTAGAGGTTCTCGGGGCCGTAGCGCTCCGTAGGGACCTCGCGCTCCTGCGTGGTCCTGGTGGCGCGGCCTGTGCCGGCGCGTCCGGCGTCGGCGCGTCGGTGGCGTCCCATCTGCTGGCCTTCCTGGTCTTACGGTCAGCGCCACACACTCGATCGAGTGAGTTCCCCTATGAGATGTATGGCTGGGGACGGTACCGCATGACGCCGGGGGGAGAAGTGTCCGCAGACACATTGGCCAGTTAGCGTGCACCCATGAACGACGATGCACGGCTCGTCGCGTGGGTACGCGGACGTGTCCAAGGCGTGGGATTCCGCTGGTTCACACGGGCCAAGGCGCTCGAGATCGGCGGCCTGTGTGGTTTCGCTCTCAACCTGGACGACGGGCGGGTGCAGGTGGTCGCCGAGGGTTCGCGGAAGGGCTGCGAGGGGCTGTTGGAGTGGCTCCAGGGCGACGACACACCCGGGCGGGTGGACGGAGTAACTGAGATTTGGGACACGCCTCGCGGCGGCTACGACGGGTTCGCGGTCCGCTGAGCCGCTGCCGCGAAACCGTCCCACGGGGGCGGGGAAACATGCCATGGACACCTGCCCGGAGTGGAAACGCCCTGGTGGTTGCCAAGAACAGCTCGTCGTGGCAGGCTCCGCGGGTACGGATGATCTCCACGCCCGCAGGGACCCTCAGGAGTCGCAGCGCCACCCGGCCGGGGCCGCGCGCCCCGGGCCACCCGCCCCTACAGGGTGTGATCGTGTTGACCGTCAAACTTTTTGGTGAGACGCTGAAAGCCCCGCGCACCTTAGCTGTTTGGCATGTGAGAACGGCAGCAAGAACCCAAGAGTGCCAAGCACCGCGGGTGCGAATCCCTCACGACCCACACCGCTCCGGTCGGTCACTCAGTGTGGAGGACCATCCATCATGGCAAAGGCGCTTCTCGGTTACGTCGGCGGCTCTGACCCGCGACTCCTCGCCGAGATGCGACGGCTGCAGCAGCGCGTCCAGGAACTCGAATCCGAACTCGTACGGATCCAGACGGAGAATGACGCGCTGACGGCTGCCGCTTCTCACGACAGGATCATGGAGAGCATCGACGCACACCAGGCGGAGCCTGCGCTCACCTGATCACTGCATCGCTCCACGACAACAGCACCAGCAGTGGTAGGGCTGCCCGTATCAATCGCTCAGTTGTCAGAGTCGCAAGGGACGCCTCGGCGTCCCTTCTTTCTTGCCCCCGCGCGCCCCTCCTTCTCCTTAACCGATGGTGTGCCCTGCACCTTCATGGGTGAAACCGCAAGGTTGTCGGGGTTCACAGTGCGAGATACCGGCGGAAGGTAGAGTCCAGCGGCGTGCACCTCAAGGCCCTGACCCTCCGCGGCTTCAAGTCGTTCGCTTCTGCGACCACACTCCGGTTCGAGCCAGGCATCACATGCGTCGTGGGGCCGAACGGCTCAGGCAAGTCAAATGTCGTGGACGCGCTCAGCTGGGTCATGGGCGAGCAGGGGGCCAAGTCGCTGCGCGGCGGCAAGATGGAGGACGTCATCTTCGCCGGCACCACTGGGCGCCCGCCGCTCGGCCGCGCCGAGGTGTCCCTGACCATCGACAACGCCGACGGCGCACTGCCCATCGAGTACGCCGAGGTCACCATCACGCGGATAATGTTCCGCAACGGTGGCAGCGAGTACCAGATCAACGGTGACACCTGTCGGCTCCTCGACATCCAGGAGCTCCTCTCCGACTCCGGCATCGGCCGTGAGATGCACGTGATCGTCGGCCAGGGGCAGCTCGACTCCGTCCTGCACGCCGACCCCATGGGCCGCCGCGCCTTCATCGAGGAGGCCGCGGGCGTACTGAAGCACCGCAAGCGCAAGGAGAAGGCGCTGCGGAAGCTGGACGCCATGCAGGCGAACCTCGCCCGTGTCCAGGACCTGACCGACGAACTGCGCCGCCAGCTCAAGCCGCTGGGACGGCAGGCGGCGGTGGCGCGCCGGGCGGCCGTCATCCAGGCCGACCTCCGGGACTGCCGGCTGCGCCTGCTCGCCGATGACCTGGTACGACTACGGGAGGCGCTCCAGGTCGAGATCGCGGACGAGGCCGCGCTCAAGGAGCGCAGGGAGGCCGCCGAGGCCGAGCTGAAGAAGGCGCTGCAGCGCGAAGTACTCCTGGAGGACGAGGTGCGGCAGTTGACGCCGCGTCTCCAGCGGACCCAACAGACCTGGTACGAGCTGTCGCAGCTCGCCGAGCGGGTGCGTGGCACGATCTCGCTGGCCGACGCGCGCGTGAAGAGCGCCACTTCCGCGCCCCCTGAGGAACGGCGGGGACGTGGCCCCGAGGACCTGGAGCGCGAGGCCGCCCGCATCCGAGAGCAGGAGGCCGAACTGGAGGCCGCGCTGGAGGCGGCCGAGCGCGCGCTGGAGGACACCGTCGCGCACCGTGCGGAGCTGGAGCGCGAACTGGCGATCGAGGAGCGGCGTCTGAGGGACGTGGCCCGCGCCATCGCCGACCGCCGCGAGGGTCTTGCCCGTCTGACAGGGCAGGTGGGCGCCGCCCGCTCCCGTGCCGCCTCGGCCCAGGCCGAGATCGACCGGCTCGCCGCCGCCCGGGACGAGGCGCAGGAGCGTGCCGTAGCCGCCCAGGAGGAGTACGAGGAACTCAAGGCCGAGGTCGAGGGTCTGGACGCGGGCGACGCGGACCTCACCGAGCAGCACGAGGTGGCGAAGCAGGCACTGGCCGAAGCCGAGGCGGCCCTGTCGGCGGCCCGCGAGGCGGCCACCGCAGCCGAACGTCGGCGCGCCGCGGTCGCGGCGCGGCACGAGGCCCTCGCCCTGGGGTTGCGCCGCAAAGACGGTACGGGCGTGCTGCTGGGTGCGACGGATCGGCTCTCCGGCCTCCTGGGGCCGGCGGCCGAGCTGCTGTCGGTGACCCCCGGCTACGAGGTCCCGCTGGCGGCGGCGTTCGGCGCGGCCGCGGACGCCATCGCCGTGACGGACCCGTCCTCGGCGGCAGACGCGATCCGGTTGCTGCGCAAGCAGGACGCGGGACGCGCGGCGCTGCTGCTGGCGGGGCCGCGGGAGAGCGAGGCCCGGACCGCTGACCCGGGCACGCCCCCGTTCGCGTCCGATCTCGTCCGTGGCCCCGACGAGCTGATGCCCGCCGTCCGTCGGCTGCTGCGCGGCATCGTCGTGGTCGGCACCCTCGAAGACGCCGAGGAACTCGTGGCCGCACGGTCCGATCTGACCGCCGTCACCGCCGAGGGTGATCTCCTCGGGGCGCACTTCGCGCACGGTGGGTCCGCCGGGGCGCCGAGCCTGCTCGAAGTGCAGGCCTCCGTCGACGAGGCCGCCGCCGAGCTGCGGGAACTCGACGGGCGCTGCGAGCGGCTGACGGATGACCAGCGGCTGGCGGGGGAGCGTCGCACGGAGTGCGCGACGCTCGTCGAGGGGCTCGGGGAGCGGCGGCGGGCGGCCGAGCGGGAGAAGTCCGCGGTCGCACAGCAGCTGGGGCGACTGGCCGGGCAGGCGCGGGGCGCCGCCGGGGAGGCCGAGCGCTCCGCCGCCGCTGCGGCTCGGGCGCAGGAGGCCCTGGACAAGGCGCTCCTTGATGTCGAGGAACTGGCCGAGCGACTCGCCGTAGCCGAGGAGATGCCGGTCGAGGAGGAGCCCGACACCTCTGTACGCGACCGGCTCGCGGCAGACGGGGCGAACGCGCGGCAGACCGAGATGGAGGCCAGGCTCCAGGTCCGTACGCATGAGGAACGGGTCAAGGGGCTGGCCGGGCGTGCCGACTCGCTCGACCGGGCCGCGCGCGCCGAACGCGAGGCACGTGTGCGTGCCGAGCAGCGGCGGGCCCGGCTGCGGCACGAGGCCGCCGTCGCCGAGGCGGTCGCCTCCGGGGCCCGGCAGCTGCTCGCCCATGTGGAGGTGTCCCTGGGGCGGGCGGACGAGGAGCGCATCGCAGCCGAGGCGGCCAAGGCGCGCCGTGAGCAGGAACTCGGCGCGGCCCGCAGCGAGGGCCGCGACCTCAAGGCCGAACTCGACAAGCTCACGGACTCGGTCCACCGGGGGGAAGTGCTCGGCGCCGAGAAGCGGCTGCGTATCGAGCAGCTGGAGGCCAAGGCGCTGGAGGAGCACGGGGTCGAACCGGCCGGACTGGTCGCCGAGTACGGCCCCGACCAGCCGGTGCCGCCCTCGCCGCCGGCCGAGGGCGAGGAGCTGCCCGAGGATCCCGAACACCCGCGCAACCAGCCCCAGCCGTTCGTCCGCGCCGAGCAGGAGAAGCGGCTCAAGGTCGCCGAGCGGGCCTACCAGCGGCTCGGCAAGGTCAACCCGCTCGCTCTGGAGGAATTCGCGGCGCTGGAGGAACGGCACAAGTTCCTCAGCGAGCAGCTGGAGGACCTGAAGAAGACGCGTGCCGATCTGCTGCAGGTGGTGAAGGAGGTCGACGAGCGCGTCGAGCAGGTCTTCACCGAGGCGTACCGGGACACGGCCCGCGAGTTCGAAGGTGTCTTCAGTCGACTGTTCCCGGGTGGCGAGGGGCGGCTGGTGCTGACTGACCCCGACAACATGCTCGCCACGGGGGTGGATGTCGAGGCACGTCCGCCGGGCAAGAAGGTCAAACGGTTGTCCCTGCTCTCCGGCGGGGAGCGGTCGCTGACCGCCGTGGCGCTGCTCGTGTCGATCTTCAAGGCGCGGCCCAGCCCGTTCTACGTCATGGACGAGGTCGAGGCGGCGCTCGACGACACCAACCTGCAGCGGCTGATCCGGATCATGCAAGAGCTGCAGGAGGCCTCACAGCTCATCGTGATCACGCACCAGAAGCGCACGATGGAGGTCGCCGACGCGCTCTACGGCGTCTCCATGCAGGGCGACGGAGTCTCGAAGGTCATCAGTCAGCGGCTTCGCTGAAACCGGCCTACCCTTGCCTCTACTGGAACGTGAAGCGTCATCGGCCGGTGTGAACCGGAACCGAATCAAGCAAGCGTATGCACCGACTCCGCCGGCGTCGCTGACCGAGTGGGGCCGCTCTCACGCGTACGTAATCAACACGGTCTTCGCCGCGCTCGGCATTGCGTTCGTCCTGAAGGTTCGTCCTGAAGTTCGTCAGGGAGACGAAAGACGAGACGCTGGAGGAGATGGGGTGACGCGTTCGCCCGAGCGCGGACAGAGGAGCCGCCCCGGAGCCGGGCAGTGACCCCGCGCGTACACGAACGGCCGAGCGGCGGGTCACGCCATACTTGAGGCGTTATGGAAATTGTCATCCTTGCTGTAGTCATCGCCGTGGTGGTGATCGGCGCGCTCGGTGGGCTCATCGTCAGCACTCGCCGGAAGAGGCCGCTGCCCCCGCCCCCACCCACGCCGCCCGACATCACCGCCCCTCCGGCCGAGCCGCATGTCGGCGACGAGGCCGAGACCCTGCGCGAAGAAGAGCGCCGGACGATCGAGGAGGTGGAACTCCCCGACGGCTCCGTCCCCGTGGTCGTCGAGGAGCCGCCGGTCGTCGAAGCGCCCCCGATCGAGATCCCCGAGCCCACCGCCGGCCGCCTGATCCGCCTGCGCGCCCGCCTCTCCCGGTCGCAGAACGCACTGGGCAAGGGGCTGCTCACACTCCTGTCCCGCGAGCACCTCGACGAGGACACGTGGGAGGAGATCGAGGACACGCTGCTCACCGCCGACGTCGGCGTGCAGCCCACGCAGGAGCTGGTCGAGCGGCTGCGTGAGCGCGTGAAGGTGCTCGGCACCCGTACCCCCCAAGAGCTGCGCGGCCTGCTGCGCGACGAGCTGCTCCAGCTGGTCGGTACCGCCATGGACCGCACTGTCCACACCGAGCCCGAGGCCAGCAAGCCGGGCATCGTGATGGTCGTCGGCGTCAACGGCACCGGCAAGACCACCACCACCGGCAAGCTCGCCCGCGTCCTCGTGGCCGACGGTCGCAGCGTCGTCCTCGGCGCCGCCGACACCTTCCGCGCCGCCGCCGCCGACCAGCTGCAGACCTGGGGCGAGCGGGTCGGCGCGCACACCGTGCGCGGACCCGAGGCCGGCGACCCCGCCTCCGTCGCCTTCGACGCGGTCAAGGAGGGCAAGGAGATCGGCGCCGACGTCGTGCTCATCGACACGGCGGGCCGTCTGCACACCAAGACCGGCCTCATGGACGAGCTGGGCAAGGTCAAGCGCGTCGTCGAGAAGCACGCCCCGCTGGACGAGGTGCTGCTCGTCCTCGACGCCACGACCGGGCAGAACGGTC
The DNA here is from genome assembly GCF_053599115.1 of Streptomyces sp. NPDC001020. Classification (NCBI taxonomy): domain Bacteria; kingdom Bacillati; phylum Actinomycetota; class Actinomycetes; order Kitasatosporales; family Streptomycetaceae; genus Streptomyces; species Streptomyces sp. NPDC001020. The sequence goes on along the minus strand of NZ_JBSFLQ010000017.1, from coordinate 120,624 downwards.
TCATCCAGGCCCGCGTCTTCGCCGAGGTCGTCGACATCACCGGCATCGTGCTCACCAAGCTCGACGGCACGGCGAAGGGCGGCATCGTGGTCGCGGTCCAGCGCGAACTCGGCGTGCCGGTGAAGCTGGTCGGTCTCGGCGAAGGCGCCGACGACCTGGCTCCCTTCGAGCCGGAAGCGTTCGTGGATGCGCTTATCGGCGACTGACGGCGCACACGAGGCGTACGGCGTCCCCGGCGGCGTACGCGTGAAAAGGGCCCGCCACACGTGCAAACGTGAGGGGGCCCTTTCGCTGCGCCGTGCGGCGGGGCTACGCGGGTGAGCGGTGGGCCACGTACGCCAGGGTGCCGATCAGCAGGCGCGCCGCCGGTGGATTCGTCGCCGAGTCGAGGGCGGGGGCACGCAGCCAGCGGACCGGGCCCAGGCCACCGCGATCGGAGGGCGGGGCCGTGACGTAGCTGCCCGGGCCCAGGGCGTGCAGGTCGAGAGCAGTGTCGTCCCACGCCATCCGGTACAGCAGCTCGGGCAACTCGGCCGCGGAGCCCGGCGCGACGAAGAAGTGTGCGCGGCCGTCCGGGGTGGCCGTCACCGGGCCCAGGGGCAGCCCCATGCGCTCCAGCCGGACCAGCGCGCGCCGCCCGGCTGTCTCGGCGACCTCGATCACGTCGAACGCGTGGCCGACCGGCAGCATCACCGTGGCGCCAGGGACCTCGGACCAGACCCTGGTCGCCTCGTCGAGCGTGGCGCCCGCGCGCACAACGGGCGTGGAGTCCAGCGGATGCGCGCCCGGCGCGGCACAGTTCGTCCTGCCGCATGAGCACGCCCCCGCGGCCGCCCAGGCACCGGGCACCACGTCCCAGCCCCACAGGCCGCTGTACTCGGCCACGGCGGCACCCTCCGACGAGCGGCCTCGGCGCCGCGCGCCGGGCCGGATTTCGCGGATCCCCCGCGTACCGCCGATCGTGAAACCCATGCCCCCTCCAACGGGTCCAGCACGCCGGTGGTTACGTAACGGAAGCGCAACCTGACCCTGCGTTCCCACTCCCTCGGTCGTCGCCGTTCGCGCCGCGATGTCCGCGCGGCGCCCGGTTGCATCCCAGGTGGTGTGTGCGGCGACGCGCGCCGGTGAATGCTTCGCTCCATCACTCCCGGCTGTCATGTGTCAAGTGAATCGTGCTGAGGTCACCGTGGGTTCATTCGAAGGGGTGGCGAATGGTGGCGTTTCTGGAATCGCCATGGCTGGACGGGTGATCTTAGGATTACTTTGAGTGCACGAGTCCTGGGGACGCGTGCACTCGTGGGTATGCCGGAGGCATGTCGGGTTCCCGTCCGACGGGTGAGAACGACCGGATGCGGGACCGTACTCACCGGCATTCTGGTAGGGCTTGGCGCACACGGCGCACAGGCGGTTTCAGGGAGTGGGGGCGTTCCAGTGGGCGGCAACGGCGGAAGCGGGACGGACGCTGACAAGCGCCCCAATGAGCTGCTCGGCTCGTGGTTCGTGCGCAGTGGCTGGTCGAAGGGCGAGCTGGCGCGTCAGGTTAACCGCAGAGCTCGCCAGTTAGGTGCCAGTCACATCTCCACGGACACTTCGCGGGTGCGTCGCTGGCTGGACGGCGAGAACCCGCGCGAGCCGATCCCGCGGATCCTCTCGGAGCTGTTCTCGGAGCGCTTCGGCTGTGTGGTCGCCATCGAGGACCTCGGGCTGCGCGCCGCCCATCAGTCACCGTCCGTGTCCGGAGTCGATCTTCCCTGGACGGGCCCGCAGACGGTGGCGCTGCTCAGCGAGTACTCGCGCAGCGACCTGATGCTGGCGCGGCGCGGCTTCCTAGGGGCCTCACTGGCCCTGTCCGCGGGCCCATCTCTCGTCGAGCCCATGCAGCGCTGGCTCGTGCCCGGCCCCACCCCGCCGCGCGGGGAGCCCGGTCCCTCGCTTGCCGCGCGCCGCGGCGGTCGGCTCTCCAGGCCTGAGATGGACCTCCTGGAGGCGACCATCGTGATGTTCCGGCAGTGGGACGCCCAGTGCGGCGGCGGTCTGCGCCGCAAAGCGGTGGTCGGCCAGCTGCACGAGGTCACCGACCTGCTCCAGGAACCTCAGCCCGAGGCCACCACCAGGCGCCTCTTCAAGGTCGCCGCCGAACTGGCCGCACTGGCCGGCTGGATGAGCTACGACGTGGGGCTGCAGCCCACCGCGCAGAAGTACTTCGTCCTCGCCCTGCACGCAGCCAAGGAGGCGGGCGACAAGCCGCTCGGCTCGTACATCCTCTCCAGCATGAGTCGCCAGATGATCCACCTCGGCCGGCCCGAGGACGCCCTGGAACTCATCCACCTCGCCCAGTACGGCAGCCGGGACTGCGCGAGCCCGCGCACTCAGTCGATGCTGTACGCGATGGAGGCGCGCGCGTACGCGAACATGAGCCAGCCCAGCAAGTGCAAGCGCGCCGTGCGAATGGCCGAGGACACCTTCGCCGACGCGCTCGAGTTCGACGAGCCCGAGCCCGACTGGATCCGCTTCTACTCCGAGGCCGAGCTGTACGCCGAGAACTCTCACTCCTTCCGCGACCTCGCCTATGTCGCGGGCCGCAGCCCCACCTACGCCTCCCTCGCCGAGCCCCTGATGCGGAAGGCCGTCGACCTGTTCTCCGAGGACGAGGAGCACCAGCGGTCCTACGCACTCAACCTCATCGGCATGGCCACCGTGCATCTGCTGCGGCGCGAGCCGGAACAGAGCGTGACGTTGGCCAAGAGGGCCATGGAAGTCGCCAGAAAGGTGCGGTCCGAACGGGTCAACACCCGCATCCGGAAGACGGTCGACACCGCTGTACGCGATTTCGGTGACCTCGCCGAGGTCGTCGAACTGACCGACCACCTCGCCACCCACCTACCCGAGACCGCCGAGGCGGTCTGACCCTCCCGGGCCCCGGAACCCGAGGGCCCCACGAACCCCGGCCGCGGCCGCCATCCCGAACTGTCCGACTCGGCTCCCCCACGCCAGGTCATCGGATGGCTGCCGCGGCCGGATGCGTCTTCGCGCCCGATGGGGCGCCACTCTCCCGACCCGGCCGGTTCACGCGGGAAGTCCCCGACCGATGCATGAGGTGCCATTCGCCGAAGGCTGCGTCACGATAGTGATCGTCACGGTCGGCATTCCGGCAGTTCATCCATGCGTAACACGCCCGGCGTCTTCGTCACTGCGGCGAAACACCGAGGGGCGTCCACCGAAACCGCGCTGCGTCAGTGTCATGAAGCACAGCCGGCCACCCCCTCTTGGCCGGACCGCTCGGGCTGCGCCCGAACGGGGCCGCACCGATCGACGAGGAGACGCCGATGGCACCAGCCATCATGCTTGCGGCGGATGCCCCCAAGCTCTCGTCCGCCAACACGGGCTTCATGCTCATCTGTTCTGCCCTGGTGATGCTCATGACCCCGGGCCTGGCCTTCTTCTACGGAGGCATGGTCCGCGTCAAGAGCACCCTGAACATGCTGATGATGAGCTTCGTCAGCCTGGGGATCGTCACCCTTCTGTGGGTGCTGTACGGCTTCTCCGTGGCCTTCGGCACCGACAGGGGGTCGGTCGTCGGCTGGACCTCCGACTTCGTCGGCTTCAGCGGCATCGGCAAGCTGGACCTCTGGCCAGGCCACACCATCCCGGTCTTCGTCTTCGCCGTCTTCCAACTGATGTTCGCGATCATCACACCGGCCCTGATCAGCGGCGCGCTGGCGGACCGGGTGAAGTTCGGCGTCTGGTCGCTCTTCCTCGCGCTGTGGGCCACGGTCGTGTACTTCCCGGTCGCCCACTGGGTCTGGGGCACCGGCGGCTGGGCCTACGAGCTGGGTGTGATCGACTTCGCCGGTGGCACGGCGGTTCACATCAACGCGGGTGCCGCGGCGCTCGGCGTGATCCTCGTCATCGGCAAGCGCGTCGGCTTCAAGAAGGATCCGATGCGTCCGCACAGCCTCCCCCTGGTCATGCTCGGCGCTGGTCTGCTGTGGTTCGGCTGGTTCGGCTTCAACGCCGGTTCCTGGCTCGGCAACGACGACGGCGTCGGCCCGCTGATGTTCGTCAACACACAGGTCGCCACCGGTGCCGCCATGCTGGCCTGGCTCGGCTACGAGAAGATCCGCCACGGTGCGTTCACCACGCTGGGCGCCGCCTCGGGGGCCGTCTCCGGGCTGGTCGCGATCACCCCCTCGGGCGGTGCGGTCTCCCCGCTCGGCGCGATCGCCGTCGGTGCGATCGCGGGTGTGCTGTGCGCCATGGCCGTCGGCCTGAAGTACAGGTTCGGTTACGACGACTCCCTCGACGTCGTCGGCGTCCACATGGTCGGTGGAGTCACCGGCTCCTTGCTCATCGGCCTCCTCGCCAGCGGGAAGGGCCAGTCCGACGCGAAGGGTCTCTTCTACGGCGGCGGCCTGGACCAGTTCTGGAAGCAGTGCGCCGGCGTTTTCGCGGTCCTGGCCTACTCCCTCGCCGTCTCCGCGGCCCTCGCCTTCCTCCTCGACAAGACGATCGGCATGCGGGTCGGTGAGGACGAGGAGGTCTCCGGCATCGACCAGGCCGAGCACGCCGAGACCGCGTACGACTTCAGCGGAGCGGGCGGCGGTGTCGTCGGCACCGCCGCTTCGGCCCTCGCCACGGCGCAGACCAAGAAGGTGGACGTATGAAGCTCATCACCGCCGTCGTGAAGCCTCACCGGCTCGACGAGATCAAGGAGGCCCTCCAGTCCTTCGGGGTGCACGGTCTGACGGTCACCGAGGCGAGCGGCTACGGCCGGCAGAGGGGACACACCGAGGTCTACCGGGGCGCCGAGTACACGGTCGACCTCGTCCCGAAGATCCGCATCGAGGTGCTGACCGAGGACGACGACGCGGAACAGCTCATCGACCTCATCGTCAAGGCGGCCCGCACCGGCAAGATCGGCGACGGCAAGGTCTGGTCCCTCCCGGTCGAGACGGCCGTCCGGGTCCGGACCGGCGAGCGTGGACCCGACGCGCTGTAAGGCACCGACGAAACAGGAGTCGCCGGGTGAGTGCCGACGGACGTACGCAAGGAGAAACCCCGGGATCCCGTGGCTACGCGGCGGCCCGGCTGCGGCTCCTCACGGACGGGGCGCGGTCCGGGCCGACGCGTCGCGCGGCCCTGGCCGAACTGACGGACGGGTGGCTGGCCGAACTGTTCACCGCGGGCGCCGGGGGACCGCACGGCGTCAGTCTCGTCGCGGTCGGCGGGTACGGCGGCGGCGAGCTGTCCCCGCGCAGCGACCTCGATCTGCTTCTGCTGCACGACGGCGGCGACAGCAAGGCGGTCGCCGCCCTTGCCGACCGCATCTGGTACCCGCTGTGGGATCTCGGTCTTGCCCTCGACCACTCCGTCCGTACGCCGTCGCAGGCCCGCAGGACCGCCGGGGAGGACCTCAGAGTGCAGCTCGGCCTGCTGGACGCACGGCACCTGACCGGCGATCCCGGGCTGACCGCAAGCCTCAGGGCGGCCGTCCTGGCCGACTGGCGCCACCAGGCACCGAAGCGCCTGCCGGAACTCCAGGAGCTCTGCGCCGCACGGGCGGAGCGCCACGGCGAACTGCGGTACCTGCTGGAGCCCGATCTCAAGGAGGCGCGGGGCGGGCTGCGCGACGCCACGGCCCTGCGCGCGGTCGCCGCGTCCTGGCTCGCCGACGCCCCGCGCGAGGGTCTGGCGGAGGCCAGGAGCAGGCTCCTGGACGTACGCGACGCGTTGCATCTGGCCACCGGGCGCGCAAGCGACCGGCTGGCTCTGCAGGAACAGGACCAGGTCGCCGCCGGGCTCGGACTGCCGGACGCCGACGCACTGCTGCGCCAGGTCTACGAGGCGGCACGTGTGATCGCGTACGCGAGCGAGGTGACCTGGCGTGAGGTGGGCCGCGTGCTGCGATCGCGCGCTGTGCGGCCGCGGCTGCGCACACTGCGGGGTAAACCGGCTCCCGAGCGGTTCCCGCTGGCGGAAGGGGTGGTGGAACAGGACGGCGAGGTCGGTCTCTCCCGCACCGCGCGCCCGGAGCGTGACCCCGTACTTCCGTTGCGCGCCGCCGCCGCGGCCGCCCAGGCCGACCTCCCGCTGTCCCCGCACGCGGTCCGGCTCATGTCCTCCACCCTGCGCCCCCTGCCCACGCCCTGGCCCGCCGAGGCGCGCGATCAGCTCGTGACCCTGCTGGGCTCCGGCCGCCCGACCGTCGAGGTCTGGGAAGCACTCGAAGCCGAGGGGCTGATCAGCCGTCTGCTGCCCGGCTGGGAACGCGTGCGCTGCCGCCCGCAGCGCACCACCGTGCACATCTGGACCGTCGACCGGCATCTGATCGAGACGGTCGTGCGTGCCTCCGAACTGACCCGCCGAGTCGGCCGCCCCGACCTCCTCCTGGTCGCCGCGCTGCTGCACGACATCGGCAAGGGCCGGCCGGGCGACCACTGCGTCGCGGGCGAGATCATCGCGCGGGACATGGCCGGCCGCGTGGGCTTCGACCGCGAGGACATCACCGTCCTCGCCACGCTCGTACGCCACCACCTGCTGCTCGTCGAGACGGCGACCCGGCGCGACCTGGAGGACCCGGCCACCGTGCGCGCGGTCGCCGAGACGGTCGGTTCGCAGAGCACGCTGGAACTGCTGCACGCGCTGACCGAGGCGGACGCGCTGGCCACCGGGCCCGCGGCCTGGTCGTCCTGGCGCAGCGCGCTGGTGGGCGAACTGGTCAAGCGGGTGTCCGCGCTGCTCGCGGGCGACGAGCCCGCAGACCCGGGGGCCGCCGTGCCCACCGCCGAGCAGGAGCGGCTCGCCATGGAGGCGTTCCGCACGGGCGGTCCGGTCCTGGCGCTGCGCGCTCAGCCCGGGCCGTCGGCCGAGGAGCCGTCCGAGGAACCGGAGCCCCTCGGTGTGGAACTGATCGTCGCGCTACCGGACCGGCCCGGTGTGCTCCCCGCCGTGGCGGGCGTGCTGGCCGTGCACCGTCTCACGGTCCGCACGGCGGAGCTACGGGCCGTGGGCCTCCCGGACGGCGTCCACGACGCCCCGGTCCTGCTGCTCGACTGGCGCATCGCGGCGGAGTACGGCTCGCTGCCCCAGGCGGCGAGGCTGCGCGCCGACCTCGTACGGACCCTGGACGGCTCCCTGGACATCGCGGCACGCCTGGCGGAACGGGACGCGGCCTACCCGCGCCGAGGCGTCCTGGCGCCCCCGCCGCGCGTGACGGTCGCCCCGGCGGCTTCCCGGCACGCGACCGTGATCGAGGTGCGCGCCCAGGATGCGCCGGGGCTGCTGTTCCGGATCGGTCAGGCTCTGGAGAAGTCGGGCGTACGGGTGCGGAGTGCGCACGTCAGCACGCTGGGCGCGAACGCGGTGGATGCCTTCTACGTGACGACGGGCTTGGGCGCGCCGTTGCCGGCGGCCGAGGCGGCGTCGGTGGCACGGGCGCTGGAGGAGACGCTGCGGGCGTGATCTGGTGGGCAGGTCATGCGTTCACCTGAGCGGTCCTCGTAGCTGCGGCGGTGGTCCGGGGCAGCTACCCGGCCCGCACGGCCGCGATCTGGTCCCGTCAGAGGCGGGACAGGCGTCGCCGTCCGCTTCACACGCAGGCGGGGACGAATTGCTTGCGCGGCCGGATACCCTGGAGGCAGCCCGAAACGACCCCGACTCCGAGGACCGACGCCGCCGTGTTCGACACCCTCTCCGACCGCCTCAGCGCGACTTTCAAAAACCTCCGCGGGAAAGGCCGGCTGAGCGAAGCGGACATCGACGCCACGGCGCGTGAGATCCGCATCGCGCTGCTCGAAGCCGACGTCGCCCTCCCGGTCGTGCGCACGTTCATCAAGAGTGTCAAGGAGCGCGCCCTCGGCGCAGAGGTCTCCAAGGCGCTGAACCCCGCCCAGCAGGTCCTCAAGATCGTCAATGAGGAGCTGGTCACGATCCTCGGCGGCGAGACCCGCCGCCTTCGCTTCGCCAAGCAGGCCCCGACCGTGATCATGCTCGCGGGTCTGCAGGGTGCCGGTAAGACGACCCTCGCGGGCAAGCTGGCCAAGTGGCTCAAGGAGCAGGGCCACTCGCCGCTGCTGGTCGCCGCCGACCTTCAGCGCCCGAACGCGGTCAACCAGCTCAGCGTCGTCGCCGAGCGGGCGGGCGTGGCCGTCTTCGCGCCGGAGCCGGGCAACGGCGTGGGCGACCCGGTCAAGGTCGCCAAGGACTCCATCGACCACGCGCGGACCAAGGTCCACGACATCGTGATCGTGGACACCGCCGGCCGCCTGGGCATCGACCAGGAGATGATGCAGCAGGCCGTGGACATCCGGGACGCGATCGGTCCCGACGAGATCCTGTTCGTCGTCGACGCGATGATCGGTCAGGACGCCGTGAACACCGCGGAGGCCTTCCGCGACGGCGTCGGCTTCGACGGCGTGGTGCTCTCCAAGCTCGACGGTGACGCCCGCGGTGGTGCGGCGCTGTCGATCCGCCAGATGACCGGCAAGCCGATCATGTTCGCGTCGAACGGTGAGAAGCTCGACGACTTCGACGCCTTCCACCCGGACCGGATGGCCTCCCGCATCCTCGACATGGGTGACCTGCTCACCCTGATCGAGCAGGCGGAGAGGACGTTCAGCCAGGAAGAGGCCGAGAAAATGGCCTCCAAGCTGGCGTCCAAGAAGGGCCAGGACTTCACGCTCGACGACTTCCTGGCCCAGATGGAACAGGTCAGGAAGATGGGCAGCATCAGCAAGCTGCTCGGCATGCTCCCCGGCATGGGCCAGATCAAGGACCAGATCAACAATTTCGACGAGCGGGAAGTCGACCGCGTAGCCGCGATCATCAAATCGATGACCCCGGGCGAGCGCCAGGACCCGACGATCATCAACGGATCGCGCCGCGCCCGTATCGCCAAGGGTTCGGGTGTCGAGGTCAGCGCGGTGAAGAACCTGGTCGAGCGGTTCTTCGAGGCGCGCAAGATGATGTCCCGCATGGCTCAGGGCGGCGGGATGCCTGGTATGCCGGGTATCCCGGGTATGGGTGGCGGCCCCGGCCGGACGAAGAAGCAGCCGAAGAAGGCCAAGGGCAAGCAGCGCTCCGGCAACCCGATGAAGCGCAAGCAGCAGGAGTTGGAGGCGGCGCAGCGCCGCGAGGCCGCGGCCCAGGGCCCCGGCGCCCTCGGCCTGCCGCAGCAGAGCGGCCAGGAATTCGAGCTGCCGGAAGAGTTCAAGAAGTTCATGGGCTGACGAACATCCGTCGCGCATGACGCTGGGGGCGCCTTTTCTCCACAAGGGCGCCCCCAGCGTGTGCCTGCGCCTGCCGCTTGCCGTACCGTCCGACGTATGAGCAACCCCGCTCCGCCACGCAGGACCCCGGAGCAACCGTGGCGTACTGAGGGCACGCCGGAGGAGCCGACCAGGCGGCCCGGCGGCAGGAAGATGCGCCGGAGCTGGTGGGGTCTGATCGTCACCGCTCTGATCGTCTATCTCCTGGCCAACGTCACGTTGTCCTACTTCACCGAGGGCAACGAGCCGACGATCTCGTACACGGAGTTCAGCAGGCAGGTGACCGACGGCAACGTCACCAAGATCTACTCCAAGGGCGACGCGATCCAGGGCCAGCTCAAGAACGCGCAGCAGAAGCCGGGCGGCGGGAAGTACACCAAGTTCAAGACGCAGCGCCCGTCCTTCGCCGACGACAAGCTGTGGCAGAACCTGAGCAACCACCATGTCACGGTGACCGCGAAGCCGGTGGTGCAGGAGCGCAGCTTCCTGTCCAACCTGCTGATCTCACTGCTGCCCATGCTGATCCTGGTGGCGCTGTGGATCTTCATCGCGCGGCGGGTGAGTTCGGGTCTGCACGGCGGGGGCATGCTGGGTCGCAAGGCGCCGCCCAAGCCGGTCGAGCTGCAGCCGGGCACCAAACGCACCACTTTCCGGGACGTGGCCGGCATCGACGAGGTCAAGGGCGAACTGGACGATGTCGTCGACTTCCTCGAGCACCCCGACTCCTACCGCAGGATGGGCGCGAGGCTGCCCGGGGGCGTGCTGCTCGCGGGCCCGCCCGGCACGGGTAAGACGCTGCTCGCGCGCGCCGTGGCGGGCGAGGCGGGCGTGCCGTTCTTCTCCGCCTCGGCCTCCGAGTTCATCGAGATGATCGTCGGTGTCGGCGCCTCGCGCGTGCGAGAACTGTTCGCCGAGGCTCGCAAGGTGGCCCCGTCGATCATCTTCATCGACGAGATCGACACGATCGGGCGAGCCCGGGGCGGCGGCGCGTCGATGGGCGGCCACGACGAGCGCGAACAGACCCTGAACCAGATCCTCACCGAGATGGACGGCTTCTCCGGCGCGGAGGGCGTGGTCGTCATCGCCGCGACGAACCGCGCGGACATCCTGGACCCCGCGCTGACCCGGCCGGGCCGCTTCGACCGGGTGGTACAGGTCGCGCCGCCGGACCGTGACGGCCGCGAGGCGATCCTGCGGATCCACACGAGGGAGATCCCGCTCGCCGCGGACGTGGACCTGGCCCAGATGGCCCGTACCACCCCGGGCATGACCGGCGCCGACCTGGCCAACCTCGCCAACGAGGCCGCGCTGCTGGCGGTCAGGCGCAGACAGGACCGCGTGACGCAGACGGACCTGTCTCAGGCGCTGGAGAAGGTACAGCTGGGTGCCGAGCGCCCGCTGGTGATGCCGGAGGAGGAGCGTCGGCGCACCGCGTACCACGAAAGCGGTCACGCCCTGCTCGGCATGCTGCAGCCGGGCGCCGACCCCGTACGCAAGGTCACGATCGTGCCGCGCGGCCGGGCGCTCGGAGTGACGCTTTCGACCCCCGAGGCCGACAGATACGCGTACACGGAGGAGTATCTGCGCGGCCGCATCATCGGCGCCCTGGGCGGCATGGCCGCGGAAAAGGTGGTCTACGGGGTCGTCACCACGGGTTCGGAGAGCGACCTGGAGCAGGTCACCAACATCGCGCGCGGCATGGTCGCCCGCTGGGGCATGAGCGAACGGGTGGGCCGCCTGTCGGCCCTTCCGAACGACACGCAGCAGACCTACGGCCTGGCGGCGGCCCCGCAGACGCTGGACGTGATCGAGGACGAGATGCGCCGCATCGTGGACGAGTGCTACGAGGAGGCCAGCCGCAAACTCCGCGAGCACCGGAGCCAGTTGGACGCGCTGGCGGAGGCGCTCCTGGTCAACGAGACGTTGGAGGAGGCGGAGGCGTACCAGATCGCCGGGATCCTGCGCCTGAGGAAGGACGACTGAGTACCCAGGGCGTCCGCAGACTCTAGGGGATGCGCGCGATCAGATAACGGAACACGTTCGGCATCCACACCGTCCCGTCCGTCCGCCGGTGCGGGTGCAGCGCCTCCATCAGCTCCTTGTCGACCTGTGCCTGATCCGTCGCCTCCACGGCCGCGTCGAAGAGCCCGGTCGACAGCATTCCCCGCACCGCGCTGTCCATGTCGGCGTACCCGAAGGGGCAGGCGATTCGCCCCGACCCGTCCGGCCGGAGCCCACAGCGTTGCGCGGCCTCCTCCAGGTCGTCGCGGCGTGCCGGGCGCAGGCCGCCCGCACCGCGCAGGGGATCGGCCAGTTTGGCGGCGACCCGAAGCACGGACGAGGCGCCGCACCGTTCCGGCGGCCCCCATCCGACAAGCACCACGGGCGTTCCGCGCTCGGCGAGCGGAGCGGCCGCCGTCAGCCGCTCCTCAAGACCCTCGACGTCACCGGCCGCGTAGCCGACCGGCTCGAAGAAGGTCAGCAGGTTGTACGCCGGCTCCCCGGGGGCGGGCGTCGCGTCCCGCGCAGAGCCTTCGACGATCCGGACGGTCGCACGTGCGGCGCGCACGTCCCCCGGTCCTGTCGTCACCGTCCCGTCGCCCGCCGGGACGGCAGGCAACGCACCTGATGCCGTGGGGCGCGCGGGAGCGCGCCGACCGTGCCCTGGCCCGGGCAGCAGTCGCTCGCGGGCGAGGGCCAGCCGTTCTCGGGCGCCGGAGTCGACACCAGTGACCGAGGCGCCCTGGGAGGCGGCCAGCAGCAGTGCGAGGCCGGAGCCGCACCCGAGCCCGAGCAGCCGGGTCCCGGGGCCCACCTCCAGTCGTTCATGGACGGCCTCGTAGAGCGGCACGAGCATCCGCTCCTGTATCTCGGCCCAGTCACGCGCGCGTGCGCCCCGGTCCACGCGGGGAGCCGGTCCGGAACAGGGAAGGTGCTGCCGTACGACCGCAGGTGTCATCGAAAGCGCCCCAATCCGCCGAGAGTTGACGCTGACCCCGTATGTCAGGAAACTCTGCGCCCGTCGTGGCGTCCAGGGTGCGCGCCGCACTCCTTGCGAGCCGGGGTGTGCGCCCCCGACTCACCCAGAGTGATAAATGCTTCACGGTGCAGGGAGGCGTCCCCGTACCATCGCGCCATGGCAAAGGCACCCGTTCTCACCCCCCGGGCGGAAGACTTCCCGCGCTGGTATCAGGACCTGATCAACAAGGCCGAACTGGCCGACAACGGGCCGGTGCGCGGCACCATGGTCATCCGACCGTACGGGTATGGGCTGTGGGAGCGGATGCAGGCGGAAATGGACGCCCGCATCAAGGCGACGGGCACCCAGAACGCGTACTTCCCGCTGCTGATCCCCCAGTCGTACCTCACCCGGGAGGCCGACCACGTCGAGGGCTTCGCGCCGGAACTCGCCGTGGTCACGCACGGGGGTGGCAAGGAACTGGAGGAGGTGGCGGTCGTCCGCCCCACCTCCGAGACCATCATCAACGAGTACTTCTCGAAGTGGGTGCAGAGCTACCGTGACCTGCCCCTGCTGATCAACCAGTGGGCCAACGTGGTCCGTTGGGAACTCAGGCCGCGGCTCTTCCTGCGCACCTCCGAGTTCCTGTGGCAGGAGGGTCACACCGCGCACGCGACGTACGAGGAGGCCCGTGACTTCGCCGCGCACATCCAGCGGGACGTCTATGGAGACTTCCTGGAGAACGTCCTCGCGACGGACTTCGTCTCCGGCCGCAAGACGGCCAAGGAGCGCTTCGCGGGCGCCATCAACACCCTCACGCTCGAAAGCATGATGGGTGACGGCAAGGCCCTCCAGATGGTCACCAGCCACGAGCTGGGCCAGAACTTCGCCAAGGTGTTCCACACCCGGTACCTGTCGAAGGACGGCGCCCAGGAGCACGTCTGGCAGACCTCGTGGGGCTCGACCACCCGCATGATCGGCGCCCTGGTGATGATGCACGGCGACGACAACGGCCTGCGGGTCCCGCCGCGCCTGGCACACATTCAAGCCGTTGTTCTGGCGATCAAGGACGACGAAGCGGTTCTGGCCAAGGTCCGCGAACTCGGCGACCAGCTGAAGGCGGCCGGTATCCGCGTGCACGTCGACGACCGCACCGACACCCCCTTCGGCCGCCGCGCCGTCGACTGGGAGCTCAAGGGTGTGCCGGTGCGCATCGAGATCGGCCCCCGTGACCTGGCGGGAGGCACGGCGATGCTGGCCCGCCGCATCCCGGGTGGCAAGGAGCCGGTGGCGATCGAGTCGCTCGTACACGTGCTTCCCGGGATCCTCGAAGAGGACCAGGCACTCCTGCTGAAGCAGTCGCGCGAGCGCCGTGAGTCCCGTACGACGGACGTGTCGACGATCGACGAGGCCGTCGAGGCGACGTCCGCCGGCGGCTGGGCGCGCATCCCGTGGGCCGTCCTGGGCGAGGGCGGCGAGGCCGAACTGACCGCACACGCGCTGACCGTGCGGTGTCTGCTTGCCGAGGACGGGTCGGTTCCGGACGCGGACGACGCACCGGGTAACGTCGCTGTGGTCGCACGCGCTTACTGAGCCACGTTTCGCGCCTAGCGAGCTACGTACCGCGCCTACGCACAAAGGACTACGGATAGCCGGGTTCGGAGTAGGCGGCCGAAACGTCTCTTGCGCATCGGCGGACGACAGGTGCCCCGGCGTGCCAACCTGGAGCCTTTCGTTGAGGGAGGCGGCGAGAGACAGGGGGCGTACGTATGTGTACACACCACATTGGTACGAGCTGCGAGGCTTCTCCGCAGTTCGGCGCACCCGCCCTCGTCAGGACGCATCAGCGGCAACTGACGGGTACGTGCAAAATTATTTGGGATGCCCCGGAATAGGAACACGGGAGCACTCAGGCTCGTTGTCATTACGTGAGCACGACACCACCTGTTCTCGCCGCAGAGCTGGCACAGGCGTGGGCCGATATTCAACGGCACCACCCCGAGCTGCCGGATCTTGCCGCGCCAGAGTCCCTGATCGGGGAGTCGTCGTCCGCCTGTGGGCACGAACTCTCCTTCGAGCGACTGCTCCATGAGGCAGTCCATGGCATCGCCGCCGCCCGGGGGGTCCGCGACACCTCCCGCGCCGGCCGCTATCACAACCGCAGATTCCTCGCGATCGCCGAGGAGTTGGGCCTGGACCACCCCGAGGAACCGCACCCCAGCAGCGGCTTCTCCCTGGTCTCGCTCAACCCCGAGGCGAAGCGGCGCTACCGCCCGACGATCGAGCGGCTCCAGCGCGCGCTGAAGGCCCACACGGCGGCGACGGCCGCGGACACGGCCCGGACGTTCCGGGGCCCGGCGGCCCGCCACGGCTCCTCCGGAGGCGGTGTCCGTGTCAAGGCCGTCTGCGACTGCGGTCGCAACGTCCGTGTGGTCCCCTCGGTCCTGGCCCAAGCCCCGATCGTGTGCGGCGGCTGTGGGAAGCCGTTCCGTATCCCGGAGGCGGTGGGAGCTGCGGCGAGCTGAGTGACGGCTGCTCGTGGCAGCCGTACCTCGTTTCGTCACGGCCGTGACGGCACCCTGTGTGCGCCGGGTGGTGTGACCCACACCTGAGGGCCCGGCGCCGGGTGCCTCCCAGTCATGCCCGCGCACACCCTCGCGGCCAGGCCCCCGGCAGGGTGTGGCACAATGGCAAGCTGTACTCGACAGTCGCACAGGACCCCTCTCTCCTCCGGCTGACGCGTCCATCGGGCATTCGGGTACCGCAACCCCACGCGGCAGTCCCGCCGTGCCCCACCACGTCAAATCCAGGAGAACCCACTCCCGTGGCAGTCAAGATCAAGCTGAAGCGTCTGGGCAAGATCCGTTCGCCTCACTACCGCATCGTCGTCGCCGACTCCCGTACCCGCCGTGACGGCCGGGCGATCGAGGAGATCGGCAAGTACCACCCCACGTACAACCCCTCGGTCATCGAGGTCAACGCCGACCGTGTGGCGTACTGGCTCTCCGTGGGCGCCCAGCCGACCGAGCCCGTGCTCGCCATCCTGAAGAAGACCGGCGACTGGCAGAAGTTCAAGGGCGAGCCCGCCCCGGCGCCGCTGCTGGTGGCCGAGCCCAAGGCCACGCGTCCGTCGTTCGAGGCTCTCGGCGGCGACGACGAGGGCAAGGGCGAGGCGATCACCCAGAAGAAGAAGGCCGAGAAGAAGGACGAGGCTGCCGCCGAGTCCTCTGAGTCGACCGAGGCCTGAGCATGCTCGAGGAGGCGCTCGAGCACCTCGTGAAGGGCATCGTCGACAACCCCGACGATGTGCAGGTGGCCTCGCGCGACCTGCGCCGCGGGCGTGTACTGGAGGTCCGGGTCCACCCCGACGACCTCGGCAAGGTGATCGGCCGCAACGGCCGCACCGCACGCGCCCTGCGTACCGTCGTGGGCGCCATCGGCGGCCGTGGTGTCCGTGTCGACCTCGTCGATGTGGACCACATCCGCTGAACGCATCGCAGCACCGGCGCGGGCCGGGGAGGGCCACTGGGCCGTCCCCGGCCCGTAGTCGTACGACAGGAGATCTTCAGAAGTGCAGCTGGTAGTCGCACGGGTCGGCCGCGCCCATGGCATCAAGGGCGAGGTGACCGTCGAGGTACGTACCGACGAGCCGGAGCTCAGACTCGCCCCCGGGGCCGTACTGACCACGGATCCCGCATCCGCGGGGCCGCTCACCATCGAAACCGGCCGGGTGCACAGCGGACGTCTGCTCCTGCGCTTCGAAGGTGTGCAGGACCGCAACGCCGCCGAAGCCCTCCGTAACACCCTCCTGATCGCCGAGGTCGACCCGGACGAACTCCCCGAGGGCGAGGACGAGTACTACGACCATCAGTTGATGGACCTCGACGTCGTGACCCAGGACGGCACGGAGATCGGCCGGATCACCGAGATCTCGCACCTGCCCTCCCAGGACCTGTTCATCGTGGAGCGCCCGGACGGGACCGAGGTCCTGATCCCGTTCGTCGAGGAGATCGTCACCGAGATCGATCTGGAGGAGCAGCGGGCGGTCATCGACCCGCCGCCGGGGCTGATCGACGACCGGGCAGAGATCGCGTCCCCGCGGGAAGAGGCGTAATGCGGCTCGACGTCGTCACGATCTTCCCCGAGTACCTGGAACCGCTGAACGTCTCCCTCGTGGGCAAGGCACGCGCGCGGGGGCTGTTGGACGTCCACGTGCGCGATCTGCGCTCCTGGACGCACGACCGTCACCACACCGTGGACGACACCCCGTACGGCGGCGGCCCCGGCATGGTCATGAAGACCGAACCCTGGGGCGAGGCCCTCGACGACCTTCTGGCCGACGGGTACGAGACCGGCTCCTGTGCGCCCGCTCTGATCGTTCCCACGCCCAGCGGTCGCCCCTTCACCCAGAAACTCGCGGTCGAACTCTCCGAGCGCCCGTGGCTGATCTTCACCCCGGCCCGCTACGAGGGCATCGACCGCCGTGTCATCGACGAGTACGCGACCCGGATGCCCGTGTACGAGGTGTCCATCGGCGACTACGTCCTGGCCGGGGGCGAGGCGGCCGTCCTCGTCATCACGGAGGCCGTGGCCCGGCTGCTGCCGGGCGTCCTGGGCAACGCCGAGTCCCACCGGGACGACTCCTTCGCGCCCGGCGCGATGGCGAACCTCCTCGAAGGCCCCGTCTACACCAAGCCGCCCGCGTGGCGCGACCGGGAGATCCCCGAGGTGCTGCTCAGCGGTCACCACGGCAGGATCGCCCGCTGGCGTCGGGACGAGGCGCTGCGGCGTACGACGGCCAACCGGCCGGACCTCATCGAAAGCTGCGAGCCCTCCGCCTTCGACAAGAAGGACCGCGAGATGCTCTCCATCCTGGGCTGGGCACCGGACCCCGAGGGGAAGCCGTACGGCCGATTTTGGCGCAGGCCAGAGGGCATGGAAGAATAGCCAGCTGTTGTCCGCCGTCCGGTGTGCGCCCCTGCCGCAGGGGGACACGACGCCCACCCCGACGCGGCCGACGATCCCTACCGAGAACCTATCTCCCGTCGATGACCTGTGGCATCGGCGAAGAAAGCAGACGAAATGTCTCACCTGCTCGACTCCGTCGACGCCGCGTCGCTGCGCACCGACATCCCGGCCTTCCGCCCGGGTGACACCGTCAACGTGCACGTCCGCGTCATCGAGGGCAACCGCTCCCGTGTCCAGCAGTTCAAGGGCGTGGTGATCCGTCGCCAGGGCGCCGGCGTGCGCGAGACCTTCACGGTCCGCAAGGTCTCCTTCTCCGTCGGCGTCGAGCGCACCTTCCCGGTGCACACCCCGATCGTCGAGAAGATCGAGCTGGTCACCAAGGGTGACGTGCGTCGCGCCAAGCTGTACTACCTGCGCGAGCTGCGCGGCAAGGCGGCGAAGATCAAGGAGAAGCGCGAGAACTGAGTTCTCGTCCGGTCGAACCGGCCGGCACAAGGTGGTCACATCGAGGCCGGATACCATCTGGCCCCGATGGACACCGAAGCACAGCACACGGAGCGCGACCGCTCCTCCGACCCCGTCGATTCCGAGGAAACCTCGGACACCGCGGGTCCGGAGGAACGGTCGCGCTTCGCGTTGGTCTCCCGGATCGCCGACTGGCTGCCCGGCGGGCGGATCACCCTGACCACGCTGGCCTGTCTGCTGTTCCTTCTCCTGCTCGGCACGTTCGCGATACAGCCGTTCGACATCCCCAGCCGTTCGATGGAACGCGGACTGAGGGTCGGGGACCGCGTGCTCGTCAACAAGTTGGCGTACCGTTTCGGATCGGAGCCGCAGCGGGGAGACGTCGTCGTCTTCGACGGCGCCGGGTATTTCGGGGACGCCGACTACGTCAAGCGAGTGGTCGGTGTGGGCGGAGATCATGTGGTCTGCTGCGACGCGAAGGGGAGGCTCGAGGTGAACGGCCGGTCGGTCGACGAGTCGTCGTTCCTCTACCCCGGGGACAACCCGTCCGATGTCACCTTCGACGTCGTCGTGCCCGACGGCACACTCTTCGTGCTCGGCGACCACCGAGGCCACTCCAGTGACTCCCGCGACCACCTGGGCTCGCCGGGTGGCGGCATGATCCCCGTCGGAGCGGTGATCGGCAGGGCCGACTGGATCGCCTGGCCCTCCGCACGCTGGCAGCACCTCACCCGTCCGGGTGCCTACGCGCGCGTGCCCGCCGCGGACGGCACCCATGGGTAACCGCGGCAAACCGAGCGGAGCGCAACGCAGCGCGAACGGCGCTTCCACCGGGCGCGGCCGGGCCGAGCGACGCAAGCTCCAGCGAAAGGTCAAGCGCAGGAGGAGGCGTTCCGCGGCCAAGGAGATACCCCTCCTGGCCGGCGTCGCCGTTCTCATAGCCCTGGTCCTGAAGACCTTCCTGGTGCAGGCCTTCGTGATCCCGTCGGGCTCCATGGAGAACACGATCCAGATCGGCGACCGCGTCCTCGTCGACAAGCTGACCCCCTGGTTCGGCTCCAAGCCGCAGCGCGGCGACGTCGTTGTCTTCCGGGACCCCGGTCACTGGCTCACGGGCGAGGAGACGTCCAAGAAGGACGACCCCGTCGTCGTCAAGCAGATCAAGGAAGGGCTCACTTGGATCGGCCTGCTGCCGTCTGACGACGACCGCGATCTCATCAAGCGGGTCGTGGCGATCGGCGGCGACACCGTCAAGTGCTGTGATACGCAAGGACGCGTCACTGTCAACGGCATGCCGCTGAACGAGCCGTACATTCACCCGGGGAACAAACCTTCCGACTTCTCGTTCACGGTGACCGTTCCGCCGGGCCGTCTATGGGTCATGGGCGACCACCGCGACGACTCGGCCGACTCCCGCTATCACCGCACCGAGGCGTTCGACGGTACTGTCTCGGAGAAGTCAGTCGTCGGCCGCGCCATGGTCATCGCCTGGCCCGTCGGGCACTGGGCACGCTTGAAAGAGCCGGACACGTATGCATCGGTACCGAGCGGGTCGACCACCGCAGTCGGACCGTCGCATAGGGTGGCCTCCGCGGATCGATATGGATTGATCCCCCTCCCGAGCCCTGCGGAACTCCCGCTCGTTATGGGAGTGGTGGGCCTGCGTCGACTAGGGCGCCGGCGGCGGCACGGAGTGAGGAGTGGATGTGGGGGATTTGGCGGTCGGCGCACGGTCCGGACACGACGGCCCCGAGGAGGAGCCGGAGCGTCCCGACAGGACGGCTTCCCCGACCGAAGGCCACACCGGCTCCGGGAGTGGCCCCTCGGACGGCGATACGCAGGGGAGCGGCGAGCAGGAGCACCCGCCGAAGAAGCAGCGCTCCTTCTGGAAGGAACTTCCGCTCCTCATCGGCATCGCGCTGGTGCTCGCGCTGCTGATCAAGACGTTCCTGGTGCAGGCGTTCTCGATTCCCTCGGACTCGATGCAGAACACCCTCCAGAAAGGTGACCGCGTCCTCGTCGACAAGCTGACGCCGTGGTTCGGCTCCGAGCCCTCGCGCGGCGAGGTCGTCGTCTTCCACGACCCGGACAACTGGCTGAGGGACGAGCCCACTGCCAACCCGAACGCCCTCCAGAAGGCCCTGAGCTGGATCGGCCTGATGCCGTCCGCCGAGGAAAAGGACCTGATCAAGCGGGTCGTCGGCGTCGCGGGCGACACCATCGAGTGCAATGGCACGGGCCCGCTGAAGGTGAACGGACACGCGCTGAACGAGCCGTATGTGTACCCGGGCAACACCCCGTGCACCGTCGACGACCAGGGCGGTCAGTTCAAGGTCACGGTGCCTCCCGGCAAAATCTGGGTCATGGGCGACCACCGGCAGAACTCGCTGGACTCCCGCTACCACCAGCAGGGCAAGGACCAGGGCTTCGTGCCCGTGGACAACGTCGTGGGCCGCGCCATCGTGATCGCCTGGCCGCCCACCCGCTGGAACACGTTGCCGATCCCGGACACCTTCGACCAGGGCCTCGGCACGATGGCTCCCGGGGCGCTCGGCCTGACGGGCGCGGTGCCGCTGGTGCTGTGGCGTAGGCGCCGTCTCAACGCGCGCCTTACCGCCGGAAACCCGAGGGTTTCTGGTCGCGGTACCGCCGGGTAGGGTGCCGTCCCAGATCGCCGATCTTCCGTGGCCCGCTGCCGGGCCACGGGATCGATTCTCCGACCTGGGGGAGCACTGGCATGAGCAGGAACAGTCATACGGAAGAGGGCCGCGGACGGCTCGGCAGCACACTGTCGGGACTGGCCGTGGCCCTCGGCTGTGTGGTCTTCCTCGGCGGGTTCGTCTGGGGCGCGATCGTCTACAAGCCGTACACCGTGCCGACCGACTCCATGTCGCCCACCATCGTCGCCGGTGACCGGGTCCTCGCCCAGCGTGTCGACGGCGGCGACATCCAGCGCGGTGACGTCGTCGTCTTCAAGCAGAAGAGCTGGGGCGACATGCCCATGGTCAAGCGGGTCGTGGCGGTCGGGGGCGACACGGTCGCCTGCTGCACCGAAGGCAGGCTGACCGTCAACGGCAAGCGGATCCAGGAGTCGTACCTGGCCGACAGCCACGACGCGGAATGGAAGAAGATCCCCACGGTCACGGTCCCCCGGGGCAGGCTGTTTCTGCTCGGCGACGAGCGCGTCGGCTCCCTCGACTCCACGGCTCACCTCACCGAGGCCTTCAGCGGCACCGTGGCGCGCAGCGCGGTGGACGCCCGTGTGGACGCCGTGGTGTGGCCGATGAACGGCCTGCTGGACCGCCCGACGGGCTTCGAGACGCTCGGCCCGATCTCGTCGCCCGGTCCCCTGCGGCTGGTCCTTGGTGCGATCATGGCCGGCGCGGTGCTCGTGATGGGCGGCGCGGCGTACGGCCCGATCGCCAAGCGCGCGGGCAGGAAGCGCCGCACCGCGAGGACGGAGCCGGCCGGTGTCCGCTGAGGCGTCGCCCGCGGCCCCGTACGAGCCGTACCGGGCCCCCGAGGGCCAGGGCGGAGCGCCGGACACGTACGAAGGCGGGCTGCGCAGGGTGGCGCGGGTGGTGCTGCTCGACCCGCAGGACCGCATCCTGCTGCTGCACGGCCACGAGCCGGACGACCAGACGGACGACTGGTGGTTCACTCCTGGAGGAGGCCTGGAGGGCGACGAGACGCGTGAGCAGGCGGCGCTGCGCGAGCTGGCCGAGGAGACCGGCATCACGGACGTCGAACTGGGGCCGGTGCTGTGGCAGCGCAGGTGCTCCTTTCCGTTCGCGGGCCGCCGTTGGGACCAGGACGAGTGGTACTACCTGGCCCGTACGACCCAGACGGCCACGGCCGCGCGGAGCCTGACCGACCTGGAAAAACGCAGCGTCGCGGGAGCACGGTGGTGGACGTGCCGGGAACTGGCCGAGGCGCATGAGACGGTGTATCCGACGAGACTCGCCGAGCTGCTGCGCACGCTGCTTGACGAAGGCCCCCCGGCCAGGCCAGCGGTCCTCGACACCGAAATCGTCTAGGGGCTCGCGGGACTGGCGCACAATGGTGGGATCGCACGGCTGAAGGGGAACATGCCATGAGCGCCGAGGACCTCGAGAAGTACGAGACCGAGATGGAGCTGAAGCTCTACCGGGAGTACCGCGATGTCGTCGGTCTGTTCAAATACGTGATCGAGACCGAGCGGCGCTTCTACCTCACCAACGACTACGAGATGCAGGTGCACTCGGTTCAGGGCGAGGTGTTCTTCGAGGTGTCCATGGCGGACGCCTGGGTTTGGGACATGTACCGGCCTGCTCGTTTCGTGAAGCAGGTACGGGTGCTCACATTCAAGGATGTGAATATCGAGGAGTTGAACAAGAGCGATCTGGAGTTGCCGGGCGGGTGACGGGCGAGGCTGTCGCTCGTGTGTGACAGGCGAGGGTGCCCCCGTGCGGACGGAGACACCCTCACCCGTGTGGGTGACGGAGTTGTCCACAATCGCTGAGTCGTCCACCGAGATCCACTTCTTGGAGCCGGATGCGTGACCGTTGGCGCCGGAGGTGGTGCCGACATGAACACACATCTGGCCCGCAGCGCACTCGGCAGGTACGGCGAGGAGCTGGCCGCTCGGCGGCTGTCCGGGGCCGGGATGACGGTCCTGGAGCGCAACTGGCGCTGCGGCAGGAGCGGCGAGATCGACATCGTGGCCAGGGACGGCGACGTCCTGGTCGTCTGTGAGGTCAAGACCCGCAGACGCGGTTTTTTCGAGCATCCGATGGCCGCAGTGACGCCGGTGAAGGCCGAGCGGCTGCGCACTCTCGCCGAGCGCTGGATCCAGGCGCACGGCGGGGCACCACCGGGCGGAGTCCGCGTCGACGTGGTCGGCGTGGTCCTGCCCGACCGTGGTGCCCCGGTGGTCGAGCACGCGCGGGGGGTGGCGTGATGGGCTTCGCGCGTACGTGTTCCGTGGCACTGGTCGGCGTCGAGGGCGTGGTGGTCGAGGTCCAGGCCGACCTCGAACCGGGCGTGGCTGCCTTCACGCTGGTCGGGCTGCCCGACAAGAGCCTGACGGAGAGCCGGGACCGGGTGCGGGCCGCGGTGGTGAACTCGGGTGGTGAGTGGCCGCAGAAGAAACTCACCGTCGGGCTCAGCCCCGCCTCCGTGCCGAAGGCCGGCAGCGGATTCGACCTCGCCGTCGCCTGTGCCGTGCTCGGCGCCGCGGAGCGCATCGACCCACGGGTGCTCGCCGACATCGTGATGATCGGCGAGCTGGGCCTGGACGGAAGGGTCCGGCCCGTTCGGGGCATCCTGCCGGCGGTACTGGCTGCGGCGGGCGCGGGTTACGAGCAGGTGGTCGTGCCGGAGTGCGCCGCCGCCGAAGCGTCGCTGGTACCCGGCGTGTCCGTGCTCGGCGTGCGCACTCTGCGCCAGTTGATCGCCGTCCTCGCGGACGAGCCCGTGCCCGAGGAGGAGCCTGGTGACCAGGGCCCCTCGGGCCCGCTCCTCGCCGGTCTGCACGTGCCGGGCGCGGGGATGCACGGCATGGGCGCCCCGCAGCACGATCATGGCCATGACCTGGCAGACGTCGTGGGCCAGACCGCGGCGCGCACGGCGGTGGAAGTGGCCGCGGCGGGCGGACACCACCTGTTCCTGGAAGGGCCGCCCGGCGCCGGGAAGACGATGCTCGCGGAGCGGCTGCCGACGATCCTGCCCCGGCTCGGCCGAGAGGAGTCGTTGGAGGTCACCGCGGTGCACTCGGTGGCGGGCCTGCTTCCTCCGGGCAAACCGCTCATCGATGTGGCCCCGTACTGCGCCCCACACCACTCGGCCACCATGCAGGCACTCGTCGGCGGCGGCCCCGGTATCGCCCGGCCCGGTGCCGTGTCGCTCTCCCACTGGGGGGTCCTCTTCCTCGACGAGACGCCCGAGTTCAACAGCCAGGCCCTCGACGCGCTGCGGCAGCCCCTCGAGTCGGGGCACGTCGTGATCGCGCGCAGTGCGGGTGTCGTGCGGTTCCCGGCGAGATTCCTGATGGTGCTGGCGGCCAACCCCTGTCCCTGCGGCCGCTTCTCGCAGCGCGACACTCATTGCGAATGCCCGCCCTCGGCGATCCGTCGCTATCAGGCCCGGCTCTCCGGTCCGCTGCTTGACCGGGTGGATCTGCGTGTCGAGGTGGACTCCGTCAGCCGCGCCGAACTCACCGGGCGCGGCGCTCGGGGCGAGTCCACCGCGACGGTCGCCGACCGGGTGCGCGAGGCCAGACTGAGGGCGGCGGCGCGCCTTGCGGGCACCCCGTGGCGGACCAACAGCGAAGTGCCGGGACGGGAGCTGCGCAACCGCTGGTGTGTCGCGAGCGGTGCCATGGACGAGGCCGAACGCAGCCTTGAGCGGGGCATGCTGACGGCCCGGGGGCTGGACCGGGTGCTGCGTGTGGCCTGGACCGTGGCAGACCTCCTGGGTCATGACCGGCCGGGAACGTCGGATGTCGCGCTCGCGCTCCAACTGCGCACCGGGGTCCCGCGGGGCGTGCCGATGGCCATCGGGGCGCTGTCATGAGCGGGACGGCCGTCCCGGACGGCGAGCGCCTCGCCCGGATGTTCCTCACCGGGGTCACCGAGCCCGGGGACGAGGTGGTGGGCCGCTGGCTGCGTGAACGCGGCGCCGAGGAGGTGGCCCGGCGACTGCGCGAGGGTGGGAGGCGGCTGCCGGGGATGACGGACAAGCGGTGGGCAGGGCTGCGGGCGCGTGCCGTGCGAGCCGAGCCGGAACGGGACCGGGCCGTGGCCGGGGAGGCGGGGGTGCGCTTCGTGTGCCCCGGCACGACCGAGTGGCCGACGCAACTCGACGACCTCGGAGACGGCCGACCCGTAGGACTCTGGGTGCGAGGGCGGCCCAGTCTGCGGACGTGGGCCCTGAGGTCCGTCGCGGTGGTGGGCGCGCGGGCCTGTACCGAGTACGGGGCACACACGGCGGCCGACCTCGGCGCGGGGCTCGCGGAGCGCGGCTGGGTAGTGGTCTCCGGCGGAGCGTATGGCGTGGACGGTGCCGCCCACCGGGGCACCCTCGCCGCCGGCGGCGCCACCATCGCCGTGCTGGCCTGCGGCGTTGACCAGCCCTATCCACGCGGACACACCGAGTTGATCAGCAGGATCGCGCACCAGGGGCTCGTCATCGGGGAGTTACCGCCGGGCGACCACCCGACGCCGCGCCGGTTCCTCCTCAGAAACCGCGTGATCGCGGCCCTGACCCGAGGCACCGTGGTCGTCGAAGCGGCCTACCGCAGTGGCGCGCTGGTCACGGCACGCGCGGCACAGCGGCTGGGCCGGTACACGATGGGTGTGCCCGGACCGGTCACCAGCGCACTCTCGGCCGGCGTGCACGAACTGCTGCGCGGGGAGGCCGTGCTGGTCTCCGACGCCGCAGACGTCGTTGAACTGGTCGGAGAAATGGGCGAGCTGGCTCCGGACCGGCGCGGGCCCGTCCTCCCGCGCGATCTGCTCGACCCCGCCGCCGCCCAGGTGCTCGCGGCGCTGCCGGCCGGTGACACCGCAGCGGCGGACGAGATCGCCCGTTCGGCGGGCACAACGGCCGACGACGCGGTCGGGAGACTGTACGAACTCCGATCACTTGGATTCGTCGAACGACACGGCGATGGCTGGAAGTTGACACGCCAGGCGATGATCCCCGTCCGACCGGATGACGGTCAGTGTTGACGGAGTGTGATCAGCCGTCCGGGCGATCCTCGACAGCCTTGGAAATTCCCGTAGTTGACCACTCCAGGCCATCACACAGGGCTATCCCCGCGGACCTGGCGTAAGCCCCGTCGCGCTCGTTCGCGCAGGGGTGATACCTCGCCCTTCGCACACTGCGACACCACAGTCACGCTACGCTCACGAGGTCCCGTTTCAGACAGGCATCTCCACATCAGACCGACAGCTCACCCAGTTACCCCCAGTTCACAGCAGAACGGCACAAGGCGACGAATGCCTCAGCACACCTCCGGGTCAGACCGGGCGGCGATTCCCCCAGCCGCCCGCGACGGCGGCAGCGTGCGCCCGCCCGCTCCCTCGACGCTTGACGAGCTGTGGCGGTCGTACAAGGAGACGGGGGACGAGCGGCTGCGGGAGCAGCTGATCCTGCACTACTCGCCGTTGGTGAAGTACGTGGCCGGGCGGGTGAGCGTGGGGCTGCCGGCCAATGTGGAGCAGGCGGACTTCGTCTCCTCGGGGGTGTTCGGGCTGATCGACGCGATCGAGAAGTTCGACGTCGACCGGGAGATCAAGTTCGAGACGTACGCGATCACGCGGATCCGCGGCGCGATGATCGACGAGCTGCGGGCGCTGGACTGGATCCCGCGGTCGGTGCGGCAGAAGGCGCGCAGTGTGGAGCGGGCGTACGCGACCCTGGAGGCGAGGCTGCGGCGGACACCGTCGGAGGCGGAAGTGGCGGCGGAGATGGGGATCGGCGTGGACGAGCTCCATGCCGTCTTCAGTCAACTGTCGCTCGCGAACGTGGTGGCACTGGAAGAGTTGCTGCATGTGGGGGGCGAGGGCGGCAATCGGCTGAGCCTCATGGACACCCTGGAGGACACCGCCGCGGACAATCCCGTGGAGGTCGCCGAGGACCGGGAGTTGCGTCGGTTCCTGGCGCGAGCGATCAACACGCTGCCTGAGCGGGAGAAGACCGTGGTCACGCTGTACTACTACGAGGGCCTCACGCTCGCCGAGATCGGCAACGTGCTGGGAGTGACCGAGAGCCGGGTCAGCCAGATCCACACCAAGTCCGTCCTGCAGCTACGGGCGAAGCTGGCCGGCTTCGGGCGTTGACGCGACACGGGTGTGCCCGGCCGGCAGTGCTCCGGAGCGGTGTACGGGCGCGGGTGGCTCCCGCCGCGGTCGGTCCGTAAAGTGTTGGACGTGCCTAGGATTCGAGCGGCCTCCGTGGCCGAGCACCGGTCGATGCAGCGAGCCGCCCTGCTGGACGCGGCACGGTCCCTCCTGTCCGAGGGCGGTACGGAGGCGTTGACGTTCCCCGCCCTCGCCGAGCGTACGGGCCTGGCGCGTTCCTCCGTCTATGAGTACTTCCGGTCCCGCGCGGCCGTCGTCGAGGAGCTGTGCGCGGTGGACTTTCCCGTCTGGGCGGCCGAGGTCGAGGTGGCGATGGCCTCGGCGGACGGCCCGGAAGCGAAAGTCGAGGCCTATGTGCGCCGTCAGCTGGCGCTCGTGGGTGACCGGCGGCACCGGGCCGTGGTCGCCATCTCCGCGAGCGAGCTGGACGCCGGGGCGCGCGAGAAGATCCGGGCAGCGCACGGCGGGCTCGTCGCGATGATCGTCCAGGCGCTCGGCGAGATGGGACACCGAGAGCCCCGGCTGGCGGCGATGCTGCTCCAAGGCGTGGTCGACGCGGCGGTGCGGCGCATCGAACTGGGTGCCGCGGAGGATCCGGCCGTCATCACCGAGGCGGCGGTCACGATGGTCCTGCGGGGCGTTTGGGGCTGAGCGCCGCGTCGGGCATGGCGTGTGGCCCCCGGGGTCAGGTCCGCGGCAACGGCACCCGGTCCACCGGCAGCAGGCGGGACGGAGCCCCGTGCAGCAGCCACGGCGGCAGCAGGGACAACGGGTTCAGGTATTCCTCCCCCCTGAGTAGACCCCAGTGCAGGCACGATGCGGCGCAATGGGCGGCATGAGGTTCCAGTACGCCCAGTACCTCGCCCGGATCCACCTCGTCGCCCTTGCGTACGGACGCGTGTACGGGCTCGTACGTCGTCCGCAGCGGCGGGTCGCCCGTGCCCGTCAGGCCGACGGAGACCACGCCCCGACCCGCAACCCTCCCCGCGAAGATCACTCGGCCGGCGGCGACCGCACGAACCGGATCGCCCGCAGCCGCCGCCAGATCCACGCCGCGGTGGCCTGCGCCGTACGGAGTCGCCGGAGGTTCCCAATCCCGTACGACCGTGGGGTGAGCGCCCACCGGCCAGTTCCGGGCGAGCGCCGGCCCCGACAGATCGGGCACCGGCGCGGGCGTCGCGGCCGGCCTCCAGTGGGCCGGCGCGCCGGCCCACGCCACGGTGCTCAGCATGCTCACCGCCACAAGCAGCAGCACGGCAGGCCACGTCCGGGCACATCGTTTCGCTCGCATGCGAGAACCATCCCGCAGATCGGGCGATCATGGCCGAGACCTGTGGACAACCACCGGGTTGTGGACAGTGGCGTCACCCACCGCTCCGTCGGTCCCGTACACTTCTTGTGGCGATCCGGGCCACCGGGTCGACTTCGCACGCCCCGATACCAGGCCATCACAGGCAGGTGTCAGCGCTCCTCGGTCCTTTGCGGCACGGCGCATCGCGGGCGTCAGGCGTGAGTGCCATCCGGTGCTCGCGGCACAACCGAGAAAACTCAAGGAGAACGGCCATGGCCGTCGTCACGATGCGGGAGCTGCTGGAGAGCGGCGTCCACTTCGGTCACCAGACCCGTCGTTGGAACCCGAAGATGAAGCGCTTCATCTTCACCGAGCGCAACGGCATCTACATCATCGACCTGCTCCAGTCGCTGTCGTACATCGACCGCGCCTACGAGTTCGTCAAGGAGACCGTCGCTCACGGCGGCACGGTCATGTTCGTCGGCACGAAGAAGCAGGCGCAGGAGGCCATCGCCGAGCAGGCCACCCGCGTCGGCATGCCGTACGTCAACCAGCGCTGGCTGGGCGGCATGCTCACCAACTTCTCGACCGTCTACAAGCGTCTGCAGCGCCTCAAGGAGCTCGAGCAGATCGACTTCGAGGACGTCGCGGCCTCGGGTCTGACCAAGAAGGAGCTCCTGGTCCTCTCCCGCGAGAAGGCCAAGCTGGAGAAGACCCTCGGTGGTATCCGCGAGATGCAGAAGGTGCCGAGCGCCGTCTGGATCGTGGACACCAAGAAGGAGCACATCGCGGTCGGCGAGGCCCGCAAGCTCAACATCCCGGTCGTCGCGATCCTCGACACCAACTGTGACCCCGACGAGGTCGACTACAAGATCCCGGGCAACGACGACGCGATCCGCTCCGTCACCCTGCTCACCCGTGTGATCGCGGATGCCGTCGCCGAGGGCCTCATCGCCCGTTCCGGTGTCGCCACCGAGGGCAAGGGCGAGAAGGCCGCGGGCGAGCCGCTCGCCGAGTGGGAGCGCGACCTGCTCGAGGGCGAGAAGAAGGCTGACGCCGAGAAGGCCGCTGAGGCCCCGGCTGCCGAGGCTCCTGCCGCTGAGGCTCCGGCTGCCGAGGCTCCGGCCGCCGAGGGCGAGCAGGCCTGACCTCAGGGCCGTTCGGCTGATGTGAGGGCGGGTGGCGCCGACCGCGTCCCCCGCCGTTCACCCGCAGCCCTGAGATCTTCGTAGCCCGTAGATCTTTGGCGGCCGCCCGTCCAAGCGGCGGCGGCCGCCGACTTCGAGACTTCGAACTCCGAGAAGAGATTCACAGATCATGGCGAACTACACCGCCGCTGACGTCAAGAAGCTCCGTGAGCTCACCGGCGCCGGCATGATGGACTGCAAGAAGGCGCTGGACGAGGCCGAGGGCAGCGTCGAGAAGGCCGTCGAGGCGCTCCGGATCAAGGGCCAGAAGGGCGTCGCCAAGCGCGAGGGCCGCTCCGCCGAGAACGGCGCCGTGGTCTCCGTCATCGCCGACGACAACTCCTCCGGTGTCATCGTCGAGCTCAAGTGCGAGACCGACTTCGTCGCCAAGGGCGAGAAGTTCCAGGCCGTGGCCACGGCCATCGCCGAGCACGTCGCCAAGACCTCCCCGGCCGACCTCGAGGCCCTGCTCGCCTCCGAGATCGAGGCCGGCAAGACCGTGCAGGCGTTCGTCGACGAGGCCAACGCCAACCTGGGCGAGAAGATCGTCCTGGACCGCTTCGCGCAGTTCGCCGGCGGTTTCGTGGCGGTCTACATGCACCGCACCATGCCCGACCTGCCGCCGCAGATCGGTGTCCTCGTCGAGTTCGACAAGCCGAACGCCGAGGTCGCCAAGGGCATCGCCCAGCACATCGCCGCCTTCGCGCCGAAGTACCTCTCCAAGGAGGACGTCCCGGCCGAGGTCGTCGAGTCCGAGCGTCGCATCGCCGAGGAGACCACCCGCGCCGAGGGCAAGCCCGAGGCCGCCCTCCCGAAGATCGTCGAGGGTCGTCTCAACGGCTTCTTCAAGGACGCCACGCTGCTCGGCCAGCCGTACGCGCTCGACAACAAGAAGTCCGTCCAGAAGGTTCTGGACGAGGCGGGTGTCACCCTGAAGCGCTTCGCGCGCATCAAGGTCGGCATCTGAGTCCGTACCGCGATCGACGTGCGACCCCGGTAGGGTCGACAGAAGTCGTCCAGGTACGCCGCCCCGCACGCGTGCGGGGTGGACGACAGCAGATTTGACGAGGAGGCCATTGCCGCGCATGGGATGTGAATCACCCACCGGCAATGGCCTTCTTCGTATGTGCACCACGAGGAGATCTCCATGACCACCAAGGCCGAGAAGAGCGACGACGGCAAAGTACGCGGCCGGTTTCTGCTGAAGCTGTCCGGAGAGGCCTTCTCCGGAGGAACCGGACTCGGTGTCGACCCGGACGTGGTACACGCCATCGCCCGTGAGATCGCGGCCGTGGTGCGCGACGGATCCGAGATCGCCGTCGTCATCGGCGGCGGCAACTTCTTCCGCGGCGCCGAACTCCAGCAGCGCGGCATGGACCGGGCCCGCTCCGACTACATGGGCATGCTCGGTACGGTCATGAACTGCCTGGCCCTCCAGGACTTCCTGGAGAAGGAGGGCATCGACTCGCGCGTCCAGACGGCCATCACCATGGGTCAGGTCGCCGAGCCGTACATCCCGCTGCGCGCCGTGCGTCACCTGGAGAAGGGCCGCGTGGTCATCTTCGGCGCCGGTATGGGAATGCCGTACTTCTCCACCGACACGACCGCTGCCCAGCGTGCCCTGGAGATCGACGCCGAGGCGCTGCTCATGGGCAAGAACGGTGTGGACGGGGTCTACGACTCCGACCCGAAGACCAACCCCGAGGCCGTCAAGTTCGACTCGCTCAGCTACGGCGAGGTCATCACTCGCGACCTCAAGGTCGCCGACATGACCGCCATCACGCTGTGCCGGGACAACAGGCTGCCCATCCTGGTATTCGAGCTCCTGGCGGAGGGCAATATCGCACGGGCCGTCAAGGGTGAGAAGATCGGCACACTCGTGGGTGACCAAGGCAGCCGGGACTGACCGGAGCCAGACCCGTTGCGGGTGACCCCGTCCGGGTGACGGAGCCTGACCGGGGGGATGGACAATGTCCTGCCGGTCCGGAACCGTGCAGGAAGAAGACGCGACGCAGCCGGCCGCAGACCGACGAGTGACAGCTGCCGGGCCTACTCAAGACACGCAGGAGCAAGTGGTGATCGAAGAGACCCTCCTCGAGGCCGAGGAGAAGATGGAGAAGGCCGTCGTAGTCGCCAAGGAGGACTTCGCCGCGATCCGCACCGGCCGTGCGCACCCGGCGATGTTCAACAAGATCGTCGCCGACTACTACGGCGCACCGACGCCGATCAACCAGCTGGCCTCGTTCTCGGTGCCGGAGCCGCGCATGGCCGTGGTGACCCCGTTCGACAAGAGCGCGCTGCGCAACATCGAGCAGGCGATCCGCGACTCCGACCTGGGCGTCAACCCGAGCAACGACGGCAACATCATCCGCGTGGTGTTCCCCGAGCTGACCGAGGAGCGCCGCCGCGACTACATCAAGGTCGCCAAGGGCAAGGGTGAGGACGCCAAGGTCTCGATCCGTTCCGTGCGCCGTAAGGCCAAGGATGCCATCGACAAGCTGATCAAGGACGGCGAGGTCGGCGAGGACGAGGGCCGCCGCGCGGAGAAGGAGCTCGACGACACCACCGCGAAGTACGTCGCGCAGGTGGACGAGCTGCTCAAGCACAAGGAAGCCGAGCTGCTCGAAGTCTGATGAACGACTCTTCCTGGGGGGCGCCGCCGCAGGCCGCCGGATACTGGGGGCCCGCCGATCGCGGGTCCGTCCAGGGCCCCGGCCCGGCGGGTCCCGCGCACGATGCGCATGACGCCCAGCAGCAGACGCGCCCCATGCCTGTCGTGCCCGACGTACCCGCGTATGGCGGAGACCAGGATGACAACCGGGGGGCCGCCCGGGCGGGCGGCCCCTTGTTCCGCGACGACACACCGCCGGTGTCGCCCTCCGGGGCGGCGCCGCAGAATCCGGAGCCCATGCCCGACGCCCCACAGCCGGCGCCTGCACCGCAGAAGAAGAGCGCGGGCCGTGACCTGGGTGCGGCCATAGGGGTCGGCATCGGTCTTGGCGTCGTGATCGTCGCGTCGTTGTTCATCGTCAAGGCCGTGTTCGTCGGCGTCATAGCGGTCGCCGTCGTGGTGGGCCTGTGGGAGCTGACGAACCGGCTGGAGGAGCGCAAGGGCATCAAGGCGCCCCTCGTGCCGCTGGTGGTCGGCGGTGCGGCGATGGTCGTCGCCGGATACGTGCGCGGTGCTGAGGGCGCCTGGGTGGCGATGGCGCTCACCGCCCTCGCGGTCCTGGTCTGGCGTATGACGGAACCGCCGGAGGGCTATCTGAAGGACGCCACGGCGGGCCTCTTCGCGGCCTTCTACGTGCCCTTCCTGGCCACGTTCGTCTCCATGATGCTGACAGCGTCGGACGGCCCGCAGCGTGTGCTGACGTTCCTGCTGCTGACGGTCGTCAGCGACACGGGCGCCTACGCGGTTGGCTGGCGCTTCGGCAAGCACAAGCTCGCCCCGCGCATCAGCCCCGGCAAGACCCGCGAGGGCCTGTTCGGGGCGGTCTCCTTCGCGATGGTGGCGGGCGCGCTGTGCATGCAGTTCCTGATCGACGACGGCTCGTGGTGGCAGGGGCTCCTGCTGGGTGCCGCGGCCGCGGCCAGCGCCACGCTCGGCGACCTCGGCGAGTCCATGATCAAGCGCGATCTGGGCATCAAGGACATGGGCACCCTGCTGCCGGGCCACGGCGGCATCATGGACCGCCTGGACTCGCTTCTGCCGACGGCTCCGGTGGTGTGGCTGCTGTTGGTCGTTTTCGTCGGGACGGGCTGAGGGTAGGTCCGCGGCCTTCGGCCGCGCGAGACGCAGACGCGAAACGGGGTCCGTCGCCATGGTGCGACGGGCCCCTTCTTACGCGATCGCAACAACCGGTGCCGACCGCTGACGGTAGCCGTCCGGGTGGACAGCACCGGGTCACCCGATTGGATCTGCGACACTGGTACGGCCATGCCTAAGCCCGGAGAACTCACTTTCGTCGCGCCGCGCGGAGCCAAGCAGCCGCCGCGGCACCTCGCCGATCTCACGCCCGCCGAGCGCAAGGAGGCGGTCGCTGCCATCGGCGAGAAGCCGTTCCGCGCCAAGCAGCTCTCGCAGCACTACTTCGCGCGGTACACGCAGGACCCGGAGCAGTGGACCGACATCCCGGCCTCCTCCCGCGCCGGGCTCCAGGAGGTGCTGCTCCCGGAGCTGATGACGGTCGTACGGCATCTGTCGACCGATCAGGACACGACGCGCAAGACGCTGTGGCGGCTCTTCGACGGCACGCTCGTCGAGTCCGTGCTCATGCGCTACCCGGACCGGGTCACCATGTGCATCAGCTCCCAGGCGGGCTGCGGCATGAACTGCCCGTTCTGCGCCACCGGCCAGGCCGGTCTCGACCGCAACCTGTCCACCGCCGAGATCGTGCACCAGATCGTCGACGGTATGCGGGCGCTGCGTGACGGCGAGATCCCCGGCGGTCCCGCGCGCCTGTCCAATATCGTCTTCATGGGCATGGGTGAGCCCCTCGCCAACTACAAGCGCGTGATCGGTGCCATCCGGGCACTGACCGATCCCACGCCGGACGGGCTCGGGCTCTCGCAGCGCGGGATCACTGTGTCGACCGTCGGGCTGGTGCCGGCCATCCACCGCTTCGCCGACGAGGGCTTCAAGTGCCGCCTCGCCATCTCCCTGCACGCACCGGACGACGAGCTGCGCGACACGCTCGTCCCCGTCAACACCCGGTGGAAGGTGGGCGAGGTACTGGACGCCGGCTTCGAGTACGCCGCCAAGTCCGGGCGGCGACTGTCCATCGAGTACGCGCTGATCCGGGACATCAACGACCAGGCGTGGCGCGGCGACCGGCTCGGCCGGCTCCTCAAGGGCAAGCCCGTGCACGTCAATCTGATCCCGCTGAACCCGACGCCCGGCTCCAAGTGGACCGCTTCACGGCCCGAGGACGAGAAGGCGTTCGTCGAGGCGATCGCCGCCCATGGGGTTCCGGTGACCATCCGGGACACCCGTGGCCAGGAAATTGACGGAGCGTGCGGGCAGTTGGCGGCCAGCGAGCGCTAGCGCGTAGTCTGAAGCCCGTACGTACATCTTCATATTCCGACAGGGGAGCGCCACAGCGCTGAGAGTGCGGGAACGACCGCAGACCCTCTGAACCTCGCCCAGGTCATTCTGGGTAGGAAGTTCGGTCTTCACTCAAGCTGCTGCGCCCTGCCCGGGCCCCTGCGGGGGCTCGCGGGCAGGGCCGCGTCTCTTCCTGGTCATCCCAGGAGGAATTCAGTGCACATCACTGGTAGGCAGTTCGCGGCCGTAGTCGTCGGGCTGGGCATGGTCACGCTGTCCGCATGCGGGTCGTCCGGCTCCACGAGCGGGAGCGGCGGCGACTCCAAGACCGTGACCTTGGTCAGCCACGACTCATGGGCCGTCTCCAAGAGCGTCCTGGCGGACTTCGAGAAGCAGTCCGGATACACCGTCAAGGTCCTGAAGGACGGCGACGCCGGCCAGGCCGTCAACAAGGCGATCCTCACCAAGGACAACCCCCAGGGCGACGTCCTCTTCGGCGTCGACAACACCCTGTTGTCGAGGGCGCTCGACAACGGGCTGTTCCAGCCGTACCAGCCGAAGGGCTACGACATGGTCGTACCCCGGTACCGGGCCGACGAGGCCCAGCACCGGGTCACGCCGATCGACTCCGGTGATATCTGCGTCAACTACGACAAGAAGTACTTCGCCGACCACAAGCTGACCCCGCCCGCCACCTTCGACGACCTCACCAAGCCCGAGTACAGGAACCTGCTCGTCACCGAGAACGCCGCCACCTCCTCGCCCGGCCTCGGCTTCCTGCTCGGCACAGCCGCCAAGTACGGGGACGGGGGCTGGCAGAACTACTGGAAGAAGCTGAAGGCCAACGGCGTGAAGGTGGTCGACGGCTGGGAACAGGCGTACAACGAGGAGTTCTCGGGCTCCGCCGGTGGCAGGAAGGCCGGGGGTGAGCGACCGCTCGTCGTCTCGTACGCCTCCTCGCCGCCCGTCGAGGTCGTCTACGCCAAGCCGCGTCCGAAGACCGCGCCGACCGGCGTGGCGTACGGCACCTGCTTCCAGCAGGTCGAGTACGCCGGACTGCTCAGCAACGCCAGGAACAGCAAGGGTGGCAAGGCGCTCCTGGACTTCCTGGTCAGCGAGAAGTTCCAGCAGGACATGCCGCTGAACATGTTCGTCTACCCGGTGCGTGAAACAGCCCGGGTTCCGGAGGAGTTCGTCAAGTACGGTCCGCAGGCCAAGGACCCCGAGATCATGGCCCCCGACCGGATCGCCGCTAACCGTGACCAATGGGTCAAGTCGTGGACATCGCTCGTACTGAAGTAGCCCCCCACGGGGGCCGTGGCGGGAACGCGGCGCGGCTCGGTCTGATGGCCGTGCCCGTCGTGTTCTTCGCGGTGTTCTTCGCCTACCCGGTCGTCGTGATCGTCCGGCGTGGCCTGGAGGCCGACGGGACTTGGCAGTGGGGCCGGATCGCCGATGTGCTCACGGAGTCCGGTATCCGGCACGTGCTGTGGTTCACGACCTGGCAGGCGCTCGTCTCCACCGCGCTCACGTTGCTGGTCGCGCTCCCGGGCGCCTATGTGTTCGCACGCCTGGACTTCCCGGGCAAACAACTGCTGCGCGCGATCGTCACCGTTCCGTTCGTGCTTCCCACGGTCGTTGTCGGCACGGCCTTCCTGGCGCTCGTCGGCCCTGGCGGGCTCTTCGACGACCTGTGGGGCGTACGGCTCGACACGACCGTGTGGGCCATCCTGCTCGCCCACGTCTTCTTCAACTACGCCGTCGTCGTGCGCACGGTCGGTGGTCTGTGGGCCCAGCTCGATCCCCGCCAGGAGGAGGCGGCCCGCATGCTCGGCGCCTCCCGCCTCGCGGCCTGGCGGAAGGTGACGCTGCCCGCCCTGAGTCCGGCCGTGGCCGCCGCCGCGCTGATGGTGTTCCTGTTCACCTTCACCTCCTTCGGTGTGGTGCAGATCCTGGGCGGCCCCACCTTCTCCACGCTCGAGGTCGAGATCTACCGGCAGACCTCGCAGATCTTCGACCTGTCGACCGCCGCCGTGCTGACGATCGTCCAGTTCGCGGCCGTCGGCGCGATCCTGGTGGTGCACGCCTGGACCGTCCGGCGCGGGGAGAGCGCCCTGCGACTGGTCGACGCGGCCGGCACGGCGCGCAGGCCGCGCGGGGTGGGGCAGTGGGCGCTGCTGGGCGTGGTCCTGGTCACGGTTGTGGTCCTGCTCGTGCTGCCGCCGGCCGTCCTCGTCGCGCGCTCGTTCGACGCGCCCGGCTTCGGGTACTACACGGCGCTCACGCACAGCGACGGCGGCACCTTCCTCGTGGCGCCGATCGAGGCGATCGGCAACTCGCTGCGCTACGCCGTAGCCGCCACGCTCATCGCCGTGCTGATCGGCTCCCTCGCCGCCGCGGCCCTCGCCCGCAGAGGCGCCGGCCGTCTCGTGCGCGGCTTCGACGCGCTGCTGATGCTGCCGCTGGGGGTGTCTGCGGTGACCGTCGGCTTCGGCTTCCTGATCACCCTCGACAAGCCGCCGCTGGACCTGCGCGGTTCCTGGATCCTGGTGCCGCTCGCACAGGCCCTGGTGGGCGCCCCGTTCGTGGTGCGCACCATGCTGCCCGTGCTGCGGGCCGTGGACGAGCGGCTGCGGGAGGCGGCGGCCGTGCTCGGGGCGTCGCCGTGGCGGGTGTGGCGGGAGGTCGACCTGCCGATCGTGCGGCGGGCGCTGCTGATCGCGGCCGGGTTCGCGTTCGCCGTGTCGCTGGGTGAGTTCGGCGCGACGGTGTTCATCGCGCGGCCCTACAACCCGACGCTGCCAGTCGCGGTGGCACGGCTCCTCGCGCGACCCGGCGACCTCAACTACGGCCAGGCGATGGCCCTTTCGACGATTCTGATGGTGGTGTGCACGGTGGCGCTGCTGGCTCTGGAAAGGCTGCGCGCGGATCGGACGAAGGGGCTGTGACGATGCTCAGGCTGAACAGGGCGAGCGTGCGCTTCGCCGGGCGTGCCGCGCTCGACGGAGTCGATCTGGACGTCGCCGAACACGAGATCGTGTGTGTGCTCGGGCCCAGCGGCGGCGGCAAGTCGACGCTGCTGCGCACCGTGGCCGGGCTGCAGCCCCTCGACTCGGGAGGGGTGTTCCTCGACGGCCGGGATCTGGGCGGGGTTCCCGCGCACCGGCGGGGTGTCGGGCTGATGTTCCAGGACCACCAGCTTTTCCCGCAACGGGATGTGGGCGGCAACGTCGCCTTCGGCCTCCGCATGCGGAGCGCCCCCCGTGATCAACAGATGGAGCGCGTACGGGAGTTGCTCGACCTCGTCGGTCTGCCCGGGGCGGAGCGCAGGGCCGTCGCCTCCCTCTCCGGCGGGGAGCAGCAGCGTGTCGCGCTGGCCCGCGCCCTCGCGCCGCGGCCGCGACTGCTGATGCTGGACGAGCCTCTGGGGCAGCTCGACCGCTCTCTGCGGGAGCGTTTGGTCGTCGAACTCCGCGATGTGTTCCGGCGGCTGGGCACAACCGTGCTCGCCGTCACCCATGACCAGGGCGAGGCCTTCGCACTCGCCGACCGGGTCGTCGTGATGCGCGACGGACGGATCGCCCAGTCCGGTACGCCACTTGAGGTGTGGCAGCGGCCTGCGAACGAGTTCGTGGCGCGCTTCCTCGGCTTCGACAACGTGGTGGAGACGACCGTCACCGGTCAGGCCGCGGACACACCGTGGGGCAAGCTCCCGGTGCCGGAGGGTTCGCCGCAGGGGCCGGGGACGCTGCTCGTACGGCCCACGGGCGTACGGCTGGTGGGCGCGTCCGACGGGCTGCGCTGCACCGTGGCCGCACGCACCTTCCGCGGCACCCATGTCGCCGTACGCCTGCAGCCGCGGGAGTCGGCCGGGCTGGAGGCGGCGTGCGCACTGCGGGAGGCGCCGGAGCCCGGGGACGAGGTCGGGGCCGTGTTCGACGCGGCGGAAATCGTTGTGCTCGGGAGCGATGCCCGCACGTAAGCGGCGCGCGCCTTTCCGTGCACGCGGACGCAACGGCCCGCCCCGACGGAGCGGGCCGTGTGGTCGTACAGAAGTGTCAGTCGGTCTTCGACACGCTGCGGCGGCGCATGCCGAAGAACACCGCGCCGCCGCCGATGACGACCAGGGCGCCGGCGATTCCGGCGATCATGGGCGTCTTGGAGCTGGCACCGGTCTCCGCCAGGTTCGAGCCGCCGGCCGCCGGTGACGGGGAGTTCTCCCCGGTGGTGGCGGGTGCGGCGCTGTCCGACGCCGACGCCGACGCCGACGGCTCGGTCGTCGGAGTGGCGGACGTGGGCGGGGCCGGGGTCTGAGACGGCTTCGGGGTGGTGGAGGCCGGCGGGGTGGTCTGTGGGGCCGACGGAGTCGTCTCGGCGCTCGCGCAGGCCTTGGACGGCGCGGTCAGGTTCGGCGAGATGTCCTCGTCGACGATGTTCTGGACCTTGATGTGGACACGGTACTGGGCGCCCGGCGCCCAGTCCTCGGCGAACGTGACGGTCGCGCCCTGGCGGGTGCCGATGACCGTCTGCTCGCCGACCTTCTTCGCGTCGGCGCCGTTCGACTCGAGGTAGACCGTGACGGTCGCCTCCTTGCCCGAGGCGTCCTTGTCGGTGACGGTGACGACGCCCTTTCCGTTGTCGTCGCAGGACGCGACGGCCGAGAAGTCGCGGATGTTGCAGGCGAGCGCGTTGCCGGCGGCACCGAGCGTGAGCGCGGTGGCGGCGGAGGCGATGCCGAGGATGCGTAACGATCGTGCGGTGCGAATGGATATGGACACGATTGCCCTTCACGGAATGCGCGACTGCGGGGGGTTTCAGGGGCGTTGCTGCGACAGCAGCTTCCCCAGGAGGCTCACAGGTCTATAAGTGGCTTGTCATGCCTGTCAACGCGTAGGTCGCGCATGGCGGGCAACTTTGGCGCGAAATTGCCCGCCGACGGGTTTGAACCCCACTTGAGTGATCTCAATCCCCGCTTACGCACCAGGGTTCATCTCTCCCGGGTCCATCCACATGACCTCCCAGGTGTGGCCGTCCAGGTCGTCGAACGCACGGCCGTACATGTGGCCGTAGTCCATCGCCTCCCGGCTGGCCGTACCGCCCGCGGCCAGCGCCCGGTCGACCAGCTCGTCGACCTTCTCGCGGCTTTCGGCGCTCAGGCAGAGCAGCACCTCGCTGGTCTTCGTGGCGTCCGAGATCTCCTTGTCGGTGAAGTCCGCGTAGCGCTGCTTGCCGAGCAGCATCGCGATGATCGTGTCGCTGATGACGACGCAGGCGCAGTCGTCCGTCGAGAACTGAGGATTGATCGTGTAGCCCAGCTTCGTGAAGAACTTCTTCGACGCCTCGACGTCGGCGACGGGCAGGTTCACGAAGATCATTTGCTGGTACATGAGTGGTTTCTCCTGGCTGTTCGGTGGTTCGTACGCAGGGATGGACCGCGCGGTGCGGAGAAACTCACCGGTGCTTGGTGAGTTTTTTCCAGCCGGCCGGCGAGGCCTTGTCTCAGCCTGTCAGCGGCAGCACCGCGAGTTCCGCGACCGCCCACGTCAGCGGTGCGAACACCGCGACCAGCGCGGCCGTGCGCAGCAGCGCCGCGGTGCGCAGCAGCGTGGTCGGCGCGCCCAGCCGCACCAACGCGGCGATCGTGTCGGCACGGGCCTGTCGCGACTCGATCGCGGCCGTCGCCAGCGTCGCGAGCGTGCAGCCCGCCACCAGCACCGCTCCCAGCACGGTGAGCGGCCCGAAGGGCGGATGCGTTCCGGTGGACAGCCTGGCTGTCGCGTACGCCGCGGACGCCACCGCACACACCACTCCGAGCGGCCGCCCGATCCGCCCCGCCTCCTGCTGCAGACCGCGCCCGGCGAGCAGCCGCACGAGACCGGGGCGCACCGCCTGCAGCAGCCAGCCGCACAGATGCGTGATCGCGGGCCCGGCCAGCGCCAGCCCCAGCGCGGTCAGTGCCCAGCCCACGGGGACCCCGGCGGGGCCGCCCGTCAGACCGCCGGGCAGACGGGTGCCGGGAACCTGATCCGTGCGGCCCGCGTACGTCTCCACGGCC
Source organism: Streptomyces sp. NPDC001020 (assembly GCF_053599115.1). Taxonomy (NCBI): domain Bacteria; kingdom Bacillati; phylum Actinomycetota; class Actinomycetes; order Kitasatosporales; family Streptomycetaceae; genus Streptomyces; species Streptomyces sp. NPDC001020. The sequence continues at coordinate 80,546 of NZ_JBSFLQ010000017.1, read as the reverse complement.
AGGCCCGCGGCGATCGCGGCCACGCCCCAGGGGAGACCGCCCGGGGCGGGCCGGACAGCGGCGGGCCGGTCCGGATCGGGGACCGCGCCGGGAAGGTCGGCTTCCTGCGCGTCCGGGGTGTCGACAATGCCTGAGGAAGCCCGCGCGCCGGCCCCCGGCCGGCCGGCGCGACGCGGCCGTTCGCCCCTCGGGCGCAGGATCAGCGCGCTCGCCAGGGACGCGGTCAGCGGAACCGCCGCGAGCAGTGTGACGGCCGCGGGCAGGGGAAGCGGCTGGTCCGCGGCGAGGAACTCCGCAGCCCGGCCGCCGAGCGCACCCCCCGGCAGGTCGCCGCGCGCATGGAGGAAGGTCAGCAGCGCCAGCAGCGAGCCGAGCACGGTCGACAGCGCGGTGGTCATCGCCGAGAGCGCCATCAGCCGGCCCGGACCGAGGCCGATCGCCGCGAGACCGGACCGCGGACGGGTGCCGGGGTCGGTCCGCGCGACGGCGACGGCGAAGTACACCGTGGCGGCCATCGGCGCGAGGCACCAGGCCAGCCGCAGCGCCGAGCCGGCCGAGGCCTCCGGGTGCGCCATCGCGTGTCCGAGTGTGCACAGGAGCAGGAAGCCCGTGCCTGCCGAGGCCGTGGCGACCAGCAGCCGGCGGAGCTGGACCAAGGGGTGGGCCGCGCGGGCTAGACGGAGAGCGAGCACGCGGTCCGGCCTTCCGTCTCGGTGACCGGGGGCAGTTGGACGGTGTGCACGCGCCGACCGTCCAGGAGGGACACCGTGCGGTCGGCGAGCGCCGCGGTGTCCGCGTCGTGCGTGGCCAGGACGACGGTGATGCCGTGCGAGCGGGCCGCCGAGGTGAGCGTGCGCAGCACCTGGGTGCGGTCGGCGCGGTACAGCGGGGCGGTCGGTTCGTCGGCGAACAGAACGGTCGGCCCGGCGGCGATCGCCCGCGCAATGGCGACCCGCTGCCGCTCGGACTGGACCAGTTCGTAGGGGCGCTTGCGGGCGCAGCCGCCGATGTCGAAGCGATCGAGCCACTCCAGGGCCGCGGTCTTGGCCCGGCGGCGGCTCGTGCCGCGCAGCATCAGGGACAGGGCGGCGTTCTCCCACGCGTTCAGTTCCGGTACGAGGAAGGGCACCGGGTCGATCCAGCCGAACCGGTCGCGGCGCAGTCGTTCGCGGGTGAGCGGCCCCATGGTGTGCACCGGGGTGCTGTTGAACCAGACCTCGCCCCGCTGGGCCGGAAGCAGCCCGGCCAGGCACTGGAGCAGAGTCGTCTTGCCGCTGCCGCGCGGGCCGGTGACGGCCAGGATCTCGCCCTCGCGCACGCCGAGCGAGACACCGTTGAGCGCGGGCGAGCCGTTGTGCTGGAAGTGCAGGGCGCGTGCCCAGAGTACGTCGTTGTCCGGCGGGGCCACCATCGCGTACACCTCGGTTCAGATCCGTTGTCCCCTGTCGATCCCCCGTCCGGGGGAACCCATTTGGGGGAACGAAGGCAGGGCCGATCAGTCACATTGCACGCTAGGCAGACAGCGGCGGGAGCCAGGACAGCAGACGGCCCCGGACCGCCGTTTTTCACTGGAACGGGCGGTACGGGGCCGTTGACGCGATCACCGTCAGGAGGGAGATCGGTGCCTCGGAAGGATCAGAGCTTGGTCCAGGCCTCGGTCAGCGTCGCGCGCAGGATCTGCTCGATCTCGTCGAACGTCTCCTGGTTGGAGATCAGCGGCGGGGCGAGCTGGATGACCGGGTCGCCGCGGTCGTCGGCACGGCAGTACAGGCCGTTGTCGAACAGGGCCTTCGACAGGAAGCCGTACAGGACGCGCTCGGTCTCCTCCTCGTTGAAGGATTCCTTGGTGGCCTTGTCCTTCACCAACTCGATGCCGTAGAAGAAGCCGTTGCCGCGGACGTCGCCGACGATCGGCAGGTCGTGCAGCTTCTGCAGCGTCGAGAGGAACGCGCCCTCGTTGTCGAGCACGTGCTGGTTGAGGCCCTCACGCTCGAACAGGTCGAGGTTGGCGAGGCCCACCGCGGCCGACACCGGGTGGCCGCCGAAGGTGTAGCCGTGCAGGAAGGTGTTGTCACCCTTGTAGAACGGCTCGGCCAGGCGGTCGGAGACGATGCACGCGCCGATCGGGGAGTAGCCCGAGGTCATGCCCTTGGCGCAGGTGATCATGTCCGGGACGTAGCCGAACTTGTCGCAGGCGAACATCGTGCCGAGGCGGCCGAAGGCGCAGATGACCTCGTCCGACACGAGCAGCACGTCGTACTGGTCGCAGATCTCGCGCACGCGCTGGAAGTAGCCGGGCGGCGGCGGGAAGCAGCCACCGGCGTTCTGCACCGGCTCCAGGAAGACCGCGGCCACCGTGTCCGGGCCCTCGAAGAGGATCTGCTGCTCGATCTGGTCGGCGGCCCAGCGGCCGAAGGCCTCGGGGTCGTCACCGAAGATCGGGGCGCGGTAGATGTTGGTGTTCGGCACCTTGTGCGCGCCGGGGACCAGCGGCTCGAAGGGGGCCTTCAGGCCCGGCAGGCCGGTGATGGACAGGGCGCCCTGCGGGGTGCCGTGGTAGGCGACCGCACGCGAGATGACCTTGTGCTTGGTGGGCTTGCCGACCAGCTTGAAGTACTGCTTGGCGAGCTTCCAGGCGGTCTCGACGGCCTCGCCGCCGCCCGTGGTGAAGAAGACCTTGTTCAGGTCGCCCGGCGCGTGGTGCGCGAGGCGCTCCGCGAGCTCGACGGCCTTGGGGTGGGCGTAGGACCACACCGGGAAGAAGGCCAGCTCCTGGGCCTGCTTCATCGCGGTCTCCGCCAGCTCGGTGCGGCCGTGGCCCGCCTGGACCACGAACAGACCAGCGAGACCGTCGAGGTAGCGCTTGCCCTTGTCGTCGTAGATGTAGGTGCCCTCACCCCGGACGATGGTGGGAACGGGCGCGTTCTCGTACGAGGACATGCGGGTGAAATGCATCCACAGGTGGTCGTACGCGGTCTTGCTGAGGTCCTTGGTACTCACGGCTATCGGGTTCCCCACATATAGGTCTGCTTCTTGAGCTTGAGGTAGACGAAGCTCTCGGTGGAGCGCACTCCGGGGATGGCCCGGATGCGTTTGCTGATGACATCCAGCAGGTGGTCGTCGTCCTCGCAGACGATCTCCACCATCAGGTCGAACGAGCCGGCGGTCATCACCACGTACTCGCATTCGGACATGGCGGCCAGCGCGTCGGCGACAGACTCGACAGCGCCCTCGACGTTGATCCCGACCATCGCCTGCCTGCGAAAGCCCACGGTGAGCGGGTCCGTGACGGCGACGATCTGCATCACGCCCTGGTCGAGCAGCTTCTGGACGCGCTGACGCACGGCCGCTTCGGAGAGGCCGACGGCCTTGCCGATCGCGGCGTACGGTCGGCGGCCGTCCTCCTGGAGCTGCTCGATGATGGCGAGGGAGACGGCGTCCAGCTGGGGACTGCCGTTCCTGGACTCGCGGGAGTCCCTCTGCTGCACGCTTCGACTGGCCACGAGGTCACTGTGCACGACGTCTCGACAGTTTCGCAAGGGTAGATCGATGAAATTCGTTGTTTAAACGACAGAAGCCTGCGGATTTCGCAGTTGTGGCGGGATCGGGGCTGTTGAAAACGCGAGGCCACACACTAGGGTGGGGGTCTCAGCGATTGGACACCCGAACTTGGAGGCCCGGCAGTGAGCACCGAGCTGCGTCGTCTGCGCAACTACATCGACGGCGAATTCCGTGACGCCGCCGACGGACGGACCACCGAGGTGGTCAACCCCGCGACTGGTGAGGCGTACGCGACCGCCCCGCTGTCCGGGCAGGCGGACGTCGACGCCGCGATGGCCGCCGCCGCGGCGGCCTTCCCGGGCTGGCGCGACACCACGCCCGCGGAGCGCCAGAAGGCCCTCCTGAAGATCGCTGACGCGTTCGAGGAGCGCGCCGAGGAGCTGATCGCGGCCGAGGTCGAGAACACCGGCAAGCCGATCGGGCTGACCCGGTCGGAGGAGATCCCGCCGATGGTCGACCAGATCCGCTTCTTCGCGGGCGCCGCCCGTATGCTCGAGGGCCGCTCGGCCGGCGAGTACATGGAGGGGATGACCTCCATCATCCGCCGTGAGCCGGTCGGTGTCTGCGCGCAGGTCGCGCCGTGGAACTACCCGATGATGATGGCCGTGTGGAAGTTCGCCCCGGCGATCGCGGCGGGCAACACGGTCGTCCTCAAGCCGTCGGACACCACCCCGGCGTCCACGGCCCTGATGGCCGACATCATCGGCTCGGTCCTGCCCAAGGGCGTCTTCAACGTCATCTGCGGCGACCGTGACACCGGCCGCCTGATGGTCGAGCACCCGACCCCGGCGATGGCGTCCATCACCGGTTCCGTGCGCGCGGGCATGTCCGTCGCCGAGTCCGCCTCCAAGGACCTCAAGCGCGTCCACCTGGAGCTGGGCGGCAAGGCGCCGGTCGTCGTCTTCGAGGACACCGACATCGCCAAGGCCGTCGAGGACATCTCGGTGGCGGGCTTCTTCAACGCCGGTCAGGACTGCACGGCCGCCACTCGCGTCCTCGTCCAGGAGTCCATCCACGACGAGTTCGTGGCCGCGCTGGCCAAGGCCGCGTCCGAGACGAAGACCGGTCAGCCGGACGACGAGGACGTGCTCTACGGTCCGCTGAACAACCCGAACCAGCTCAAGCAGGTCTCCGGCTTCATCGAGCGCCTGCCCGCGCACGCCAAGGTCGAGGCCGGCGGCCAGCGCGTCGGTGACAAGGGCTACTTCTACGCGCCGACCGTCGTCTCCGGCCTCAAGCAGGACGACGAGATCATCCAGAACGAGGTCTTCGGCCCGGTCATCACCGTCCAGGCCTTCACGGACGAGGACCAGGCCGTCGAGTACGCGAACGGCGTCGAGTACGCCCTCGCGTCCTCGGTGTGGACCAAGGACCACTCGCGCGCGATGCGCCTGTCCAAGGCCCTCGACTTCGGCTGCGTCTGGATCAACACGCACATCCCGCTGGTCGCGGAGATGCCGCACGGCGGCTTCAAGAAGTCCGGCTACGGCAAGGACCTGTCGGCGTATGGCTTCGACGACTACACGCGGATCAAGCACGTGATGACGTCGCTGGACGCGTAAGCGCCGGTACGACACCAGAGCGGCCCCGGACGGGAGGAGACCCGTCCGGGGCCGTGGTGTTCCCCCGGGTATGTGCCACTCCCACGCAGGCCGTGGGTGTCAACCGGGCCCGGGGCACTGCCCGCTCGTGCCGCCCGGCCAGGACGGGTCGACAAGGTGTCGGGTCCAGGTGGGGCCGCTCGACGCAGCGTCCATTGAACGGTCACGGTCGGGGCGCCATGCTGCCGGGATGCACCAGACACCGAAGACGTCAACTCCCTCCCGCCGTTCCCTGTTGCGCGCCCTTGGCGGCGGCGCGGTGCTCGGTGCGCTCGCCGGCTGTGGTGTGCCCGCCGCGTACGTGGCACCCGGCGACCGGGCCGTCACCGACCGATCGGCCCGCGACAAACGGCTGATCTGGGCGAACTGGCCGCTGTACATCGACACGGACGACAAGCACCCGAACCGGCGGCCGACGTTGGACGCGTTCGAGAAGCGCACCGGCATCAAGGTCGACTACGTCGAAGAGATCAACGACAACGACGAGTTCTTCGGCAAGATCAGCCCGTCCCTGATGAACCATCAGAAGCCCGGCCGGGATCTGATCGTCCACAGCGACTGGATGTGCGCCCGGTACGTACGCCTCGGTTGGGTGCAGGAGATGGACCGGGCCGCCCAGCCGAACGTGGCGCGTTACCTCGACCCGCTGCTGCGCTCGCCCGCCTTCGACCCGGGACGCAAGTTCTCGGTGCCGTATCAGTCCGGTATCACCGGTATCGCGTACAACCGTCGCAAGGCCGGCCGCGAGATCCGGCACGTCTCGGACCTGTGGGCGCCCGACCTGAAGGGCCGGGTCACCTTGCTGTCCGGCCTGGACGAGGCGTTCGCGCTGCTGATGCAGGGCAACGGCGTGGACATCACCAAGTGGACCGCGGACGACTTCCACAAGGTCAGCGACCAGGTCGAGCGGCACGTCCGCAGCGGCCAGATCCGCCGGTTCACCGGGAACGACTACACCAAGGACCTGGTCAGCGGTGACGTGGTGGCCTGTCAGGCGTACTCGGGTGACGTGATCCAACTGCAGGCGGACAACCCGGACATCCGCTTCGTCGTCCCCGAGGAGGGCGCGGAGCTGTGGGCGGACACCTTCATGATCCCCGACCGGGCCCCCCACAAGGCCAACGCGGAGCGGCTGATCGACTACTACTACCAGCCGGAGGTCGCCGCGGAGCTCGCCGCCTGGGTGAACTACGTCTGCCCCGTCCCGGCGGCCCAGGACGTCCTGGCCGCGTCCAAGGACGAGGACAGCGTGGCCCTGGCCGAGAACCCCTTGATCTTCCCGGACGCGACGATGCGCAAGCGCCTGGCGGTCGCGCGGGACATCACGGCCACGGAGCGGGCGGAGTTCACGAAACGGTGGAACAGCATCGTGGGGCTGTAGGGGCTGTAGGGGCGCGGCGTCGCGGTCACACGGCCGGTGCGGCTCCCCGCGCCCACGGCGAACAGCGCGTCTTCCGGGGAGGATCGAGCCGCTGGAGGAGCCGATGGCGCCGGCCCCTCCGCGCGCGGCTGTCAGCGGTTGAACGCCGGGAACCCGAACCGCTCGGCGACGGGCAGACCGTCGCCCTTCGCGTCGGTCGCGTTCACGGAGTACACCAGCGTCCGGGACAGGTTCCGGGTGGCGGCGATCACCGTGGCGTAACCGGGGCGCGAGCCCGTCTTGCCCCAGATCACCTTGCCGTTCAGCTCGAACCGTTCCAGCCCCGCCGCGTACCTCGCCCCGGGCACGTCCGGGAGCGTGAACATCTCCTTCAGCTGCGGCCTGGGCACGACCCGGCCGCGGAACAGTGCCACCAGCAGTCGTTCGAGGTCGGTGGTCGTCGAGATCATGTCGCCGGCCGCCCACCGGTCGGACATGTTCCAGTCGGTCACGTCCGTCAACGGACCGTCGAACTTGTCGTATCCGCGGTTGTACGGGCCGTGGATACGAGGGTCGGACCCCTTCGGGAACGAGGTGTCGCGCATACCGAGCGGCTGGAAGATCCGTACGGCCGCCTGGTGGGCGTACGAGTCGCCGGTGACCTTCTCGATCAGCATGCCGAGGACGGTGTAGTGGATGTTGTCGTAGTCCTGCCGCGTGCCGGGGGCGTACTGCGGGCCCTTGGCGACGGAGGACGCCACGACCTGCCGGGGCGTCAGCGTCTCGAAGCGGTGCGGATAGCCCTCCTTGACCGTGTCGCCGAGTGAGGCGCCGGAGGCCAGGCCGCTGGTGTAGTTCAGCAACTGCCGTACGGTGATGGGCTTTTCGAAGTCCTTGGTGAGCAAGCCGGGCAGATAGTGCTGCACGGTGCCGTCGAGGCTGATGCGTCCCTCGGCGGCGAGTTGCAGCACGATGGACGCGGTGACGACCTTCGTCACCGAGCCCGCGCGGAAGCGCGCGTCCTCCAGGGCGGGCGCCCCCGTCCGGATGTCCCGCACCCCGGCCACCCCGTGCCAACTGCCCTTGCCGCCCACGCGGATGAGGGCCGCGGTGGCGTCCTGGTCGGGCAGCCCTGCGAGCGCCGCGCACAGTGCCTCGGCGTCGGGGCCATGGGCTGTGGACGGCGGACTCGCCTGTGCGGAGCAGGACGTCGGCGCGGAGTAGGCGGCGGCGGTTCCCGCCAGGGGCAGTGCGGTCAGGCCCACGGCCAGTGCGGTGGCGAGAGCGACGGCGGACGGACGGATCTTCATCGGTTGCTCCAGGGCTCGGCGGGATGTGGTGATCATCCTGGCGGCCGCCGCGGAGCTGGGAATCATCGTGAAGGAGGGCACCATCCCGGGTGTCGGTCCGGGGGTTGTCCCTAGGGGGACGGGTCCGAGAACAGGGCGCTGGCCCAGGTCGCCGACGGGTCAACCCGTGCCCGTCTCAGCCTCCGCGCACCGTGCGCAGCGTGTCGATGCGGTTCGTCGTGATCGAGTCCACGCCCATCTCGAGGAGGCGCCGCATGGAACGCCGGGTGTCGGGGGTCCAGACGGACAGCAGACAGCCGTCGCGATGCACCCGGTCCGTCAACTCCCGGTCGACCAGACCGAAGCGGTAGTTGAGCCAGCGCGGGCGTACGGCCTCCAGCACGGCCGGACGGGGCGGTGCCAGCGTCGTCCAGGTCAGCGCGATCTCCGCGGCGGAGTCGGCGGCCCGGACCGCCAGCATGGTCTGCGCCCCCGCGCAGTAGTACACCCGCTCCCGGGCCCCGCACTGCTGGACGGTGTCCACGATCCGGCGCACGGCGCGGGTCGACGGCCCGCCGGGCAGGTCGATCATGACCCGGCTCCCGTCGGTCGCCGCCAGCGCGTCCGCCAGGGTCGGCACTCCGCCCGCCGTCAGTCCCCGCACCTCGTCAGCGGTGAGCGAGGTGAGCGGCCGGTCCTGCTCCCACAGCCGCTTCAGCGTCTCGTCGTGGAGCAGCACGGGAACACCGTCCCGGGTGAGTCGTACGTCGATCTCGACCGCGTCCGCGCCTCGTGCGAGCGCGGAACGCAGTGAGTCGATGGTGTTCTCGCGGTGGAGGTAGGGGTCGCCGCGATGGGCCACGGCAGTCACGGTGCGCATGGGCCCATTGTGCAGCCGTGGGGCCCAGGGGACTCAGGGGGCGAGCCACGCCGAGGTGTAGGCGTCGATCTCGGCCGCCAGCTTCGTCTTGCCGGCCTCGTCGAGGAAGGACGCCTCGACCGCGTTCTTGGCGAGATCGGCAAGTCCCCGCTCGTCGAGGTCCAGCAGCCGTGCGGCGACCGCGTACTCGTTGTTGAGGTCGGTGCCGAACATCGGCGGGTCGTCCGAGTTGACGGTCACCAGGACGCCGGCGCGGACGAACTCCTTGATGGGGTGCTCGTCGAGCGTGCGGACCGCGCGGGTGGCGATGTTGGAGGTCGGGCAGACCTCCAGCGGGATCCGGTGCTCGGCGAGGTGGGCGAGCAGCTTCTCGTCCCGGGCGGAGCTGGTTCCGTGTCCGATGCGCTCGGCGCGCAGGTCGTTCAGTGCGTCCCAGACCGTCTCGGGCCCGGTCGTCTCGCCCGCGTGCGGCACGGACCGCAGCCCGGCGGCGATGGCACGGTCGAAGTAGGGCTTGAACTGCGGCCGTGGGACACCCATTTCGGGGCCGCCGAGCCCGAACGAGACGAGCCCTTCGGGGCGCAGCAGGTCGTCGGTGGCGAGCCGTGTCGTCTCCTCGGCCGATTCGAGGCCCGCCTCGCCGGGGATGTCGAAGCACCAGCGCAGTACGGTCCCGAACTCGGCCTCCGCCGCCTTGCGGGCGTCCTCGATCGCGTCCATGAACGCCCGCTCGTCGATGCCGCGGCGGGTGGAGGAGAAGGGGGTGATGGTCAGCTCGGCATAGCGGACCTGCTGCCGGGCCATGTCACGGGCGACCTCGTAGGTCAGCAGCCGTACGTCCTCGGGGGTTCGGATGAGGTCCACGACGGACAGGTACACCTCGATGAAGTGGGCGAAGTCCGTGAACGTGAAGTAGTCGGCGAGGGCCTCGGGGTCGGAGGGCACCCGGGAGTCGGGGTGGCGGGCGGCGAGTTCCGAGACGATGCGGGGGGAGGCGGAGCCGACGTGGTGCACGTGCAGTTCGGCCTTGGGCAATCCGGCGACGAAGGCGCGCAGGTCGCGCACGGCACGGGTGTGGCGGTGATCGGTCAAGGTTCCTCCCCGGAACGGCGTCCCCGGCACCGGAACGGGGCGGGACGCGGGTGATCGGCTGATCGGTGACTCGGGGACGATCCTAGTGCCGCGGTAGGCAACGTTTGCCCGTCAAGGAGCGGCGCTCGGTGCGTGCTCTCTGGGGGTCCCCCCTGCTCGAAGAGCTTGGGGGAGTGCCGGACGGAAGCCGTCGTACTGGATGTACGTCGGCTTTCGGGCGGTGCGGCGAGAGTGCGTGCCGGGCGTCGCGATGGGGGAACGTTGCCTGCCGCGGCACTAGTAGGCCTGTCATCAGATGCGCGGGGCGGGGAAGGGCGGCCGGAGCCTCGGCGGGGCCCGGCCGTAGCATGGCGGATCGGAGCAGCAAGGGGGCTGGACGTGAGCGACGAAGCACATCCGGGACAGGACGCCGCGGGTGCGGACAACCCGTGGGCACCGCCGGAGGAGAAGGTGTCGATGGGCAAGCCCCCGGCCGGGCAGTCGTGGACCGGTGGGCCCCCGGTGGGTGGACCGCCGCCGTCGTTCCACGACCAGCTCACCACGGGCGGCACCGGGCCGGTCGCGGGTGGGTTCGCCCCTCCCGGGTTCGGCCCGGTCGACGGGGGCTCCGTGCCCACGGGCGCGCCGACGGCCGGTCCATCGGGTGGGGATGAACAGGGCTTCCTCGTACCACCGCCGCCCATCGCGCCGACGGATCCCGGAGCGGCCCCCTACGCCGCGCCCGGAGGCTACGGCTACCCCGCGCCCGCAGGCTACGGCTACCCGACGCCGCCGGGGTACGCGGGCTACGGCTGGCCCGATATGCCGATGCCGCGCAACGGGTTCGGCGTCGCGGCCCTGGTGCTGGGCATCCTCTCGGTGTGCCTGCTCTGCATGTACGGGGTCGTCTCGGTGATCCTGGGAATCCTCGCGGTGGTCTTCGGGGTCAAGGGCCGCAAACGGGCCGACCGGGGCGAGGCCGACAACCGCGGACAGGCCCAGGCGGGATTCGTCCTCGGCATCGTCGGGATCGCCCTCGGTGTCGCCGTGGCCGTCCTGATGATCCTTGGGATCGTGTTCGCGATCAACGACTCCGACTCGGGCTCCGATTCGTCCGAGGTCGGCAACGCGATCGGCGCCTCGGCACCGGTGCTGTTCCACGGCTGACGCCGGACGTCGTCCCTCCCGACTGGGTCCGGCTGCGCGGGCGCCGACCGCTGTCGTTGCGCAGTGATGCCAACAACCCGTGCGCCACGCCGAGTTGGGCCATTACGATGCCTTGATCGTCAACCAGGGGAGAGCAGTTCATGTCCGATGGCAATCCGGCGCCCGGTGGGTTCGGGCCGCCGGGCCGGCCACCGCAGCAGCCGGCACCGGGACACGCCTATCCGCAGTCCGGGCCGGGATACGGCTACCCGCAGTCGGGCCCGTCCTACCCGTCCACGCCTCCCGGTGCGTATCCCCCGGCGCCCGGCTATGCCATGCCGATGCGGCCGGACAACGGCATGGGCACCACGGGACTGGTGCTGGGCATCATCGGGGTGGTGTGCAGCCTGACCATTGCCCTGTGGTTCCTGGGGATCATCCTCGGCATCCTCGGGATCATCTTCGGCGCGATCGGCCGGGGGAAGGCCGACCGCGGCGAGGCCACCAACAAGGGCGCGGCGACCGCCGGTCTCGTCTGCGGGATCGTCGCCACCGTGGTGCTGCCGCTGCTGGGATTCCTGCTCTTCGCGAGCATCATGAGCTGGATCTGATCGGATCCTGCGGCACCGCAGGGGTCGGCCTCGAGGCCGACCCCTCGCTCATTCCGTCCCTGCCCGCAACCGCTCCCGGGCTTCCATCAGCGCGAACCCCAGCAGGTTCGGTCCCCGCCACCGCTCCGGATCCGCCGCCCGTTCGTCGTCCGCCGCGAGCCCGATGCCCCACACCCGGTCCACAGGGCTCGCCTCGACGAGCACACGCTCCCCCGTCTCCAGCAGAAACTCCCGCAGGGCGGAGTGCGCGGCGAACTTGTGGAAGCTGCCCTCGACCACGATCGCGAACCGCTCGCGCTCCCACAGGGCCTCGTCGAAGCCGCGCACCAGCCGCCCCGCCTTCTTGGCGAGCGCAGGATTCGGTGCCTGAAGGGCCTTGCGCTCCGCCTCCGCGTCGGCGAACAGCCGCGCCTTCGACGCCATCATCCAGTGCTCCGCCGTCGCGTACTCCACCCCGTCCACGGTGAACGGCGCCGGCCACCACTGGCTCAGGCAACTCGTCCCGATGCGTCCGTCCCGTCGCGGGCGGTGGCCCCAGAAGTGCAGGTACTTGACCCTCGCCCCCGCCTGGACCTCCCTCACCAGGGACTCCCTAGAATCGATCTTCTTCATGCACGGGAGTCTGGCACGCACCACGGACACTCCGTCCTTCCTTTCTCACGCTGACTCGACACCTGGTCCGACAGATTCCGTCGCGTAATCAAAAGGCAACAACGGAATCACTTGTTGACCTGCACTTGCTCTGCCAGGATCGGCACTCAATTCGAGCTGGAGCTACGCCAGCCCCCGCGGTGAACGCGGGCCGGGCGGCGGAGGAGAGCGACATGCACAACCCGGGACTTGCCGGCGAGGCCGACACCCGCTTCCAGACGCAGCGCGACGTACACGAACGTTTCGCGGACGGTGCTCAGTACATCGCGGGCAGACTGACCAAGGGGACGTCGGGCCGTACACACGCGGTGATCGACCCGTCCACCGGCACCGAGGTGTACACCTACGAACTGGCCGGCCCCGACGACGTCGACCGTGCGGTGGCCGCCGCCCGTGCCGCCTTCCCGGGCTGGTCCGCCGCCACCCCGGGCGAGCGCTCGGACGCGCTGCACCGCTTCGCGGCCGTCCTCGCCGAGCGCGCCGAGGACTTCGCCCGCATCGAGTCCCTCCAGTGCGGCAAACCCCTCAAGCTGACCCGCGAGTTCGACGTGCCGGGCACGATCGACAACACCGCCTTCTTCGCCGGTGCCGCCCGCCACCTTCAGGGGCAGTCCGCCGGTGAGTACTCCGGCGACCACACCTCCTACGTCCGTCGCGAACCCATCGGCGTGGTCGGCTCCATCGCGCCCTGGAACTACCCCCTCCAGATGGCCGCCTGGAAGATCCTCCCGGCGATCGCCGCGGGTAACACGATCGTCCTCAAGCCCGCCGAACTCACCCCGCTGACCTCGCTCCTGTTCGCCCAGGCGGCCACCGAGGCGGGTATCCCGGACGGCGTGATCAACATCGTCACCGGCACCGGCAAGGAGGCGGGCGAGCACCTCGTGGGCCACCCCGATGTGGCCATGACCTCCTTCACCGGCTCCACCGCCGTCGGCAGGCGCGTCGCCGAGATCGCCACCACCACCGTCAAGCGGATCCACCTGGAACTCGGCGGCAAGGCCCCCTTCGTCGTCTTCGACGACGCCGACCTGGAGGCCGCCGCCAACGGCGCCGTCGCGGGCGCGCTCATCAACACAGGCCAGGACTGCACGGCCGCCACGCGCGCGTACGTGCAGCGTCCTCTCTACGAGGCCTTCGTCGAGCGGACCGCGGCGCTCATGGAGAGCGTCCGGCTCGGCGACCCCTTCGCCGCCGGCACCGACCTCGGCCCGCTGATCTCTCACGTCCAGCGCGACCGCGTCGCCGGATTCGTCGACCGGGCGCGCGGCTACGCGCGCGTGGTCACCGGCGGCGAGGCGCCGCAGGACGACCTCGCCAAGGGCGCCTACTACCGGCCCACCCTGGTCGCCGACGCCGCCCAGGACAGCGAGATCGTCCAGTCCGAGATCTTCGGCCCGGTTCTGGTCGTGCTGCCCTTCGACTCCGACGACGACGGAATCCGGCTCGCCAACGACACCCCGTACGGCCTGGCCGCATCCGCCTGGAGCCGGGACGTGTACCGGGCGAACCGCGCCACCCGTGAGATCCAGGCGGGCTGTGTGTGGGTCAACGACCACATCCCGATCATCAGCGAGATGCCCCACGGCGGATACAAGGCGTCCGGCTTCGGCAAGGACATGTCCACGTATTCGTTCGAGGAGTACACGCAGATCAAGCACGTAATGTTCGACAACACGGCGGTGGCCCGGAAGGACTGGCACCGCACGATCTTCGGGGACCGATAGCCACGTCGGCCGCTGAGCGCGGCCGACCTCCCGAAAGGGCACCACGCGCATGGAGCAGTACGAGGCCGACCGCCTGTTCCCGGCCCAACTGGCCGCCATGAGGCGCAGTTTCCGCAGCGGCAGGGCCTCCCTCAGCCGTCGTTCGCTGCTGCGTGCCTCCGCGGGCGGCGCGCTCGTGGCGGGCGGACTCGGGGCGCTGAGCGCCTGCGGGATCCCCGCTGCGGGCATGACGCAGGGCGGCGTCTCCGCCTCGGACCGATCGGCCAAGGAGAGGGTCGTCAACTTCTCCAACTGGCCGGAGTACATCGACGTCGACAAGAGCGGCAAGAAGCACCCCACACTCGACGAGTTCACCGCTCGGACCGGCATCGAGGTCAAGTACACCGAGGACGTCAACGACAACAACGAGTTCTTCGGCAAGGTCAAACCGCAGCTCGCCGCGGGTCAGGACACCGGTCGGGACCTCATCAACGTCACCGACTGGCTGGCAGCCCGGATGATCCGCTTCGGATGGGTCCAGAAGCTGGATCCGGCCAACCTCCCGCACGCCTACGCCCATCTGTCCGCCCAGTTCCGCGACCCGGACTGGGACCCCGGGCGCGCCTACTCCTACCCCTGGCAGGGCATTTCGACCGTCATCGCCTTCAACAAAAAGGCGCTCGACGGCATAGAGGTGAAGTCGGTCTCCGACCTGCTCGACAACCCCAGGCTCAAGGGACGCGTCGGCTTCCTGTCGGAGATGCGCGACAGCATCGGCATGATGCTGCTCGACATGGGCAAGGACCCCGCCAAGTTCACCGACGACGACTACGACGCGGCGCTCGCCCGCATCCAGCGGGCCAGGGACAAGGGCCAGATCCGCCGCTTCACCGGCAACGACTACACGTCCGACCTCACCAAGGGCGACCTGGCCGCCTGCGTCGCCTGGGGAGGTGACGTCGTCCAGCTCAAGGCCGACAACCCGGACGTGGACTACATCATCCCGGAAGCCGGACTCATCACGAGCACCGACAACCTGCTGATCCCCAACAAAGCGCGCCACAAGACCAACGCCGAGCGGCTCATCGACTTCTACTTCGAGCCGAAGCCGGCGGCCCAACTCTCCGCCTACATCAACTTCGTCTGTCCCGTCGACGGCGGGCGCGAAGAGCTGGCAAAGATCGACAAGGCGGCGGCGGACAACCCGTTGATCGTTCCCACCAAGGCCGTTGCCGCCAAGTCCCACTCCTTCCGTGCGCTGAGCGACAAGGAAGAGGCGGCCTACGAAGACAAGTTCGCAAAGCTCACAGGGGCGTGACGAAGATGACGACAGACAACAGCGGCGACGTCCGCCTCTCCGGAATCAGCAGGACCTACGGCTCCTTCACTGCCGTACACCCGCTCGACCTGACCGTGCCGCAGGGCTCCTTCTTCGCCCTGCTCGGCGCCTCGGGCTGCGGCAAGACCACCACCCTGCGCATGATCGCGGGTCTGGAGGAGCCCACGACGGGCACCGTCCACCTCGGCGACCAGGACGTGACGCACCTGCCGCCCTACAAGCGGCCGGTGAACACCGTCTTCCAGTCCTACGCCCTCTTCCCGCACCTCGACATCTTCGAGAACGTCGCCTTCGGCCTGCGCCGGCGTGGCATCAAGTCGGTGAAGAAGCAGGTCGAGGAGATGCTGGACCTGGTGCAGCTCGGCGAGCAGGCGCGGAAGAAGCCGCACCAGCTCTCCGGCGGCCAGCAGCAGCGTGTGGCGGTGGCCCGCGCGCTGATCAACCACCCCAAGGTGCTTCTGCTCGACGAGCCGCTCGGCGCCCTCGACCTGAAGCTGCGCCGCCAGATGCAGCTGGAGCTCAAGCGCATCCAGACCGAGGTCGGCATCACCTTCGTCCACGTCACGCACGACCAGGAGGAGGCCATGACCATGGCCGACACGGTCGCCGTGATGAACGGGGGCCGTGTCGAACAGCTCGGCTCGCCCGCCGACCTCTACGAGAACCCGCGGACCACGTTCGTCGCCAACTTCCTCGGCAGCTCCAACTTCATCGAGGCGGAGGTCGACTCCAGGAGCGGCGAGGAGATCATCCTGAAGGCCGGCGGCGGCAAGCTCTCGCTACCGAGGGCGCGATGTTCCGCGCCGACGACGGCCAGCGGCAAGATGCTGGTCGGTGTCCGCCCGGAGAAGGTGTCCCTCACCCACGCCGACGACGCGGGTGAGATCCCCGAGGGCCGCAACCGCATCACCGGCAAGATCGTCAACGCCAGCTTCATCGGTGTCTCCACTCAGTACGTCATCGACAGCGCCGTCTGCCCCGAGTTCGCCGTCTACGTCCAGAACGTCGACCACGACTCCCGGCTGGTGCCCGGCGCTGACGTGGTGCTGCACTGGAGCCCGGCGCACACCTTCGGCCTGGACGCGGCGCAGGACATCGACGCGGGCATCGAGACGGTTGAGGAGGAGGCCGCCTGATGGCCGTTGTCACCGAGGCGCCCCCGCCCCTCGCGCCCACCACCCCCGCGAAGCCCCCGCGCAAGCGGGGCCGCTGGACGCCGTACTGGCTGTTGCTGCCCGGCATCCTGTGGCTGGTCGTCTTCTTCGCGCTGCCGATGATCTACCAGGCCTCCACCTCCGTGCAGACGGGTTCCCTGGAGGACGGCTACAAGGTCACCTGGCACTTCGCGACCTACTGGGACGCGCTGTCCGAGTACTGGCCGCAGTTCGTCCGCTCGGTGCTCTACGCGGCATCCGCGACCGTTCTGTGCCTGCTGCTCGGCTACCCGCTCGCGTATCTCATCGCCTTCCGCGCGGGCCGCTGGCGCAACCTGATCATGATCTTGGTGATCGCGCCGTTCTTCACCAGCTTCCTGATCCGCACGCTCGCCTGGAAGACGATCCTCGCGGACGGCGGCCCGGTCGTCGGCACCCTGAACGCGCTGCACATCCTGGACGTCACCAACTGGCTCGGCTGGACCTCCGGCGACCGTGTGCTGGCCACCCCGCTCGCGGTGGTGTGCGGACTGACGTACAACTTCCTGCCGTTCATGATCCTTCCGCTGTACACCTCCCTGGAGCGTATCGACGGCCGCCTCCACGAGGCGGCGGGCGACCTCTACGCCAAGCCCTTCACCACCTTCCGGAAGGTCACCTTCCCGCTGTCGACGCCGGGCGTGGTCTCCGGCACGCTGCTGACCTTCATCCCGGCGGCGGGCGACTACGTCAACGCCGACCTGCTCGGCTCCACGGACACCCGCATGGTCGGCAACGTCATCCAGACACAGTTCCTGCGGGTGCTCGACTACCCCACGGCCGCGGCCCTCTCCTTCATTCTCATGGCCGCGATCCTCATCATGGTCACGTTCTACATCCGCAGGTCCGGGACGGAGGATCTGGTCTAAATGGCCTTCGTACACTGGTTCCGGCGCCATCTCGTCGTCATAGCCGGACTGTTGACGCTCGGTTATCTGCTGCTGCCCAACGTCATCGTCACGGTGTTCTCCTTCAACAAGCCGAAGGGGCGCTTCAACTACCAATGGCAGCAGTTCTCCACGGACGCCTGGAAGGACCCGTGCGGTGTCGCCGACATGTGCGGCTCGCTGTCGATCAGCCTCCAGATCGCGGTGTGGGCGACGATCGGGGCCACGCTCCTCGGCACGATGATCGCTTTCGCGCTGGTCCGTTACCGCTTCCGCGCGCGGGGGGCCGTCAGTTCGCTCATCTTCCTGCCGATGGCGATGCCCGAGGTCGTCATGGCGGCCTCGCTGCTCACCCTCTTCCTCAACATGGGTGCGCCGCTCGGATTCTGGACGATCCTGATCGCGCACATCATGTTCTGCCTCAGCTTCGTCGTCACCGCGGTCAAGGCGCGCGTGATGTCGATGGACCCGCGCCTGGAGCAGGCGGCCCAGGACCTGTACGCCGGTCCGGTGCAGACGTTCCTGCGCGTCACCCTGCCCATCGCGGCACCCGGAATCGCGGCGGGCGCGCTGCTCGCCTTCGCGCTCTCCTTCGACGATTTCATCATCACCAATTTCAACGCGGGTTCGACCGTCACCTTCCCCATGTTCGTCTGGGGCTCGGCGCAACGTGGAACCCCCGTTCAGATCAATGTCATCGGTACGGCCATGTTCACCCTCGCCGTACTGTTCGTCCTGGTCTCCATGGCCATCGGCAATCGCCGAAATCGCCAGAAGGCATAAAGCCACCCGGCGAAACGCACCCGTAGGGAGTTGAAATCATGGCCCCAAGCGCCATGACCCGTTGGAACAAGTCTCTTTCCGAAGCCCAGCCGGTCGCGTACTGGCTGGACGACCCCGGCAAGCCCCACCCCGAGCCCGCTCTCACCGGCGCCGAGACCTGCGACCTGCTGGTCGTCGGCGGCGGCTACAGCGGACTGTGGACCGCGCTCATCGCCAAGGAGCGCGACCCGGGGCGGGATGTGGTGCTGGTGGAGGGCCGCGAGGCGGGCTGGGCCGCCTCGGGCCGCAACGGCGGCTTCTGCGCCGCCTCCCTCACCCACGGCCTGGCCAACGGCCTCGCCCGCTGGCCGGACGATATCCACAAGCTGGAGGAGCTGGGCGCCCGCAACCTCGACGAGATCGAGAAGGCGGTCCACCGCTACTCCATGGACTGCGAGTTCGAGCGCACCGGCGAGATCGACGTCGCGACCGAGGCGTACCAGGCCCGGGAACTGCGCGACTGGTACACGGAGATGAAGGACCAAGGCCTCGCCGAGGGCACCGACTTCCTCGACGCCGAGGCGCTGCGGGAACAGGTCGACTCCCCGACCTTCCGCGCCGGCCTGTACGACCGCCGGGGCGTGGCCATGCTCCACCCGGCCAAGCTCGTGTGGGGCCTCAAGCGGGCCTGCCTCCAACTCGGCGTCCGGATCTACGAGCGCACGCCCGCGCTCAGCCTGCAGCCGCTGGGGGGCGGCATGGCCGTCCGCACCCCGTACGGCCGGATCCGTGCCCGCCAGGTGGCGCTCGGCACGAACGTCTTCCCGAACCTGGTCAAGCGCGTCCGCTCCTACACCGTCCCGGTCTACGACTACGCGCTGATGACCGAGCCGCTGACCAACGACCAGATGTCCTCGATCGGCTGGAAGAACCGCCAGGGACTCGGTGACTCGGCCAACCAGTTCCACTACTTCCGGCTCTCGGCCGACAACCGCATCCTGTGGGGCGGCTACGACGCGATCTACCCGTACGGCGGCCGGGTGCGCTCCGAGTACGACGATCGCCCGGAGACCTACGCCAAGCTCGCCGGGCACTTCTTCACCTGCTTCCCGCAGCTGGAGGGAGTCCGCTTCACGCACGCGTGGGGCGGCGCGATCGACACCTGCTCACGCTTCTCGGCGTTCTTCGGCACCGCCCACCAGGGGAAGGTGGCGTACGCGGCGGGCTACACCGGCCTCGGTGTCGGCGCCACCCGCTTCGGCGCGGACGTGATGCTCGACCTGCTCGCGGGGGAGCGGACCGAGCGCACCGAACTGGAGATGGTCCGCAGGAAGCCGGTGCCGTTCCCGCCGGAGCCCTTCGCCTGGACGGGCATCGCCCTCACCAAGTGGTCGCTGGCGCGGGCCGACGCGCAGGGCGGGCGGCGCAACCTCTGGCTGAAGACCATGGACAAGCTGGGGCTTGGCTTCGACAGCTGACGCCGGGCCGGGACTTGCCCTGACCAAGCACTACCGGGCAGGTCCCGGCACAGGGACTGGCCGGTCAACCGGGACCGGTTCGGGAGCCGGGCGTCGCGGAAGACGCTCCACCGCTGCTTCCGCTGAAGAGGAACCACAGCGAGGAGAGCGCCACGGCGCACAGGCACCAACTGGCCAGTACGTCCAGGGGCCAGTGGTAGCCGTGCCGCACCAGCCCGTAGGCGACCGCGAGATTCAGCAGGAGACAGACGACGAGGACTGCGCGGCGGCCGTGCGGCGTGCGCAGCCGGGGCCACAGGACCAGGGCCGCCGCGCCGTAGGCGACCGCCGCGGTGGCCGTGTGCCCCGAGGGGTAGAAGCCCGTGCTCGGGCCCATGGCCGGCGGGCCCGGCCGGGCGATCAGTTCCTTGAGCGGGACGACCAGCGCCGGAACGGCCGCCATGAGGGCTGCCGCGGCGAGGGGGCGCAGCCACCACCGGTCCGTTCCGTCGCGCCGATCACGCCAGGAGACGAAGACCAGGAGGGCGGCGAGGACCGGCACGGCGACCGAGATGTTCCCGAGGTCGGCAAGGACCTCGGAGACCCGGTCCGGGTGAACCAGGGCCCGGTCCAGCCGCTCGTCCGCCCGTGCGAGCGGACCGTGGACGGCGACCTGCCAGGTGATCAGAAGAAAGAGGAGGGCCTGCGGCACGAGGAGCCAGGCCGACCGCCCGGAGGCCGTGGGCTCGCCGGCGCGCGAGGCGGCCGCGGGCTCGGGATCCGGATCTTGGGGTGTTGACACGGCGAACAGCTTGGCAGGTGTGGCCGGGCTGGGCGCCTGCGGGGCACTGCCGAAGGGCCAGCGCAAGGGGGGGAGTGCGCTGGCCCTTCGGCGAACCGCTTTCGGCGGCCGTGTCCGGATCGGTGTGCCGCCCGCCCCGGGGGGTTTGGGGCGTGCGGCCGTCCGACCGGTGAGGAGATCCGAAGCTGGAAGCTCCGGTTGTGTGCGCGAGGCACGACCGGGTCGAAGCTGGGGAGGCCCCGGCCCGATACCGCCCACAGTCCCCTGCGGACGGGGGTATCTCTCATCTGGTTAGAACCTACGGCAGGGAAAACGGCTCTGACAGCCGGAACCGCCACCCGCCATCCACCCCGCACACCTTCTTCACAGCCTCTGACCGCCGTCGCCCCGGCCCCGGAGTCACGGCGGACTCAGGGGCCGGGGCGGAGGAGGCGCTTACTCCCCCGTCCAGCTGTTGCTGTCCCGTGGACGGGGGAGGGCGGGGTGGCTCAGACGCGCGCGAGACCCTGCTCGATGATGTCGAGGCCCTCGTTCAGCAGGTCCTGGCCGATGACCAGCGGGGGCAGGAAGCGCAGCACATTGCCGTAGGTGCCGCAGGTCAGGACCAGCAGGCCCTCCTGGTGGCAGGCCTTGGCGAGCGCGGCGGCCGCCTCGGAGTTCGGCTCCTTGGTGGCGCGGTCCTTGACCAGCTCGATCGCGATCATGGCGCCACGGCCGCGGATGTCGCCGATGATGTCGAACTTCTCGGCCATCGCCGTCAGGCGGGCCTTCATGGTCGCCTCGATCTCCTTCGCACGGGCGTTGAGGTCGAGGTCCTTCATCGTCTCGATCGCGCCGAGCGCACCCGCGCAGGCGACAGGGTTGCCGCCGTAGGTGCCGCCCAGACCGCCCGCCTTCGCGGCGTCCATGATCTCGGCGCGGCCGGTGACGGCGGACAGCGGCAGACCGCCCGCGATGCCCTTGGCGGTGGTGATCAGGTCCGGGACGATGCCCTCGTCCTCACAGGCGAACCACTGGCCGGTGCGGCAGAAGCCGGACTGGATCTCGTCGGCGACGAAGACGATGCCGTTGTCCGTGGCGAACTGGCGAATCGCGGGCAGGAAGCCCTTCGCGGGCTCGATGAAGCCGCCCTCGCCGAGCACCGGCTCGATGATGATCGCGGCCACGTTGTGCGCGCCGACCTGCTTGCTGATCTGCTCGATGGCCTGCGCGGCGGCCTCGGGGCCACAGTTCTCCGCGCCGGTCGGCCAGCGGTAGCCGTACGCCACCGGCACCCGGTAGACCTCGGGCGCGAACGGGCCGAAGCCGTCCTTGTACGGCATGTTCTTGGCCGTCAGGGCCATGGTGAGGTTCGTCCGGCCGTGGTAGCCGTGGTCGAAGACGATGACCGCCTGGCGCTTGGTGTAAGCGCGGGCGATCTTGACGGCGTTCTCGACGGCCTCGGCGCCCGAGTTGAACAGCGCGGACTTCTTGGCGTGGTCACCCGGCGTGAGCTCGGCCAGCGCCTCGGCGACGGCCACGTAGCTCTCGTACGGCGTGACCATGAAGCAGGTGTGCGTGAAGTCCTGCAGCTGCGCCGACGCACGGCGCACGACCGCCTCGGCGGAGGCACCCACGGACGTCACCGCGATGCCCGAGCCGAAGTCGATCAGACGGTTGCCGTCGACGTCCTCGATGATCCCGCCTCCCGCGCGCTGGGTGAAGACCGGCAGCGTGGAGCCCACGCCCTGCGCGACCACAGCGGTACGGCGGGCCTGCAGCTCCTGCGACTTCGGGCCGGGGATGGCGGTGACGACGCGGCGCTCCTGCGGAAGTGCGGTCATGGGGGCTCCCTGATGATCGTGCGAACCGAACCGAAGGGTGTGGCGTACCGGTGTTCCGATGCGCCCGGCTCCGGGCGGGGGTGCGTTTCGGACGCTTACCTTCTTTTCTCGCAGGCTAGAGCCGGTAAGGGGTAGTGGGCATGCTCCATGTGGGCACCTTGGGCGTGTCGGCTTGTCCGCGGTGGACATAGCGTGGCGGACGACGTCGGCGCGGCCGCGGCGCGCGTAAGCGGTGAACTCCCTTTGCAGGGGCGTTAGATTGGCTCGCTGATGGTGCACGGAGCGGCTGGTCAGGGGGCAAGGGCGATGGACAGCGACGGGACGCAGGACGCGCGGGGCACATGGGCGGAGTCCGTGCCGCGTCCGGCCACGCCGCCACGGGTGCCGCCGCGGCCCGCGCGGGCACCCGAGGCTCCCCCCGTGCCCGCACAGCCCCCGCCCCACCGGCCGGCCGTCGCCGACTGGCTCAACGAGCCCCGCCCGGCCGCCGACCCCGGAATCTGGCGCTTCGGCTTCCGCCGGCCGAAGGCCGCGCAGGGATCTGGTCGGCTGGCCCCGGTCACCGTGGTCGGTCTCGCGGTCCCCCTGGTGGTGGCGCTGGTCGTCTGGTCCATGTGGCGCCATGGCGCCGTCCCGTACAAGTCGGCGGTCCTCAGACTGTTCACCCCGGGCGACTGGTGGTGGGCCGGTACGACGGCCCCCAAGGGATGGCAGGGTCAAGAGGCCCTCGTGATCTACGACGGCGTCTTCTTCGGTCTCCTCGTCTACGTCATGGGCCGGCTCGGAAGCTGGCCCGACGTCCTCCGACACGTCATCGGCCGCCGTGAGCAGCCCGCGCGTGCCCTCCTCGCCGCCCTGGGCGCCCTCCTCACGCTGAGCTTCGTGTTCCCGACCGCCTTCCCCGGCGTCGGCTGGAACGCCCTGCCGGTCGCCGCCCCCGTGTTCTCCCTCGTCGCGCTGGTCTCCGGCGGCTACGACCTGTTCCAGTCGCAGATGCTCACCGACGGGCTCTACGCGCTCATCACGGCACTGGTCCTGTGGCCGTTCGTGCGGATCGGCGGCTGGTGGGCGCTGGCCCGGCAGTGGCTCGCCGCGCGCGACCGTACGGGGCAGAGCCGCACCGCGCCGCCCGACCCGGACCTGCCCCGCGCGCAGTGGCCCGAACTCCGCGAAGCCGGAGCGCACGAGGCGGCGGACGTACTCACCGCCGAAGTCCTCGCCGGCCGGATGAACGACGTGGACTGCGTCCGGGTCGGGTACGCGTGGACCGCGGCCAGGAACGAAGGACGCCTCGCCGCCTTCACCGAGACGGTGCTGCGCCAGGGCGGCGCCGCCTGGGCCCACCCGTCCGGAGCCCGGGACCTGCCCGGCCGCGCAGCACGGCACGACCTGCTCGTGGACCAGGTCCGCATCGGGCAGTGGGCGGCCGGGGAGCGCACGCCCCTCGCCTACCGCGGAGCGGGCGCGGCCCTCGGCACGGACGCGCTCGCCACCTCGCTCCTGGCCGTGGGGCCGCCGGGCTCCGGGAAGACCCGCCATCTGGTCGCGCCGGTGGTCGAGTCCCTCGCGCTACGGGCCCTGACCGGCCGGTGCGCCGTCGTCGCGGTGTGTGCCGCCGGTACACCGCTTGCCCCGGACTCGGCGTTCGACGTCGTGGTACGGATCGGGGACCCCTCGTCCGTCCACGACCTGGACCCCTACGCGGACTGCGACGACCCCGACGAAGCGGCCGCCTTCCTCGCCGAGGGCCTGGCCGGGGACCTCGACACCGTCGGCGGGCAGCGGGCCGTGACCGCGCTCGCGCAACTGCTCGGCCCCTACCGGGCGGTGCACGGCGCCTTCCCGTCCCTGCCCGTGCTGCGGGAGCTGCTGGAGGGCGAGCCGTCGGCGCTGTCGTCCCTCCGCGAGGCTCTCTCGGGGGAGGAACACGCCGCGATGCGTCGCGAACTCGACGCCCGCGTCCGGCAGATCGGCACCGCGGCCGACGCGGGGCCGGCGCTCGCCGACCGGCTCGCCCTGCTGGACCGTCCGGCCTTCGCCGAGTTCTTCGGCGCCGGCGGCACGGTACGGCCGTTCTCGCTGCGCGCCGTGGCCCACCATCCGCTCCGGGTCCGCATCGACCTCCCCGAGCACGGGCACGAGGAGGCGTCCCGGCTGATCACCCGGCTGGTCCTCGCCCAGTTCGATGCCGTCGTGCGGGGCGGCGAGCGCTCCCACTTCGCCTGTCTGGTCCTCGACGACGCCACCGGGACCGTGACCGCCGAGTCGGTACGCCGCATCCAGCGGCTGCGCTCCCGGAACGCAGGAGTGGTCCTCGCCCTGCGTACGATCGGCGACGTCCCCGAGGCCCTGCACGGGCCGCTGCTCGGGGCGGTCGGCTGCCGTATGGCCTTCTCCGGCGTCACCACGTGGGACGGCAGCCGGTTCGCCCAGGCCTGGGGCACACAGTGGGTGGAGACACGGGACGTCGCCAAGCACACCGTCTTCGCGCACCAGCCCATGACCCGGGCCATCCACGCCCTGCGCAAGCTGGTGACCGGAAAGGCCGTGACCACGGACGCCGTGACCGTCCGCCAGGTGGAGCGTGAGCGGTGGTCCGCGTCCGAGCTGGCGCACTCGGTGCCGCCGGGGCACGCGGTGCTGTCCCTGACGGACAGGAAGGGCGAGCACGCGCCACCACTGCTCGTGGACCTGCGCGGTCGGGCGCCTGAGCAGGACGTCCGGACATAAGCGTCCGAGGCGACCGTACGGTGAGGCAGAATCGGCATAGGTCGTTCATACGCGGCGGCCAAAGGATCACAGAGATCACACAGTCCGTGACCGTCACGGACTCTGCGCAGAACAGAGTCCGTGCTGACCTGAAGGCCTCATGCCCCTCACGCTCGCCTCGCTCGTCCATCACTCCGCGCTCAAGCTGGCCGTGCGCGCGGGCGAGGGTCGCCTGGACGTCCCCGTCCGCTGGGCACACGTCAGCGAACTCGCCGACCCCGTCCCCTATATGGAGGGCGGTGAGCTGCTGCTGATCACCGCGCTGAAGCTGGACGCCGAGGACCCGGAGGTCATGCGGCGCTATGTGAAGAGGCTGGCCGGCGCGGGCGTGGTCGGGCTCGGGTTCGCCGTCGGCGTCAACTACGACGAGATCCCCGAGGCTCTCGTGGTCGCCGCGCGCGAGGAAGGGCTCCCGCTGCTCGAGGTGCCCCGGCGCACCCCTTTCCTCGCCATCAGCAAGGCGGTGTCCGCGGCCAACGCCGCTGACCAGTACCGGGCGGTGACCGCCGGGTTCGCCGCCCAGCGTGAGCTGACCCGCCAGGCCCTCAGTGAGGGCCCCGAGGGGCTGCTGGGCGCGCTCGCCGCGCAGGTCGACGGCTGGGCCGCGCTGTACGACGCGTCCGGCGCCGTCGTCGCCGCCGCGCCCGAGTGGGCGGGACGCCGCGCCGCGCGGCTCACCGCGGATGTGGAACGGCTGCGGGAGCGGCCCGCGCCGGCGAGTTCCGTGGTCGGCGGGCCGAGCGGCGAGGACCGGGTCGAACTGCACTCCCTGGGCACCGGGCGGCGCCCGCGCGCCGCGCTCGCCGTGGGTACCGCGGCTCCGCTGGGCACCGCCGAACGGTACGCGGTGCACTCCGCCGTCGCCCTGCTGACCCTCACCACCGAACGGTCGCGGTCCCTGCACGCCGCCGAGCAGCGGATCGGGGCGGCCGTGCTGCGCCTGCTGCTCGCCGGGCAGCCGGACCACGCGCGGGCGGTGGCCGGGGACCTGTACGGCGCTCTGCTGGACGCGCCGTTCCGGCTGATCCTCGCCGAGTCGGCGTCCGCGTCGGCCGCCCGGGCGCACGCCGACGGGCACGCGCGCGTGGCGCCTGCGCCACAGGCCGCCGCGCCGCTGGCGGGGGCCGACACGGACGGCGATCCGCTGGACGGGCTCGCCGAGACGGTGGAGTCCGCGGCCGCGCGCTCCGGCGAGGCCGTGCTCGTCGTGCCCGACGGGGAGCGGCTCGTCGTGCTTGCCGTGGACGGCGGCGCCGCCGTCACCGCGTGCCAGGACTACGTGCCGGCGGTGCAGGCGGCGCGGGCCGCGGCCCGCGAGCAGCCGGCCGCCGACGAGAACGAACTGGTCGTGGGCATGTCGGCGCCCGCCGGGCCGATCGCCGCGGCGGCCGCGTACAAGCAGGCGGAACAGGCACTGTCGGTGGCCCGACGCCGGGGCCGGCCGCTGGTCGAGCACGAGGAACTGGCGGCCGGGTCGGTGCTGCCGCTGCTCGCGGACGACGCAGTGCGCGCCTTCGCGGACGGCCTGCTGCGCGCCCTGCGCGAGCATGACGCCACGGGACGGGGCGATCTGGTGGCCTCGCTGCGGGCCTGGCTGTCGCGCCACGGCCAGTGGGACGCTGCGGCGGCCGACCTCGGCGTCCACCGCCACACGCTGCGCTACCGCATGCGGAGGGTCGAGGAGATCCTGGGGCGCTCGCTGGACGACCCGGATGTACGGATGGAGCTGTGGCTGGCGCTCAAGGCGACGGCCGCGGCGGGGGAGTGACGGCGCCTCCAGGCACAACTGATCGGCCTGGCCGGCGGCGTTGATTGTCGCTGTCCAACCGTCGGCTTCACCGAAGGCTGCCACGAAGGTGCGGACGGCGGCGCGGGCGATTTCGTGCAGTTCGGTGTCGTCGATCTGGCGGGTGCCCATCCGGGAGCGCGCCTCTGCTCGCGCTGCGCATGATCCCCGCCGACCCCCCGGCAGACCCGCAGGCGCCACGGCAGCGCCTCGACGTCGTCGGCCTTGCCTTGCTCGCCCCCGGCTTCGCCGCGCTGGTTCTGGCCCTGTCCCAGACGGCCGAACATGCTGCTTTCACCGTCTGGCAGGCGCTGTCCCCACTGGCTGCGGGCGTTGTGCTGCTGATCGCCTATGGCGTCCACGCCCTCCGCGCCCGGCGCATGCCGCCTTTGATCGACCTGCGACTGTTCGCCAGCCGCGGCTTCACAGTCAGCGTCACCATCATGGGCCTGGGCGGCCTGGCCAACTTCGCCACCCTGTTCGTGCTCCCGTTGTATTACCAGCAGGTCCACGGGCGCGGCGTGCTGGCCGCCGGACTCTTGATGGCCCCCGCCGGCCTCGGCGGCGCGATCGCCATGCCACTGGCCGGACGGTTGTCGGACCGGCTCGGCACCCGTGGTCTGGCCTATGGAGGCGCGGTCCTGGCACTTCTCAGCGCATTGGCCTTCACCTTCGTCGGAGCCCACACCCCCGAGGCGGTGCCGGTACTGGCGGCCCTGACCATCGGCCTGGGCATGGGCTCTTTCAGCGCGCCCACCATGGGCTCGCTGTACCGAACCCTGCCCGCTCCCATGGTCGCGCAGGGCAGTTCGGTGCTCTATGTCCTCAACCAGCTCGGCGCAGCCCTCGGCATTGCCCTGGTCACGCTCATCTTGCAGACCTCCGGCGGCCCGGTCTCCGGCTTCCACGGCGTGTTCAGGCTTGTCGTCGCGATGCTCGCGATCGTGCTGGCCGCCGTCCGGCTGTTGCCCGGCCGCCCCGAAACGCCGGCCGCCGCTCAGGAAGAACCCTCTATGTCCGGAAAGGCGTTCTCATGACAACGATCGTGATCACCGGTGGCACTGACGGGATGGGCCGTGCCCTGGCCCGCACCTACCTCGACCGTGGCGACACCGTCGTCATCGTCGGCCGTGACCCCGCCAAGGCCGCCGCTCTTCCCGAAGCGCACTTCATCCAGGCCGACCTGAGCCTGGTCGCCGACAACCGGCGCGTCATCGAGGAGATCAACGACGGCTTCGCCGCTGTGCACGCGCTGGTGCTGGGCGCGCGATACTTCCGCTCCGCCCGGTTCGTCACGGCCGAAGGCATGGAAGGCACCTTTGCGTTGGAGTACCTCAGCCGGTTCTTGCTCAGCCACGGTCTGGACCGGCCGCGCGTCATCGTCAACGTGTCCGGGCCCGCGCCCGGCGTCCCTGTCGGCCGCATCCACTGGAACGACGTCATGCTCGAACACTGCTACGACGGCGTCGCTGCCCAGATGCAGGCCGGCCGCGCCAACAACCTGCTCGGCGTCGCCTTCGCCGCCCGCAATGCCGCCAGCCCCACCCGCTACGTGCTGATCAACCCCGGCCCTGTCTCGACCAGCTTCGCCGGCGAGTACGACCCGGCCACTGCCGCCCACGTCGCGGCACTCAAGAAGCACGGCGCCACCGTCGAGGAAGGCATCAAACCGATCACCGCCCGCATCGACGCCCCACCCTCCGAACCGCTCAGCGCCTTCACCCCGGCCGACCGGATCAACCTGGACAACCCGTCGTTCGCCCTTGCCGACGCGGCCCGCCTCGACGATCTCACCCGCCACCTGCTGCGCTCCCAGGAGAACTGAACTCATGACCCAGCCCCCAACGGCGCCGGAGCACAAGCCATGGCCGCCACGATCGCCGGCACGCTTCCCGCCTGACAAAGCACGACGAACACCGATCGCCGACACCGAGATCCCCCCCGTGCCACCTTCCGGCCCGAGCTCGATCGTTTTCACCGTGCCGGCCGTCCTGTCGGGCACCGCGACCGCACCCTTGAAGGCCACAAGTCCGCCCACATCCGCGTAACCGCTGTACATCCCGTACTACGCCCGCACCACAGTGCTACTCCCCGGACAAACGACCCATTGCCGCCCCGGCCCTACCGTGGACGACGCAACCCAAGGACATCCAACCTCGGAAGGGCCGGGACCCGAACATGACTGCCACCCACGCCTTCTGGCTCGCCGGCCGCCAGGCCACCGGCGAGACCACCTTCGACGTCACCAACTCGTGGGACGGCCGGCTCGTCGGCAAGGTCAGTGTCCCGACCGAGGCCCAGGTCGAGGAGGCGGTCGCCGCCGCGTACGCCGTACGGGACGAGTTCGCCGCCCTCCCGGCCCACGCGCGGGCCGCCGCCCTCGACCACGTCGCCAAGCGGCTCGTCGAGCGCACCGAGGAGATCGCGCAGCTCATCTCCGCCGAGAACGGCAAGCCCATCAAGTGGGCCCGCGGCGAGGTCGGCCGTGCCGTCTCCGTGTTCCGCTTCGCGGCCGAGGAGGCCCGCCGCTTCAACGGCGGCGAGGGCCAGCGCCTCGACACCGATGCCGGCGGCCAGGGCCGTCTGGCGCTGATCCGCCGCTTCCCCAAGGGTGTTGTCCTTGGTATCGCGCCGTTCAACTTCCCGCTGAACCTGTGCGCCCACAAGATCGCCCCGGCCATCGCCGCGGGCGTGCCGATGATCCTCAAGCCGGCGCCGGCCACTCCGCTGTCCGGCTTGATCCTCGGCGAGCTGCTCGCCGAGACCGACCTGCCCGCCGGTTCCTGGTCGGTCCTGCCGGTTACCAACGACAAGATGCCCGCCCTCGTCCAGGACGAGCGCATGCCGGTCATCTCCTTCACCGGTTCCGAGAAGGTCGGCTACGCGATCATGGACTCGGTGCCGCACAAGCACTGCACCCTGGAGTTGGGCGGCAACGGCGCGGCCGTCGTCCTCGCCGACTACGCGAGCGACGAGGACCTGGACTGGGCCGCGAAGCGTATCGCCCTGTTCTCCAACTACCAGGGCGGCCAGTCCTGCATCTCCGTGCAGCGGGTGATCGCCGACGCCGCAGTGTACGACCGGCTGGTGCCGCGCATCGTGGCCGCCGTCGAGGCCTTGGTCACCGGTGACCCCTCCGATGACGCGACGGACGTCGGCCCGCTGGTCAGCGAGGACGCCGCGAAGCGCGTGGAGTCCTGGGTCGACGAGGCCGTGGGCGCGGGCGCCACGCTCCTGACCGGCGGCAAGCGGGACGGTGCCACCTACGCGCCGACCGTGCTCACCGACGTCCCGGCCGGCGTGACCCTCGCCAGCGAGGAGGTCTTCGGACCGGTCCTCACCGTGCAGAAGGTGAACGGCGAGGCCGAGGCGTTCGCCGCGGTCAACGACTCCAAGTACGGCCTCCAGGCAGGCGTGTTCACGCACGACCTCCAGGTCGCCTTCCGTGCCCACCGCGCCCTCGAGGTCGGCGGTGTCGTCATCGGTGACGCGCCCTCCTTCCGGGCCGACCAGATGCCGTACGGCGGCACCAAGCGCTCCGGTGTCGGGCGCGAGGGCGTGCGTTCCGCGATGGACGACTACACCTACGAGCGCGTCCTGGTCCTGACGGACCTGGCTCTCTGAGCCAACCACAACCGACGGCCGGAGCCCACTGTGCGGGGGCTTCGGCCGTCGGCGTGTATCCCTACGCTGACCTTGGGAAACAGTCGATTCCTGGCCGACTCTTTCGGAGTAATGGGAACACCGCCAGCCGTACACTGTGCTGCCCCCACCATGCGGCGACCCTGTGCCTGTGAGAGGGCCTGCGGTGCCGCCAGGGTGGAACACCTGGCGCTCCGAGTAGGCGGCTCAGCTGGCCAGAGCCCCGGTACGCCTCGCGAACTCCCGCACGCCTTCCACACGGACCGGCCCATACAGAAGTCCGGCCGTCAGCGCCCGCAGGGCGGGCCGACGGACTTCCTGCGGTGCCTCTTGCTCGACCCGCTGCAGGGCCTCGAATGTCTGTGACCCGTTCCCAAGTGCGTTCCACATGCGGGCGATGTCGGTCCAGGCTCGTGCGCGCCGTTCCGCGTTGGGCATGTGGCTCATGTTGAGCTGGGCCGCGACCGCGACGGCCTCGTCCGGGGTGCCGAGCGCGTTGAGCACGCTGATCCGGTACGCGTCCACCTGTGTCCGGGAGGCCTCCACGGTGAACAGCCCCGACACTGCCGGCCTGCGGTCCGCCTCCTGCTCGGCCTCCTGTAGGAGGGTCAATGCCGTCGACCGGTCTGCGCCTGTGGCCGCCGAGTATGCCCCGGTCAGCAGCAGTGTTGTACGGACTGCTCCAGTTTTGTCCTGCGAGGTATCCAGGTCTGCGGCCTCTTGGGTGAGCAGGTGTACCGCGGCTGCAGGTCGGCCGGATCGGCGCATGGCGATCGCCAGCATGCGGGAGGCCTCCCCGACTGCGACCGGGATTCCACTGGAGCGTGCGGCGTACAGGGCGCGGTCGGCGGCCACCCACGCCGCGTCGCTGTGTTGCTTGGTCGCGAGTTTGGCGGCCAGCACGTACGCGCGGGCGACCACCAAGTGCGCTGTGTCGCGGGCGCGGCCGGTCGAGGCGTCTCTGGTGGCTTCCGCTGACGCGATCAGCTGGGGCAGCTCGTGGCCGAGACTGGTGTATTGGGTGGCGCAGTAGTCCCGCCGTGCGGCTGCGATCTGCCCGATCAACTGGGGCAGCGGCACGGGCGCGGCCTGTGGGAGGCGGAATAGCGACTCTTCGAGGTCGGGCACCGGTGCGGCCGAGGCGGGCCGGGCGCCCACGACGGCTGTCGCTCCCGCTGCCATGACCCCTGTCAGCAGCTGCCTACGACGGCCGGGAGCGCGTCATCGAGGCCAACGCACGTCTCGGCGGTGACGGCGTCCCGCGATTGCTCGCGGCCGCCTATGGAGTGGACGTCGTGCGTGCGCTCATCGCGCTCGCGCTCGGTGAGCCGTTCGGCGGCCACCTGACGCCAACGCGCGCCGCGCATGCGGCGCTGGAGCTGATCGGCTCACCGCTCGCCGTGGAAGGCGAGCTGGTCAGGTGGGAGGGTGTCGCCGACACCCGCAACACCCCCTGGATCACCGATGTCGAGCTGTACGCCAAGCCGGGCGACCTCGTACGGCCGCATGACCATTCCGGCCACAAGATCGGCCTGCTCGTCGCCGCCGGGCCGTCGGCTGCGGACGCATCCTCGGCCCTGGAGACGGCCAGCGCGCTGATTCGACCGATCATCCGGCCGAACACGGAGGCGAAGTGACCACGCATACCAACTCGCCGAGGCCGGATGCCCGGCGCAACGCCAGCCCGTACCTGTACGGGGAAGAGACCACCGCGGTTGCCGACGTCCTCCAGTCCGGGCAGTACGGGCACACGGACGTCACCGAGCGGTTCGAGCGGAAGGTCGCCGAGTTCCTCGGCGTCCGCGACGCCGTGGCCGTCACCTCCGGCACGGCCGCCCTGCACACGGCGCTGCTCGCCGCCGAGATCGGTGCCGGCCAGGAGGTGATCGTCCCCAGCATGACGTTCTGCGCGACCGTCCAGGCGGTCCTCGCCGTCGGCGCGATTCCGCGGTTCGTGGACATCGACCCCGCCACGCTGTGCGTGACCGACCAGCTCGTCATGGAGGCGGTCACCGACAAGACGGCCGCCGTCCTCCCCGTCCTGTTCGGCGGCCGGGCCGTCGACCTCACTCCCATCCGCAAGGAATTGAGCAAGCGGCGCATCGTCATCGTCGAGGACGCTGCGCACGCCTTCGGCTCTCGCTACGGCGCCCGGCGCGTCGGCGCGACCGGTGACCTGACCTGCTTCTCCTTCGGGCCGATCAAGAACCTCACCTGCGGCCAGGGCGGCATGGTCGTCCCGCGCACCCGCCACGAAGCCGACACCGTCCGCCGGCTGCGGCTTCTCGGCGTCGTCCAGTCCCAGGCGGAACGCGCGAACGTCACCAGCTACCGCGTGGAAGACTTCGGCCTGCGCTACCAGATGTCCGGCATCAACGCCGCCATCGGCCTGGCCCAACTCGCTCACTTCGAGAACACCGAGCGCACCCGCCAAAGCCTCTGGCGCACATACCGGCGTGTACTCGCTCCACTGGACGGCGTCACCATGGTCGACGTCGACCCCGACCGATCTGTGCCACACCTGTGCCAGGTCCGCATCCCTCACCGGGACGAGGTGTTCGCGCAGTTGCGGACCCAGGGCATCGGCGTGGGCGTCCACTACCCGCCCAACCACCTCCAGCCGGCCTTCGCCACCTGGCGGCGCGACTTGCCCGCTACCGAGCAAGTCGCGAGGGAGATCCTGACGCTGCCCTTCCACCAACACCTCACCGAGACGGACGTCGACCAGGTCGCAACCGCCCTCGGACAGGCCCTCCAGACCGTGGGAGCCGCATCATGCGCAAGTTCCTGACCTGAAAGCTGGTCAGCCGGACGCGGCAACGGACAGGATCTCGTCCACGAGCCTGTCGGCCGCGTCCGGACGGCCGTGCGCACGAGCCCGCTCCGCCATCGCCCCCCGCAAGTGGGCATCGGCCAAGAGCGGACCCACTGCTTCCCGCATCCGGTCGGCCGTCACATCGCCTTCGAGCGCAACTGCGGCCCCGGCCTCCTGCAGATGCCGCGCGTTGTACGCCTGCTCGTTGCCCGCCGACGACGCCAGCGGCACGAACACAGCCGGCTTGCCCAGCGCGGTCAGCTCCGCGAGCGTCCCCGCGCCGCTGCGGGAAACCACCACATCCGCGAGGGCCAGGACGTCGGGCAGCTCCGGGCCCACGAAGCCTGTCGGGTGGTAGCGGCCCTGCAGCTCGGAGGGCAGCCCGGCAGCCCGTGCCCGCAGGCCGTCCACGTTGTCCGGACCGCTCTGGTGGATCACGTTTGCCATCCCCAGCAGCCACGGCAGCACCTCACCGATCAGTTCGTTGATCTGCTGCGCTCCCTGGGCACCGCCTGTGACGTACACGGTCGGCAATTGCCGGTCGAAACCGAACAGCCCCAGCGCCTGGACTGCCTTGTCCGCGTGCCCCGCCAAGACTTCCGGCCGCACCGGGTTCCCTGTTACCACCGCGACCTGCCGCACCGACTCCCCCAGCAGAGAGAGCGTCGACTCCGACGACACGCAGATTCGCGCAGCCGACGCCGCGAGCTTCCGGTTCGCCAGTCCCAGCCGCACCGTCTGCTCGTGCAGCACGAGCGGCCGGTGGCACATCCGCGCAGCGAGCCCGGCCGGCACCGCGACGTAGCCGCCTGTCGCGAGCACCACGTCCGGCCGGAACTTGTCGATGGCCTTCCGGGCCTGCATCACACCGAGCGGCACCCGTGCCATGTCGCGGACGTTCGCTGGCGAGGCCAGCTTCAGCGGATTGCTGGAGCGGCGGATCTTTCCGGTCGCCACACTCGTGAACGGAATGCCCTCGGCCGGGGCCACGCGTGCCTCCAAGCCGTCGGCCGTTCCGATCCAGAGAGCCTCCAGTGCCCTGCCGTCAGCGGCCAGTCGCGTCTGCAGAGCACGCACTGCGGTCAGCGCGGGGTACGTGTGCCCACCAGTCCCGCCGCCAGTAACGACGAGACGAAAAGGATCGACGCTGTTCACGTGGGGGCAGCTCCAAATCTGGCGGAGTTCAGGCGGGTTGACACAGTAGCGCCGCCGACCCACCCCCGGTGTCAGGCCTGTTCCACGAGACGGACTCGCCAGCGGAAGACGAAACGAAGCAGACGTGCAATGGGTTCACACCGCTGATCCAGGGCTGATCGCCGAACGCATCGCCACGCGTGGCGTAACCGATCGCTTCCACTTCGACGCCGCGGAGTGGGGCATGAGGGGTCGCTGCCGTGTCCGCCCGGCAATAGGGGAGGCGGAGGAGGGGCTGCTTTCCGCCGACATGGAGTGCCGGAGCGGGTGTCCGCAGGGCAGGGCGAAAACGTGTTGGTGTTCCCGCTGCCGTGTTCCCACGGGAACACGGCAGCGGGCTGAGACGGCTTGAGACGCGCCGAAACGGGGTGAGACGGGCCGAACCGGCGAGCGTTTGCGCAGGTCGGAGGAAAACCGCAGGTCAGCGCGCTGCGAATAACCCACTGTGCGGGGGCTTCGGCCGTTGTCGTTGATACCCGCTGACCTGTGGAAACAGTCGATTCTTGGCCGGCTCTTCGGGGTCGCGGGAGCACCGCGGGATCATCGCGGGGTACGCAACTCCCGTCATAGTGCGGCCCCGTTGCCCCTGGTGGCCGACCGGACCCCACCCCGTCGACCAAGATCATCGGGGTGCAGAATGACCCGTATGTCAATAACCGTTACCCCGAAGACGGCAACGATCGACGATGCTCCGCTGATCAGTCGCACCTTGGCTCGCGCCTTCGATGACGACCCGATGATGCGCGGGTTCTTCACCGAAGGCGCCTCGCGCGAGGCGGCGATGGGCCGCTATTTCACCACGATCTTCACCCGGCAGTACGTCCATCACGCCGTATGTGAGCGCACCGACTCGGCAGCCGCCTTCTGGGTGCCGCCGGAGGCGCAGGCCAAGGCCGTTCCCGACGCGGAGACCGTTCAGGAGCTCCTGAACATCCTTGGTGACCGAGCTCCCCTGTTCAGGGACACGATCGAGACGGTCGCCAAGCACACACCCCAGGAACCGCACTGGTACCTGGCGTTGATCGGCGCCGACCCGGCCGCCCAGGGCCAGGGGCACGGAGCCGCCCTGCTGCGCTCGGGGCTGGCCAAGGCCGACGAAGCCGGCCTGCCCGCTTACCTGGAGTCCTCCAAGCCGTCCAACCTCCCCTTCTACGAGCACTTCGGCTTCACCGTGCGCGAGGAGCTGCGGCTACCGGAGAACGGGCCGGTTCTGTGGGCCATGTGGCGCGAACCGCACCACCCGGCCGGTTCCTAGTCTCGGGCATGGCCACCCGTTGACGACCGCGAGTAGCGCCGTCGCTCGTAGCGGACGACGGGCTCGACGTACGGGTCGCCACGGAACGGTTGCCGAGTGTGGCGCGGCCCCGGCTGTCCGCTTCATCACGGATGGCAGGGGCCGCCACCCCGTGCCTCAGCCGAGGCCCCGGCTGTCCTGCTTGAGTGCCGTGTCCACGGTCAGGGCCGCGGCCACCACCAGGCTCAGCAGCGGTTCGGGCAGCTGGTAGTGGATCTGCAGGACGTAGTTGTCCGCGGTGGTGAACATCGTCTTCGCCAGGCCCTCCCAGGTCTTGGTGATCCGGGCGACCTCGTTGTCGGCGTGGTCGACGATCGCGAAGTTCCAGGCGCGCCAGTTCTCCGCCTTGATCGCGCCGACCTTCTGGCCGTTCACGTTCATCGCGAAGTTGATCTTCATGAACACGTTCTGCTGGACGATCTCGCCGACGACCTGGCCGTCCGGACGCTCCACGACCACCCGCGACTTGAAGATCTTCGCGGGCCGGGTCAGCTTGAGCTGCGGCTGCCCGTAGGCGTCGCGGATCTCCAGCCTGTGGGTCATGAACTGGTCAATGCTGGAGAGGAAGCGCAGCACCTTCCGCAGCGCGCTCTGCCCGACCTCCGTGACCGAACCGATCTGGTTGCCGTTCTGGTCGAAGACGCTGTACTCGTTCGTCAGCTCGATCAGCTTGGCCTTCTGGTTCACCACCAGCACCGGCTCGCTGAACATGGTGCCGCCGCCGCCACCGCTCGGGGCGACCCCGGCCTGCACCTGCACCTGGCGCTGGACGCGCGCATCGACGGAGGCCTGCTGCGCCGCCTGTGGCGCGGACTGGACCTGCTGGTCGGCTTGCGTGTGCTGGGTCCACTGGGAGCCGTCCCAGTAGCGGAGCGTCCGGGGCGCCCCGTGCGGATCGGGGTACCAGCCTGCAGGTGTGTTCGAATGCGTGGTCACCGCCGCACAGTACCGCGAGCCGACCGGAAATCGACCACCGATGGCTCAATCCTGGCGAACTCCTGGCCTACGGCGATGAGCTTCGCGGTGCGGTCCCGGTCCGTCGGGGCCGCCTCACCGACGCACGGACCGCGAAGGCACCATGGAGTCATGCGTATACGAGCGGTCCGTACCGAAGAACTGCCCTTGCTCCAGGACATCGAGCGAGCTGCCGGGCGCTGTTTCCACGACATCGGCATGCCGGAGATCGCCGACGACGAGCCGCTCCCGCTCGACGAACTCGCCCACTACCAGAAGGCCGGGCTGGCCTGGGTCGCGGTCGACTCCGCCGATGTACCGGTGGCCTACCTCATCGCCGAACGCGTCGACGGCAACCTCCACATCGAACAGGTGTCGGTGCACCCGGACAGCGCGCGCCGCGGTATCGGCCGGTCGCTGCTGGAACACGCCGCCGTCAGGGCGGTGACCGACGGCCTTCCCGCCCTGACCCTCACCACGTTCACCGATGTCCCGTGGAACGCGCCCTACTACGCGCGCTGCGGCTTCCAGCCCCTCGACGACGCCGTGCTCAGCCCCGGCCTCCGGGACATCCGTGCGCGGGAGGCGGCGCACGGCCTGGACCGGTGGCCGCGGGTGGTCATGCGCCGCTCCGTGTGACCCGACGGTGTCGGCCCGAGGGTCCGGTCCTCGAACGAATTCACAGCCCTTGAGCGCGTTCCGTGAGTATTTCCGCCAAGTGGTCCACGAATGCGGTGATCCAGGCCAGTCGTGATCCGCCGCGGGCAACCCGGAAGCCGTGACGGCGACCCCAGAACGCGGCCTCGACGGCATGGAACTGGGCCCAGCGAAGGACCCGTTCGCGGTCGAGTTCCGCGGCTTCGGCGAACACGTCCAGGACCCGGTGAACGGCCTTGCGCAGGTCGCCCGCCTCCAGGAGCGTCAGTGCGCGCGACTTGAGCAGCGTGCCGCCGTCGTACGCGGGGTCACCCGCGTACCCCTTCGGGTCGACGGCCAGCCATGGCTCACGGTCGGCGCGCAGGATGTTCCTGGCGTGCAGGTCCCCGTGGACGAGGGTGTCCGGCTGGGCGCGACCCAGCTCGCGGACGGTCGCCACGGCGGCGTCCACCACCCCACGCGGCAGTGCGTGCGTCAGCTCCCCGGCATCCTTGCGCAGCCGCTCCTCCCAGGCGTCGGCCTGCTCCCGCAGTCGGGGCAGGCCGGGCGGCGCGGGAACGGCCAACCGGTGATTGAGCTGCCCCGCGACCGTCACCACCTCGTCGCCGTCCTCGACCTGTGCCAGGGTCGAGGTCCGTACCCGCTCCAGCAGCATCGCGAAGCGCCCGTCGTCGCGCTCGTGCAGCAAGACCGCCCCGCGCCCGCCCCACGCCTCGAAAGCGTCCGGCTCATGGACGTTGCCGGGGTGCGGAAACGACACCTTCAGCACAGCGGTCCCTCCGGCATGCCGTCGCACCGGGACGACGATCCCGACACCCCCGTGCATGACCTCGCCGTCCGGCACGCACCCCCAGCGTTCCAGCAACTCGTCCACGATCCCGGGTAGTTCGGCAAGCCATGCCGCACCGGGCTCCCCTTCGCGCTCGACAGTGCTCCGTGCGAACTCCTCTGGCATTTCGGTCATCGGGGCACCCTACGCGCCGGCCGCCGCGACGGGGCAAACGTCGCCTGTTGCGGTACTGGCGTCAGCGCCGCTCCTCGCCGAGCGCCACCCGCAGCCAGTCCAGCGAGCCGGTCTCCAGCACGGCGTCGGCGAGCGCATGACCGGTCTTCGTCGTGATGCGGCCACGGTTGTTGTCGATCCAGCGCTGAGCGTTCTCGTAGCCCTGGGCCTTGTACTCGACTCCCTGGATCATGCACTCCAGCTTGTCGGCGTCACGGGCACAGACGGCCTCCGGGCTCTGTGACGCCTCGTACTCGGCGACGAGCTCCTTCACGGCCTCGGCGAGGACCTCGGGCATGCCGGCGACCTGGTCCGCGGTGATCTCGCGCGGGTCGGCTGTGCTCGCGTACCTCTTCCCGAGGTGGTTCACGTCTCCGGTGCGGGTCTCCTGGGAGTCGTGCCACACGGCGAGGAACGCGGCCCTGGCCGGGTCCGCGCCCTCCAGCCCGGCGATGATCGTCGCGATGAGGGCGGTGCGCCATGAGTGCTCCGCGACCGACTCGGGGTTGTGCACGCCCACCATCCACCACCCGGTGCGTGCGCTGTTCTTCAGCGTTCCCGCCTCGTACAGGAATCGCGCCACCGCGCTCAGGTCCTCGGACACCGTGGGCTCCTTTCGCGGGGATGTACCCCGAACCGTCCCCCGGAAGGCCCCCCGACGCAACACCGCCCACCGCGCCCGTCCCGGAAGGCGAGAGGGGCCTCGGCTGACGCTGTTTCCCGGGCCCGTGGCTGCGCGAGGACTGGTGACCTCGCCCCAAATGGGGTACGAACGATCGAGTAGCACCGGTCGGTAACGTACGTCCATGGGATCGCCGTCCAGCGATCTTTGCGGTTGTACGTCATCTTGGCCGCAGTACGCCCCATCGGATCCCGATTCGCGGCGAGGTGAGCCTCATGTCCGCACCAACAGCTCCCACTCCCAAGCCCACCGTCACCGAGCGTGAGGCACGCCAGGTCGCTGAGGCCGCGCGCCAGCAGGACTGGCGCAAGCCCAGCTTCGCCAAGGAACTCTTCCTCGGCCGCTTCCGGCTCGACCTCATCCATCCGCACCCGATGCCCGACGACGAGGACGCGCAGCGTGGTGAGGAGTTCCTGGCCAAGCTGCGCGACTTCTGCGAGACACAGGTCGACGGCGCCCGCATCGAGCGCGAGGCCCAGATCCCCGACGAGACGATCGACGGGCTCAAGGAGCTCGGCGCCCTCGGTATGAAGATCGACACCAAGTACGGCGGCCTGGGCCTCACCCAGGTGTACTACAACAAGGCGCTCGCCCTGGCCGGCTCCGCGAGCCCGGCGATCGGCGCGCTGCTGTCCGCGCATCAGTCGATCGGAGTACCGCAGCCGCTGAAACTCTTCGGCACCCAGGAGCAGCGGGACACGTTCCTGCCGCGCTGCGCCCGCACCGACATCTCGGCGTTCCTGCTCACCGAGCCGGACGTCGGCTCCGACCCGGCCCGCCTTGCCACCACCGCCGTACCCGACGGAGACGAGTACGTTCTCGACGGCGTGAAGCTGTGGACCACCAACGGCGTGGTCGCCGATCTGCTGGTCGTCATGGCCCGGGTCCCGAGGTCGGAGGGCCACAAGGGCGGCATCACGGCGTTCGTCGTGGAGGCGGCGTCGGAAGGCATCACCGTCGAGAACCGCAACGCCTTCATGGGTCTGCGAGGCATCGAGAACGGCGTCACCCGCTTCCACCGCGTCCGCGTCCCGGCCGCCAACCGCATCGGTCCGGAGGGCGCGGGCCTGAAGATCGCGCTCACCACGCTGAACACCGGCCGGCTGTCGCTGCCCGCCATGTGCGTGGGCTCCGGTAAGTGGTGTCTGAAGATCGCCCGGGAGTGGTCGGGGGCCCGGGAGCAGTGGGGCAAGCCGGTCGCGCTGCACGAGGCGGTCGGCTCCAAGATTTCCTTCATTGCGGCGACGACCTTCGCCCTGGAGGCCATGCTCGACCTGTCGTCCCAGATGGCCGACGAGGACCGCAACGACATCCGTATCGAGGCCGCCCTCGCGAAGCTGTACGGCTCCGAGATGGCCTGGCTGATGGCCGACGAGCTGGTCCAGATCCGCGGCGGCCGCGGCTTCGAGACGGCGGCGTCCCTCAAGGCCCGCGGCGAGCGGGCGGTGCCGGCCGAGCAACTCCTGCGCGACCTGCGCATCAACCGCATCTTCGAGGGCTCCACGGAGATCATGCACCTGCTGATCGCCCGTGAGGCGGTGGACGCACACCTGTCGGTGGCCGGTGACCTGATCGACCCGGACAAGTCCCTGGCCGACAAGGCGAGGGCGGGGGCGAACGCCGGTGCCTTCTACGCCCGCTGGCTGCCGAAGCTGGTCGCCGGACCGGGCCAGCTCCCGGGCGCGTACGGGGAGTTCCACCAGCAGGTCGACCTTTCGCCGCACCTGCGGTACGTCGAGCGCAGCGCCCGCAAGCTCGCCCGCTCCACCTTCTACGGCATGTCCCGCTGGCAGGGCCGCATGGAGACCAAGCAGGGCTTCCTGGGTCGGATCGTGGACATCGGCGCCGAACTGTTCGCGATGAGCGCGGCCTGCGTACGTGCCGAGCACCTGCGCAGGAGGGGGCAGCACGGTCGCGAGGCGTACCAGCTCGCCGACGCCTTCTGCCGGCAGTCCCGCATCCGTGTCGAGGAACTTTTCGGCCGCCTGTGGAGCAACACCGACAACCTGGACCGCACGGTGGTCAAGGGCGTCCTGTCCGGGACGTACGAATGGCTGGAACAAGGGATCGTGGACCCGTCCGGGGACGGACCGTGGATCGCCGACGCGACACCGGGCCCGGCACGCCGGAAAAACGTCCACCGCCCCATTCGCTGACCCTTTTCCGCGGGGTGAACTTCCGTCGCTTCCAAGGAATTTCACCCCGCAGGCCGATCGCTGCCCCGTCCGTCATTCTGCTGCTTGTCGCTCGGAAGTCACGCGACGAGAATGAGTAAAAGGCGAACGGGGGCGGCGCATGCGCCAAAGAAACGGGGACGAAAACGCTCACAGAATCTCCGAGCTGCTGACACACGCCCGCGACCGGGCGCGCCGACAGCTCGACGAGGGGGAACGGGTCCATGCGCTGCGGACCGTGCGGAACGACGTCCTGCCGCTTGTCGAGACAGCGCGCACCATGGCTCCGGGGGTCTTCGAGGCGCACCGGGACGCGCTGGCCGTCCTGCTGAACGACTGCGCGCTCGCCGTGGTCGACGAGGAACCGAGGCCACCGGTCGCCTCCTTCGACCCGATTCCCGTCCGGAGAATCGACCTGAGGGACGTCGACGCCCTGCTCGACGCCGGGCGGCCGGGTGAAAGGCCCGTCATTCAGCAGCTTTTCCGCAGTGCCGTGGAGTTCGCCCAGGACCCCGTGCTGCGTGAGGTGATCAAGGCCAATCAGCAAGGCGTCCACATTCTCCAGCGCGCCAACCGCTGGATACGGATGCTCGTGGACGCGATGTAGTTGGGGGGCGTTCCAGTGCCGGGTCTCGGTCTTGACGGAATAACCAGCCGGATCATGCGGGTCGGAGAGGGGCGCGTACTGCGCCAGTTGGAGCGCATCGCCAAGCACGTCGACTCCCTTGCGAAGGTGTTCGAGGAGCTCACCGACGACGAACTCAAAGCTCTCACGCGGGAGTTCAAGGAGCGTCATGCCGCCGGTGAGAGCCTTGAGGATCTGCTGCCGGAGGCGTTCGCCGCGATACGCGAGGCCGCCTGGCGGACACTTGGCATGCGCCATTTCCACGTCCAGATCATGGGCGGGGCGGCACTGCACCTCGGCAACATCGCGGAGATGCGGACTGGCGAGGGAAAGACGCTGGCGGCCACGTTGCCCGTCTATCTGAACGCCCTGACCGGCAAGGGTGTTCACGTCGTCACGGTCAACGACTACCTGGCCGGGCGGGACGCCGAGTGGATGGGCCGGGCCTACCGGTTCATGGGCCTGACCGTCGGCGTCATCAAGTCCCAGTCGCCCCCGGACGAGCGCCGCACGCAGTACGAGTGCGACATCACGTACGGCACCAACACCGAGTTCGGCTTCGACTACCTGCGCGACAACATGGCGCGGTCGAAGGACGAACTGGTGCAGCGCGGCCACCACTTCGCCGTCGTCGACGAGGCCGACTCGATCCTCATCGACGAGGCACGCACACCGCTGATCATCTCGGGGCCCGCCGTGGAGGACTCCGGTAACTGGTACAAGGCCTTCGCCCGGATCGTGCGGCCCATGGAGGGGGTGCGCATCCAGGACGAGATGTTCCCCGGGCCCGAGGGCCGGGACGAGAAGGAGGACCTGCGGCGCCGCCACGACTACGAGTACGACCTGAAGAAACGGACGGTGTCCGTCACGGACCGCGGGCTGCAGAAGGTGATGGACGGGCTCGGCATGGAGAGCGAGCGCGGCGCCGACGAACTGTTCGAGGTGCAGCACACGCATCTCCTCAGCCACCTGAACAACGCCCTCAAAGCCAGGCAGCACTTCCTGAAGGGCAGGGACTACGTCGTCGTGGACGGCGAGGTGCTGATCGTCGACGAGCACACCGGACGCATCCTGCCGGGCCGCCGCTACAACGACGGGCTGCACCAGGCGATCGAGGCGAAGGAGAACGTGGCGATCCAGGGCGAGAACCAGACCTTCGCCACGATCACCCTGCAGAACTTCTTCCGCCTCTACGACAAGCTCGCCGGCATGACCGGTACGGCGATGACGGAGGCGGCCGAGTTCCTCAAGATCTACAAGCTGCACGTGGTCGCGGTCCCGCCGAACAAGCCGGATCGGCGCCTGGACCACCCCGACAAGATCTTCCGCACCAAGGAGGCGAAGTACGCGGCGATCGTCGACGACATCGCCCAGAAGCACGCCACGGGCCGGCCCGTCCTGGTGGGCACCACCTCCGTCGAGAAGTCCGAGGAACTGTCCCGGCGGCTGCAGAGGCAGGGCATCCGGCACGAGGTGCTCAACGCGAAGAACCACGCCCGGGAGGCCGCGATCGTCGCCCAGGCCGGCCGCAGGGGCGCCGTCACGATCGCCACGAACATGGCCGGGCGCGGCACCGACATCATGCTCGGCGGGAACCCGGAGGCGCTGGCGCTTCTCGGACAGACCGAGGACATGACCGCGGAGGAACGCCGAGAGGCGGCCGACCGCATCGCCGCCGAGACCACGCGGGAGCACGAGGAGGTCGTGGAGCTGGGCGGTCTCTACGTCCTGGGAACCGAGCGCCACGAGTCCCGGCGCATCGACAACCAGTTGCGCGGCCGTTCCGGGCGCCAGGGGGATCCGGGCGAGTCCCGGTTCTACCTCTCGCTCGACGACGATCTGCTGCTGCTGTTCCGGGCCGATGTCGTCAACCGGGTGATGACCATGGCGAACGTGCCAGACGAGGTGCCGATCGAGCACAAGATGGTCACCCGCGCGATCGTCTCCGCACAGGCGCAGCTGGAGATGCAGCACTTCGAGTCCCGCAAGGAGGTCCTGAAGTTCGACGAGGTGCTCAACCGGCAGCGCCGGCAGATCTACGCCGAGCGCCGGCGCCTCCTGGAAGGCGAGGACGTGCACGACCAGGTCCTGCACTTCATGGACGACACCGTCGCGGCGTACATCGAGCACGAGACCGACGAGGGCTTCCCCGAGGAGTGGGACCTGGAGCGGCTGTGGGGCGCCTTCGAACAGCTCTATCCGGTAGGGGTCACCGCCGAGGAGCTTGAGGAGCGGGCAGGTGACCGCGCCTACCTCACCAGGGCCGATCTGGCCGAGGCCGTGATGGCGGACATCCACGCGGCCTACCGGGAGCGCGAGGCCGAACTCGGCCCCGAGGTCCTGCGGGACCTGGAGCGGCGCATCGCGCTCACGGTCCTCGACCGTAAGTGGCGCGACCATCTCGCCGAGATGGACTACCTGCGCGAGGGCATCCACCTGCGCTCGACGCTGGGCCGGGACCCGGTCATCGAGTACGAGCGGGAGGCCTTCGACATGTTCACCGCCATGGTCGACGCCGTCAAGGAGGAGACCGTCGGGTACGCCTTCCACCTGGAGGTCGGCGGCGAGGAGTCGGACGGCGCGGAAGTGCGCCGTCCGGCCACCGACGGACTCCGCTTCAGCGCCCCGACGATGGACACACCGGACGGCGTCGTGGAGGGCGAGTTCACGGCGGCCCCCGAGGACACCGGGCCGCCGCGACAATCGGGGAGGTCCAGGTCCCGCAAACGTCGCCGACGCAGGCGCTAGTGGGGCGCTAGCCTCCCGTGGTTCCCCGGCTCATCCCACGGAGACGAGCGGGACGTGCGGAGTTCAGCAGTACTTGTGGCCCGACCCCGGCTTGGTCCACGAGCACGAGTCGACCTTCGACCCGTTCGCCTTCGTGAGCGTCGCCGTGTCGCTCGTGTTGTTCCAGACGTACGCCCGGCGGTTCTGGTACTTGTCCGCCGTCGTGTCCGTGCCCTTGCCGGTGTGCACCTTCATCGTCTTGTGCGCGCCGATTTTCACGTTGGGGAACGTGTACTTGTGGTTCGAGGCGTCCTTCAGGATCCAGCCCTTCAGCGAGACCGCCGAGGA
Source organism: Streptomyces sp. NPDC001020 (assembly GCF_053599115.1). Classification (NCBI taxonomy): domain Bacteria; kingdom Bacillati; phylum Actinomycetota; class Actinomycetes; order Kitasatosporales; family Streptomycetaceae; genus Streptomyces; species Streptomyces sp. NPDC001020. Next base: position 35,737 of record NZ_JBSFLQ010000017.1, on the reverse strand, counting down.
GCCGTTGTTCTTGATCTGCACCCATTCGGCGTTGAGGCTCTTGTTCGAGCGGTCGTCCTTGCCGGGGCTGTCGTACCAGACGTGGTAGATGGTCACACCGCTGGCGGCCTGCGCCGGAGTGGCCAGAACCGCCGTGCCCGCCAGGGCCACGGCGCCCGCGAGTGCGGGCAGGGCTGCGCGTATACGCATGGAGATCCCCCCAGGATGTCGTCCACAGGCCGGTCGTTCACCGGCCAGGAATGAAGTGTTTATCACGTGATCTTCACTTGGGCTTCACAGAGGGGGATTCCGCTTCAATCGGCGGCAGACTCTGATAACAGAGTCCGATACGGCAGCACGTGCTCTGGGGACACCCTGTCCTTCCCGCGGCGAGGTGCGGCAACAATGGGGGGATGAGCGACAGTCCAGCCCCTCTTGCCGACCCCCATCTCGTCTACGACCCCGTGGACGGAACGCGGGACGTCGTGATCCTCGGTTCCACCGGCTCCGTCGGCACCCAGGCCGTCGACCTCGTGCTGCGCAACCCCGACCGGTTCAACGTCACCGGACTCTCCGCGAACGGCGGCCGGGTCGGACTGCTCGCCGAGCAGGCCCACCGGCTGCGCGTGCGCACGGTCGCGGTCGCGCGCGAGGACGTCGTACCGGCCCTGCGTGAGGCACTCACGGCCCAGTACGGCCCGGCGGAGCCCCTGCCCGAGATCCTCACCGGACCCGACGCGGCCACCCAGCTCGCCGCCTCCGACTGCCACACCGTCCTGAACGGCATCACGGGCTCCATCGGCCTCGCGCCCACGCTCGCCGCACTGGAGGCGGGCCGCACCCTCGCGCTCGCCAACAAGGAGTCGCTCATCGTCGGCGGCCCGCTGGTGAAGGCGCTCGCCAAGCCCGGCCAGATCATCCCGGTCGACTCCGAGCACGCCGCCCTCTTCCAGGGCCTCGCCTGTGGTACCCGCGCGGATGTGCGCAAACTCGTCGTCACCGCCTCCGGCGGCCCGTTCCGCGGCCGGACGAAGGCGGAAATGGCGAACGTCACGCCCAAGGACGCGCTGGCCCACCCGACCTGGGCCATGGGCCCCGTCATCACGATCAACTCCGCGACCCTGGTCAACAAGGGCCTGGAAGTGATCGAGGCACACCTGCTGTACGACATCCCCTTCGACCGCATCGAGGTCGTCGTACACCCGCAGTCGTATGTCCACTCGATGGTGGAGTTCACGGACGGATCGACCATGGCGCACGCGACGCCCCCCGACATGAGTGGGCCGATCGCCATCGGACTCGGCTGGCCCGAGCGGGTGCCCGACGCGGCGCCCTCCATCGACTGGACCAAGGCGTCGACCTGGGAGTTCTTCCCGCTCGACAACGAGGCCTTCCCGTCGGTGGGACTCGCCCGGCACGTGGGACAGCTCGCGGGCACGGCTCCGGCGGTGTTCAATGCGGCCAATGAGGAGTGTGTCGACGCGTTCCTGAACGGCGGCCTGCCGTTCAACGGGATCATGGAGACCGTCATCCGGGTGGTGGAGGAGCACGGAACCCCCCGGGCGGGAACTTCCCTGACCGTCGCGGACGTCCTCGAAGCGGAGACCTGGGCACGCGCCCGGGCCCGAGAACTGACGGCGCAGACGGCAACCGCGGAGGCCCATGCATGACGACCCTGATGATGATCCTCGGCATAGTCGTCTTCGTGGTCGGCCTGCTGGTCTCGATCGCCTGGCATGAGCTGGGGCACCTGTCGACGGCCAAGCTCTTCGGCATCCGGGTGCCGCAGTACATGGTCGGCTTCGGCCCGACCATCTGGTCGCGGAAGAAGGGCGAGACCGAGTACGGGGTCAAGGCGATCCCGCTCGGCGGCTACATCCGCATGATCGGCATGTTCCCGCCGGGCCCGGACGGCCGCATCGAGGCCCGCTCCACCTCGCCGTGGCGCGGGATGATCGAGGACGCGCGGGCGCAGTCCTTCGAGGAACTGCAGCCCGGGGACGAGAACCGCCTCTTCTACACGCGCAAGCCGTGGAAGCGGGTCATCGTGATGTTCGCGGGCCCGTTCATGAACCTGATCCTCGCCGTGGCGATCTTCCTCGGCGTGATGATGACCTTCGGCGTCCAGAGCCAGACCACCACCGTCTCCAAGGTCTCCGACTGCGTCATCCAGCAGAGCGAGAACCGCGCGGAGTGCGCCAAGGGTGACCCGGCCGCGCCCGCGAAAGCCGCCGGGCTCGAGCCGGGCGACAAGATCGTCGCGTTCGACGGCGCACACGTGAAGGACTGGGCCGGCCTCCAGTCCGAGATCCGCGCCAACCCCGGCAAGGACGTCACGATCACCGTCGAGCGCAAGGGCCGGCAGGTCGACCTGCACGCCCACCTGATCAAGAACCAGGTCAGCAAGACGGACGGCAAGGGCGGCTACGTCCAGGGCAAGTACGTGTACGCGGGCTTCCTCGGCTTCACCCCCGCCACGGGCATCGTCCAGCAGTCCTTCGGCCAGTCCGTGCAGCGCATGGGCGACATGATGGAGAACGGCGTCGAGTCGCTGGTCGCCCTCCCCGGCAAGGTCCCCGCCCTGTGGGACGCGGCCTTCGGCGACGGCCCACGCCAGCCGGACTCCCCGATGGGTGTGGTCGGCGCGGCCCGTGTCGGCGGCGAGGTCTTCACCCTCGACATCCCGCCGTCCCAGCAGATCGCGATGATGCTGCTGCTCGTCGCGGGCTTCAATCTGTCCCTGTTCCTGTTCAACATGCTTCCGCTGCTCCCGCTCGACGGCGGGCACATCGCGGGCGCCCTGTGGGAGTCGCTGCGCCGCGCCGTGGCCAAGGTGCTGCGCCGCCCCGACCCGGGACCCTTCGACGTGGCGAAGCTGATGCCGGTGGCGTACGTCGTGGCCAGTGTGTTCATCTGCTTCACGATCTTGGTCCTGATCGCCGACGTGGTGAATCCGGTCAAGATCTCGTAGTCCACGCGCGGTCGGCGGTGGCCGGGGAGAACGTTTTCCCGGCCACCTCCTGACGTTTTCCCGGCCGCCTCCTATCGGGGGGTTTACGGACGGTGATGCGCTGGGGTGTACGTGCGTGGCGTAATCTCGGAGCCTGGGAGCCCGCCACTTTCCGGGACCGGACCTTGATCCACAACTTGGGGTTGCACACCAGATGACTGCGATTTCACTCGGCATGCCGTCCGTTCCGACCAAGCTTGCCGAGCGCCGCAAGAGCCGGCAGATCATGGTCGGATCCGTGCCGGTGGGCGGGGACGCCCCGGTGTCGGTGCAGTCGATGACGACGACGCGTACGTCGGACATCGGCGCGACGCTTCAGCAGATCGCGGAGCTGACGGCGTCCGGCTGCCAGATCGTCCGCGTCGCCTGCCCGACACAGGACGACGCCGACGCGCTCGCGACCATCGCCAGGAAGTCGCAGATCCCGGTGATCGCGGACATCCACTTCCAGCCCAAGTACGTTTTCGCGGCGATCGAGGCGGGCTGCGCCGCCGTCCGCGTCAACCCGGGCAACATCAAGCAGTTCGACGACAAGGTCAAGGAGATCGCGAAGGCCGCCAAGGACCACGGCACCCCGATCCGGATCGGCGTCAACGCGGGCTCGCTGGACAGGCGGCTGCTGCAGAAGTACGGCAAGGCGACCCCCGAGGCGCTCGCCGAGTCGGCCCTCTGGGAGGCGTCCCTCTTCGAGGAGCACGACTTCCGGGACATCAAGATCTCGGTCAAGCACAACGACCCCGTCGTGATGATCGAGGCCTACCGTCAGCTCGCCGCGCAGTGCGACTACCCGCTGCACCTCGGCGTCACGGAGGCCGGCCCCGCCTTCCAGGGCACCATCAAGTCGGCCGTCGCCTTCGGCGCGCTGCTCTCCCAGGGCATCGGCGACACCATCCGCGTCTCCCTGTCCGCTCCTCCGGTCGAGGAGATCAAGGTCGGCACCCAGATCCTGGAGTCCCTGGGCCTGCGCGAGCGCGGCCTGGAGATCGTCTCCTGCCCGTCCTGCGGGCGCGCCCAGGTCGACGTGTACAAGCTGGCCGAGGAGGTCACGGCGGGCCTGGAGGGCATGGAGGTCCCGCTGCGCGTCGCGGTCATGGGCTGCGTCGTCAACGGCCCCGGCGAGGCCCGCGAGGCCGACCTCGGCGTCGCCTCCGGCAACGGCAAGGGCCAGATCTTCGTCAAGGGCGAGGTCATCAAGACCGTCCCCGAGTCGAAGATCGTGGAGACCCTCATCGAGGAGGCGATGAAGATCGCCGAGCAGATGGAGAAGGACGGCGTGGCCTCCGGCGAGCCGTCGGTCGCGGTCGCCGGCTGATCCCCGTCCCGCGTACTCCCCGAAGTCCCGTCACCGCTCGGTGGCGGGACTTCGCCGTACCTCCGCCCACACGCATTTCCCGGGGCTGCGCGGCTCGACGCCCCACCGGTCGGCCAGCGCCTCCACGAGCAGCAGCCCGCGCCCGGACTCGTCGGCCGCCGGGTCCTGCGGGGGCCGGGGCTCGGGCAGCCGCTCGGTACGGGTGTCGGAGACCTCCAGCCGGACCCCTCCCGCCGCCTCGCTGAGCCGGAGGTGGAAATCCCGCCCCTGCACATGCCCGTGCCGTACGGCATTGGCGGCCAGCTCGGCGGCGATGAGGGTGACGGTCTCGTTGAGGGTGCTGTCGTAGGGGTGCCCCCATTCGTCGAGACGGTGGGAGACGAGACGCCGGGCGAGGCGTGCACCGCGAGGAGTGGACGTGAACCGCATGGCGAACTCGTGTGCGGGGGCTGTGCACTTCTGAATATGCCAGTCCGGGGGAGTAGTCGGCTTCATATCGCTTACGGTCACGCACTCTGCGTAGCGTTGACCAGGGGCTCAGCCATGACCGCTGGGGGCTGTACGCGGCGGGGGTGTGTCTGTACGCGGGCGGAGCCGTAACCGAGGGCTGGGCGAGAGCGGTGAGGGGTGCATGAGCAGCGAGGAGCAGGCGAGCGAGGTACTGCACATCTTCGGACGACAGTTGAAGAGGTTGCGGACGGCGGCGGGCATGACCCGAGCCCAACTCGGGACGTGTACGGGGTACTCGGAGTCGACGATCGCGGCGTTCGAGCAGGGGAGACGGATTCCATCGGGGGAGTTCATCGCGCGGTCGGATGAAGTTCTGGGGGCACATGGGGTGTTGCTGGAGTTGATTGAGGAGGTGGAGAGGGCGCAGTATCCGCCGTTCTTCAGGGATGCGGCGAAGTTGGAGAAGGAGGCGGTGGAATGGCACGTGTACGACACGCTCGTGGTCAACGGCCTGTTGCAGACGGAGGAGTACGCGCGGGCGGTGTTCACCATGCGGCGGCCTCTGTTGGACGAGGATGTGGTTGAGCGGCGTGTGACGGCTCGATTGGCGCGACAGGCGATCTTCTCCCGGAAGCCAGCGCCGACCATCAGCTTCGTGATGGAGGAGGCGATCCTTCGCAGACCCTTGGGAGGAACGGTGGTCATGCGAGGGCAGTTGGAGCAGCTCCTGCTTGTCGGACGGCAGCGCAATGTGGAGATCCAGGTCATGCCGAACGACCGGGAGGAGCATGCGGCACTTGCCGGACCCTTCACCTTGATCGGATCGAGCAATGGGCGCAGGATCGCCTATGCAGAGGTGCACACCTACAGCCGCCTCTTCACCGACCGCAACACCGTCAGGGAGTTGGACGAGCAGTACAGCCTTCTTCGCGCCCAAGCCCTGACGCCGCGCGAATCACTGGCCCTTGTAGAGAAGTTGCTGGGAGAGACATGAACTGGTTCAAGAGCAGCTACAGCAGCGGCGAGGGAGGCCAGTGCCTCGAAGTCGCCCTCACCTGGCGCAAGTCCAGCTACAGCGACGGGGAGGGCGGCCAATGCGTAGAGGTGGCCCCCTGCCCCACCGCCATCCACATCCGCGACTCCAAACACACCCCAGGCACCGGCCCCACCCTCACCCTCCCGCCCGCCACCTGGGAGGCGTTCCTGGGGTTCGCCACTCAGTGACCGCAGGTGCGCAGCCTGCGACCGAGCGGGCGCGCCTCAAGCGCGGCAGGTACAGTGCGGGGACCAGTAGACCCCAGGGTGAGGCCCCCGCACGTGTTGACGCAGACGACCACCCGGGTCCTCGAACCGAGTGACCTGGACGCCGCGCTCGCCGTCCTCGACCGCGAGCCGGTCGCGAACGCCTTCGTGACGTCCCGGGTCCAGGTCGCCGGCCTCGACCCCTGGCGTCTCGGCGGCGAGATGTGGGGCTGGTACGAGGACGGCATGCTGACCTCGCTGTGCTACGCGGGCGCCAACCTCGTCCCCCTCTGCGCGACCCCGCGAGCGGTGCGGGCCTTCGCCGACCGCGCCCGGCGGGCGGGCCGCCGCTGTTCCTCGATCGTCGGCCCCTCCGAACCCACCGCCCAGCTGTGGCGCCTGCTGGAGCCGAACTGGGGGCCGGCCCGCGAAGTCCGGGCCCACCAGCCACTCATGGTCACCGACCGCATGCCCACCGACATCGCCCCGGATCCGTACGTCCGCCGCATCCGCAAGGACGAGGTGGAGACGATCATGCCGGCGTGCGTGGCGATGTTCACCGAGGAGGTCGGCATCTCGCCGCTGGCCGGCGACGGAGGACTGATCTACCAGGCCCGGGTCGCGGAACTCGTAGGCGCGGGCCGCTCGTTCGCCCGCCTGGACCAGAGCGGCAAGGTCGTCTTCAAGGCGGAGATCGGCGCGGCCACACCCCAGGCCTGCCAGATCCAGGGCGTGTGGGTGGCCCCTGAGTACCGTGGCCAGGGCCGTGCGGCGCCGGGGATGGCAGCGGTGCTGCGCTACGCCCTCGCGGACTTCGCCCCCGTCGTCAGCCTCTACGTGAACGACTTCAACACCCCTGCCCGGCGGACGTACCAGCGGGTGGGCTTCCAGGAGATCGGCGCGTTCATGAGCGTGCTGTTCTGACTCTGACCCGTAGTCCCCGGTACGCGGCGAAGCACCCCGGTAGGCTCCGGGGCATGCTCCGCTTTCCCGGTCGTGGTCACCGCGACCCCGGCGACGTCGTGATCGGCCCCCTCGACCTGTGCGCCCGGGTGGACGAGGCACTCGCCGTGCAGGCCGTCGCGTTCGGGCTCGGACCCGACGAGATCGCCGTACGCCGCCAGATCGTGCTACGGCACATGGAGTACCCGGGAGCCCGCGCGCTCGGCGCCACCACGCCCGACGGACGGCTCGCCGGATTCGTCTACGGCATGCCGAACGATCGCACGCACTGGTGGTCCACCATCGTCGAACCGTATCTGCGCGCCCAGGGCCACGAGGGCTGGCTCGACAACTCCTTCGTGATCACCGAACTGCACGTCCATCCGCGCCACCAGAACCGGGGCATCGGCCGCGCCCTGATCACCACCATCACGGACGGCGCCACCGAGCCGCGCTCGATCCTCTCGGCGATCGACACCGACAGCCCGGCCCGCGGCCTGTACCACTCGCTGGGCTACGTGGACCTGGCGCGACAGGTGCTCTTCCCCAGCGCGCCGAGCCCGTACGCCGTGATGGGGGCCCCACTGCCGCTGCGCAGACGCTAGGCCTTGACCGATTACCGCCAGCGCAGGCCCCCCGGCTAACCTCCTAGCCATCACCCATACCCAGCAGGAGTACGAGAACCATGGCGAACGCACCCGTCCAGCGCATGTCCCAGTTGATGGCGAAGACGCTGCGTGACGACCCGGCGGACGCCGAGGTCCTCAGCCACAAGCTCCTGGTCCGCGCCGGCTACGTCCGCCGCACCGCCGCCGGGATCTGGACCTGGCTGCCGCTCGGCAAGAAGGTTCTCGCCAACGTGGAGCGGATCGTCCGCGAGGAGATGGACGCGATCGGCGGCCAGGAGGTGCTGCTGCCCGCTCTGCTGCCGCGCGAGCCGTACGAGGCGACCGGCCGCTGGGACGAGTACGGCCCCGAGCTGTTCCGCCTCCACGACCGCAAGGGCGGCGACTACCTGCTCGGCCCCACCCACGAGGAGATCTTCACGCTGATCGTGAAGGACCAGGCGTCCTCCTACAAGGACCTGCCGGTGATCCTCTACCAGATCCAGACCAAGTTCCGCGACGAGGCCCGTCCCCGCGCCGGCATCCTGCGCGGCCGCGAGTTCCTGATGAAGGACTCGTACTCCTTCGACACCGCCGACGAGGGCCTCGGCGAGTCGTACGCCCTGCACCGCCAGGCCTACCAGCGGATCTTCCAGCGCCTCGGCCTCGACTACCGCATCTGCGCCGCGACCGCGGGCGCGATGGGCGGCTCCAAGTCCGAGGAGTTCCTCGCCCCGGCCGGTGCCGGCGAGGACACCTTCGCTGACTGCCCGAGCTGTGACTTCGCCGCCAACACCGAGGCGATCGCCTACGAGCTGAAGCCGGTCGACGCCGCCGACGTGCCCGCGCTGGAGGAGATCCCGACCCCCGACACCCCGACCATCGAGACCCTCGCGGCCTCGCTCGGTGTCCCGGCCTCCGCCACTCTGAAGAACCTTCTCGTCAAGGTCGACGGCGAGATCGTCGCCATCGGCGTCCCCGGCGACCGTGAGGTCGACATGAACAAGGTCGAGGCGCACTTCGCTCCGGCCGCCGTCGAGCTGGTCACCGCCGAGGACTTCGCTGACCGCCCGGACCTGGTCCGCGGCTACGTCGGTCCGCAGGGCCTGGAGAAGGTCCAGTACCTCGCCGACCCGCGCGTGGCCCCCGGCACCTCGTGGATCACCGGCGCGAACAAGGTGAACACGCACGCGAAGAACGTGGTCGCCGGTCGCGACTTCCAGGTCGACGCGTACGTGGACGTCGTGGTGGTGCAGGAGGGCGACCCGTGCCCGAACTGCGGTGCCGGGCTCAAGCTCGACCGCGCCATCGAGATCGGCCACATCTTCCAGCTCGGCCGCAAGTACGCCGACGCCCTCAAGCTGGACGTCCTCGGCCAGAACGGCAAGCCGGTCCGGGTGACCATGGGCTCCTACGGCATCGGCGTCTCCCGCGCGGTCGCGGCCCTCGCCGAACAGCACGCCGACGAGCACGGACTGTGCTGGCCGAAGGAGGTCGCCCCGGCCGATGTGCACGTCGTGGCGGCGGGCAAGGCGCTCCAGACCGAGCTGGCCCTCGACGTCTCCCAGAAGCTGGCCGCGGCCGGCGTGCGCGTCCTGGTGGACGACCGGGCCGGTGTCTCGCCGGGCGTGAAGTTCACGGACGCCGAGCTGATCGGCGTCCCGCAGATCCTGGTGGCGGGCCGCCGCTCCGCCGAGGGCGTCCTGGAGCTGAAGGACCGCAGGACCGGCGAGCGCGAGGAGCTGACTGTGGACGAGGCGATCGCGCGCCTCACCGCCTGACGCGGACACGCGACTGCGCGGCAGAGACACTGACGGCGGCCGGAGCGATCACGCTCGGCCGCCGTCGGCGTTCGCTACAACCAGGCCGCGAACTCCAGCAGGAGTTCCGCGTCCCGCGGGCGCCCGACCCGGCGGGCGCGCATCCCGGACTCGACCGCACGGAACAGCGTCCAGCCCCGCAGCCGCTCCTGGTCCAGGTCCAGCGACTCCGCGAGCCGCTTCACCCGGCGGCGGGTGATCGCCGCTCCCGAAGGCGCCGCGATCAGGTCCTCCACCCGGTCGCGCACCAGTCGCGCCAGGTCGAAGGCGCACTCGCCGACCACCGGATCGGGACCCACGGCCAGCCACGGCAGCCGCTCCCCGGCAAGGATCTTGCTCTGCCGGAAGGTGCCGTGCAGCAGCCGCTCCTCGGGCGGTGCGGCGAGCAGTTCCTCGCGGGCCGCCAAGGCCGCCTCCACCAGCGGTGCCGCCTCGGGGTCGGCCTGCCCGTCCGCGCGCATGGCCTCGGCCTGCCGCCCGGTCCGGGCGGCCACCGTCTCCAAGGCCTGACCGGCGGGCGGCTCGACCCACAGTCGACGCAGCGTGCCGGCCGCCTCCAGCAGAGCCTTCGCCTCCGGCAGCGAACGCACGGACAGCTCCGGATGCAGCCGTTCCAGCAGCAGGACACCCTGCTCGGGGTCCGCGTCCAGGAGCCGTACGGCGCCGAAGCCGTCCCAGTGCGCGAGCGCCGCCCGCTCGGCCTCCGGCCGGGCCCACGGCGGCACCATCTTGAGCACGGCCGGCGTGCCGTCCGCCCGCCGCACCAGCAGCACCAGGCTGCTGCGACCCCCGGGCGCCTGCACCCGCTCCACGGTCAACTCGCGTAGATCAACGGCCTGCCGCACCAGCTCGGAGAGCTTGCCCAGCCAGTCGGCGCCACCGTTCCGCTGCCTCTCGCCGAGCGCACGTACCAGGCGCTGTGGCGGTTCGAAAGCCATGCGCGAGTTGTTCCCTTCCAGATCGTTTCGCACGCGTGCGGTGTGCGCGTACGCCTCACGTCCGCGGTGACGCCGACGCGGTGGGGGTGGCTGCCACTCGCTCGGCGAGACCAGGGAAGGCTACGCTCTCGCCGCTCCAGCGCACCGACCGCACCGCTGCCTCCTGCAGCGCCTCGGCGGCGAAACGCCGCCGCTCGCCCGTCGAAGCACGGACCAGATCGGAGTACACCCCGGCCACCCGCTCCTCCAACTCGGCGGCGAGCCGCACTGCGGCGGCGGAGTCCGGGACGGGGAAGGGCAGCGCGTACGCAGCCGCGGCGGCGTCCGGTCTGCCACCCAAGTCCCTCACGGCGCGGGCGAGTTGGTCCCGTCGGGCGCGGTGGGCGTCGTACGCCTCCCGTGCCTCCTGCCGCCGTGCCTGCCGGATCCGTCCGCCGACGACGCCATAGCCGTAGATCGCCGCGTGCTCGGCGCCCAGGGCGGCCTGCAGGGCCGTGAGTTCGCTGTTCGTCGGCTTCGGTGTGCTGGTGGCCATGCTCATTTCGCACCCTCCGTCAGCAGGTACGCATGCGCGGCCCCAGCCGCCGCCACGGACGCCATCAGCCGAGCGAGTTCGCCCGGCACCTTCAGTAGCGCCTCGGTCCGCCGGCCGGCCAGGGTTCGCTCGGCCGCGGCCAGATCGGCGAGGGCGGACTTGGGGTCCGCGGGCACGGGGGAGGGGGCCGGTGAGGCGGAGACGGAGACGGACGCCGATGTCGAGACCGTGGCCGACGGGGCCGCCGAGGTGCCGCCGAACGCCTTCGCGTGCCGGACGACTTCCGCCCGCAGCGGCCGCAGCCGTGCCGCCAGCGCCGGATGGGCGGCGATCACGGCGGCGTACCGCCCGGCCAGCACCTGACTGTCGCGCGCCGCACGCGCGCGTGCCCGGTCGGCGACGGAGACGACGCCGTCCGTGGCAGCCGGGTCGATGGCGTCGGAGCAGCCCGCGAGCAGCGCGGCACCAGCGGCGGAGGCGAGCAGGCTCCTTCTGCGCAGGATGGCGCGCGGATGCGGGGTGAACGGCACGGCAGACGTCCTCGAAGACCTCGTACGAACGGATGGGCGGTTGGGGGACACAGGCTCTAGCCCGTGATCACGGTACCCGCGCGCCGCCCCGGCACCCGCCACCGGCTCGGCGATCGCTCCTCCGCCCGGGTGGCGGCGTAGATGGACGGCAACACCCTCCGGGACCGGATACCCTTTGACCTGACACGCGCCCTTCCCCACAACAGCACACGCGGCCGAGGAGTCACCCGGATGAGCACCACCCAGAGCGAGAGGCTGCGAGAGCTGCTGGAACCGCTCGTCAACTCCCAGGGACTCGATCTCGAAGAGATCGCGGTGGACTCCGTCGGGCGGAAGCGGGTGCTGAGCGTCGTGGTCGACTCCGACACCGGTGCCGATCTGGACCGGATCGCCGATGTGAGCCGTGCGCTCTCGGCGAAGCTCGACGAGACGGACGCGATGGGCGAGGGCGAATACACCCTCGAGGTAGGAACCCCGGGCGCGGAGCGCCTCCTCAGGGAACACCGGCACTACGTACGGGCCGTCGGCCGACTGGTGAGGTTCCAGCTGGCCGAGGACGGCGAGCTGGTCGCGAGGATTCTGCGGGTCGACGACGAAGGAGTCGACCTGGAAGTGCCCGGTGTGAAGGGCCGCAAGGCCACCACCCGCCGACTCGCCTTCCCGGACATCTCCAGGGCGCGGGTCCAGGTCGAGTTCAACCGCAAGGACATGAAGGACATGAAGGAAGAGGAGGAGGCGTAGCCGTGGACATCGACATGAGTGCCCTGCGGGGCTTGGTTCGGGAGAAGGAGATCTCCTTCGACCTGCTGGTCGAGGCGATCGAGGCGGCCCTCCTCATCGCCTACCACCGCACCGAGGGAAGCCGCCGCCACGCGCGCGTGGAGCTCAACCGGGAAACCGGCCATGTGACTGTGTGGGCGAAGGAGGACCCCGAGGACCTGGAGGAGGGGCAGGAGTCGCGAGAGTTCGACGACACCCCGTCGGGCTTCGGCCGCATCGCCGCCACCACCGCCAAGCAGGTCATCCTGCAGCGCCTGCGCGACGCCCAGGACGACGCGACGCTCGGCGAGTACGCGGGCCGCGAGGGCGACATCGTCACCGGTGTCGTCCAGCAGGGCCGTGACCCCAAGAACGTCCTCGTGGACATCGGCAAGCTGGAGGCCATCCTGCCGGTGCAGGAGCAGGTGCCGGGCGAGACGTACGAACACGGCCGGCGGATCCGGTCGTACGTCGTACGGGTGGCGAAGGGCGTGCGAGGCCCGTCCGTGACCCTGTCCCGCACCCACCCCAACCTGGTGAAGAAGCTCTTCGCGCTGGAGGTCCCGGAGATCGCCGACGGGTCCGTCGAGATCGCCGCGATCGCACGCGAGGCCGGTCACCGCACGAAGATCGCGGTGCGCTCCACCCGATCGGGTCTGAACGCCAAGGGAGCGTGCATCGGCCCGATGGGCGGCCGTGTGCGCAACGTCATGGGCGAACTGAACGGCGAGAAGATCGACATCGTCGACTGGTCGGACGACCCGGCCGAGATGGTGGCGAACGCGCTCTCCCCGGCCCGCGTCTCCAAGGTGGAGGTCGTGGACCTCGCGGCTCGCTCCGCGCGGGTGACGGTCCCCGACTACCAGCTGTCGCTGGCGATCGGCAAGGAAGGGCAGAACGCCCGTCTCGCGGCCCGGCTGACCGGTTGGCGGATCGACATCCGGCCCGACACCGAGCAGCCCGCGGACAAGCAGGACTGAAGCATCCGACGCCCGGCCGGGAACAGATCCCGGCCGGGCGTCGCTGAGATCACGACAGTTTTGCGCACAGCTAGTGTTCGATTCTTGCCCCAAAGGGGTGAGGTCGGTGCGGGGAGGTAGACTTAGTCGTGTCTGGCCGGACGCCTGTCGGCTCATGCCCTGAGCGCACCTGTGTGGGGTGCCGGGAGCGAGCGGCCAAGAACGAACTGCTGCGCATCGTGGCGATCGAGGATGCATGCGTTCCCGATCCTCGCGGTACGCTGCCGGGCCGGGGTGCGTATGTACACCCCGCGCCGGCGTGTCTCGACCTGGCGGTGCGCCGCCGGGCGTTCCCGCGGGCGCTCCGCGTCCCGGGACCGCTCGACATAAAGGCGTTGCGTCAGTACGTCGGGCAGACAGAAGGTTGCTGAGAAGCACCTTGCTGAGCAGGCAACAGAGTAAGACGTACCGCACGGACTCCCTGTGCGGTCTGGTACCTCGCGAGTCGAAAGCAGGTCGAGATTGCGATGAGCACTCGATGAGTACGCGATGAGTACGCCCATGAACTAGCGACGGTCCGGCCGCAACCCGGACCTCAAAGGAGCGAAGTGGCTAAGGTCCGGGTCTACGAACTCGCCAAGGAGTTCGGCGTGGAGAGCAAGGTCGTCATGGCCAAGCTCCAGGAACTCGGTGAATTCGTCCGTTCGGCGTCCTCGACGATCGAGGCGCCCGTAGTACGCAAGCTGACTGACGCCCTGCAGCAGGGCAACGGCGGTGGCGCGAAGCCCGCCGCCCCCCGCAAGGCATCCCCGGCGAAACCGGCCGCGCCTTCCCCGGCGCAGCCTGGGGGCATCGCCCGCGCCGCCAAGGCGGCGGGGGAACGTCCGGCTGCCCCGCGCCCGGCGGCTCCCAAGCCTCCGGCTGCCGAAAAGCCCGCGGCGCCCGCCCCGGGTCCCCGCCCGACGCCGGGCCCGAAGCCCGCGCCGCGGCCCGCCCCGGCCGCGCCCGAGTTCACGGCGCCCCCGGCGGCTCCGGCTGCCCAGACCCCGCGTCCGGGTGCCCGTCCCGGCCCCGGCGCCCCGAAGCCCGGCGGCCGTCCGGCCGGTCAGGGTCAGGGTCAGGGCGCGCGTCCCGGTGGCCAGCGTCCGTCCGGTCAGGGCCCGCGTCCGGGTGCCCGTCCGGCCGGTCCCCGTCCGGGTAACAACCCCTTCACCTCCGGTGGCTCCACCGGCATGGCGCGCCCGCAGGCGCCCCGGCCGGGCGGTGCCCCGCGTCCCGGCGGCCCCGGTGCCCCGGGTGGCCCGCGTCCGCAGGGCGCCGGCCAGGGTGGTCCCCGTCCGCAGGGTGCGGCCGGTGGTCCGCGTCCGCAGGCGCCGGGCGGTTCCCGTCCGACGCCGGGCTCGATGCCCCGTCCGCAGGGCGGCGGTCCGCGTCCCGGCGGCCCGCGTCCGAACCCGGGCATGATGCCGCAGCGTCCCGCTGCCGGCCCGCGTCCCGGTGGCGGCCCCGGCGGCCGTGGCCCGGCCGGTGCCGGTCGTCCCGGTGGCGGCGGCGGTCGTCCGGGTGGCGGCGGCGGTTTCGCCGGTCGTCCCGGTGGCGGCGGCGGTCGTCCGGGTGGCGGCGGCGGTTTCGCCGGTCGTCCCGGTGGCGGCGGCCCCGGTGGTGGCGGCGGCTTCGGTGGCGGTCGTCCCGGCTTCGGCGGACGTCCCGGTGGTCCGGGCGGCCGTGGTGGCACGCAGGGTGCGTTCGGCCGTCCCGGCGGTCCGGCGCGTCGCGGCCGCAAGTCGAAGCGGCAGCGCCGTCAGGAGTACGAGGCCATGCAGGCCCCGTCGGTCGGCGGCGTGATGCTGCCTCGCGGCAACGGCGAGACCATTCGCATGTCGCGCGGTGCGTCGCTCACCGACTTCGCGGAGAAGATCAACGCCAACCCGGCGTCTCTCGTCGCGGTCATGATGAACCTCGGCGAGATGGTCACGGCCACGCAGTCCGTCTCCGACGAGACGCTGCAGCTCCTCGCCGGCGAGATGAACTACACGATTCAGATCGTCAGCCCCGAGGAGGAGGACCGCGAGCTGCTCGAGTCCTTCGACCTGGAGTTCGGTGAGGACGAGGGCTCCGAGGAGGACCTGGTCGTCCGTCCGCCGGTCGTGACCGTCATGGGTCACGTCGACCACGGTAAGACCCGCCTGCTCGACGCCATCCGCAAGACGAACGTCATCGCGGGCGAGGCCGGTGGCATCACCCAGCACATCGGTGCCTACCAGGTCGGTGCCCACGTCAACGGCGAAGACCGGGCGATCACCTTCATCGACACCCCGGGTCACGAGGCGTTCACCGCCATGCGTGCCCGTGGTGCGAAGTCGACGGACATCGCGATCCTCGTGGTCGCGGCCAACGACGGTGTGATGCCGCAGACGGTCGAGGCCCTGAACCACGCCAAGGCGGCCGACGTGCCGATCGTGGTCGCGGTCAACAAGATCGACGTCGAGGGTGCGGACCCGACCAAGGTGCGCGGTCAGCTGACCGAGTACGGCCTGGTGGCCGAGGAGTACGGCGGCGAGACCATGTTCGTCGACATCTCCGCCAAGCAGGGCCTGCACATCGACAGCCTCCTCGAGGCGGTCGTCCTCACGGCCGACGCCGCCCTGGATCTTCGGGCCAACCCGAACCAGGACGCGCAGGGCATCTCGATCGAGTCCCGCCTCGACCGCGGCCGTGGTGCCGTGGCGACGGTCCTCGTCCAGCGAGGCACGCTGCGGGTCGGCGACACGATGGTGGTCGGCGACGCGTACGGCCGCGTCCGGGCGATGCTCGACGACAGCGGCAACAACGTGCACGAGGCCGGCCCGTCGACGCCGGTCCAGGTCCTGGGCCTGACCAACGTCCCGGGCGCCGGCGACAACTTCATCGTGGTCGAGGAGGACCGTACGGCCCGCCAGATCGCGGAGAAGCGTGCCGCCCGCGAGCGGAACGCGGCGTTCGCCAAGCGCACGCGCCGTGTGTCGCTGGAGGACCTGGACAAGGTGCTGAAGGCCGGCGAGGTCCAGCAGCTGAACCTGATCATCAAGGGTGACGCTTCTGGTTCGGTCGAGGCCCTCGAGTCCTCCCTGCTCCAGCTGGACGTCGGCGAAGAGGTCGACATCCGGGTGCTGCACCGCGGCGTCGGTGCGGTCACGGAGTCGGACATCGACCTGGCGATGGGCTCCGACGCCATCGTGATCGGCTTCAACGTCCGTGCGGCCGGCCGCGCGGCGCAGATGGCCGAGCGCGAAGGCGTGGACGTCCGGTACTACTCGGTCATCTACCAGGCGATCGAGGAGATCGAGGCGGCCCTGAAGGGCATGCTGAAGCCGGAGTACGAGGAGGTCGAGCTCGGTACGGCGGAGATCCGCGAGGTCTTCAAGTCGTCCAAGCTGGGCAACATCGCCGGTGTCCTCATCCGCTCGGGCGAGGTCAAGCGCAACACCAAGGCGCGCCTCATCCGCGACGGCAAGGTCGTCGCGGAGAACCTCAACATCGAGGGCCTGCGTCGCTTCAAGGACGACGTCACCGAGATTCGCGAAGGGTTCGAGGGCGGTATCAACCTCGGCAACTTCAACGACATCAAGGTCGACGACGTCATCGCGACGTACGAGATGCGCGAGAAGCCGCGCGTCTGACGGCTCTGGCCGGTCGGCGGGGACAAGTCCCCGCCGACCGGCCTTGCCCGTCCCGCCGAGGCCGGCCTCATCGGAGTGCCGTAGTCGGCTCCGTCCGGCCGGTACCCGCGCCCTCTGGCGTGGGTCCTTGGCGTGTGCGGGGCCGGGCGCCCAGCCTGGCGGGACCCTCGCCGGTGCCGGGGTGGGCCCGGAAAAACCCCGTCGAGCCGTTCGGGTGTTCGTTGTACGGTTTTGGTGTCCCTGCCCCTACCGGCGGCAGGGCCATCGATCCCGTACCGGCGGGTCATCCGGATACACACATGTACGTGGGGACTCTGTCCTTCGACCTCCTCCTCGGCGACGTGCGGTCGCTGAAGGAGAAGCGCTCAGTCGTCCGCCCGATCGTCGCCGAACTCCAGCGGAAGTACCCGGTGAGCGCGGCTGAGGTGGACCACATGGACCTTTACCGGCGGGCCTGCATCGGCCTGGCGGTGGTCTCCGGCGACGTGGGGCACCTGACCGACGTACTCGACCGGTGCGAACGGCTGGTCGCCGGGCGCCCCGAGGTGGAACTGCTGTCCGTCCGACGGCGACTCCACGGCGACGACGACTGACCAGAGAACCAGACAGGAAAGACAGGGAGACGGACCAGTGGCCGACAACGCGCGGGCGAAGAGGCTGGCGGACCTCATCCGAGAGGTGGTGGCCCAGAAGCTGCAGCGCGGGATCAAGGACCCGCGGCTCGGCACACACGTCACCATCACGGACACCCGGGTGACGGGCGATCTGCGGGAGGCGACCGTCTTCTACACGGTGTACGGGGACGAGGAGGAGCGGAAGGCAGTCGCCGCCGGCCTGGAGAGCGCCAAGGGCATCCTGCGCTCCGAGGTCGGACGCGCCGCGGGGGTGAAGTTCACGCCGACCCTCACCTTCGTCGCGGACGCCCTCCCGGACACCGCCCGGACCATCGAGGACCTCCTCGACAAGGCGCGCGCCTCCGACGCGCAGGTGCGGGAGACGGCCACCGGGGCCTCGTTCGCCGGTGAAGCCGATCCGTACAAGAAGCCCGGTTCCGCCGACGAGACGGACGACGCCGCCGAATGACCTCGAAGCACACCACGCCCGACGGCCTTGTCATCGTCGACAAGCCGTCGGGCTTCACTTCGCACGACGTCGTAGCCAAGATGCGCGGGATCGCGAAGACGCGGCGCGTCGGCCACGCCGGCACCCTGGACCCCATGGCGACCGGCGTCCTGGTCCTCGGCGTCGAGAAGGCCACCAAACTCCTCGGGCACCTCGCCCTGACGGAGAAGGAGTACCTCGGCACCGTCCGGCTCGGGCAGAACACCGTCACGGACGACGCCGAAGGGGAGATCACCTCCTCCGCCGACGCCTCCGGGATCGCCCGCGCCGCCATCGACGCCGGCATCGCGAAGCTGACCGGGAACATCCTGCAGGTGCCGTCCAAGGTCAGCGCCATCAAGATCGACGGCGTGCGGTCGTACAAGCGGGCGAGGGAAGGCGAGGAGTTCGAGATCCCGGCCCGGCCGGTCACGGTCTCCTCCTTCACCGTGTACGACATCCGGGATGCCGTCGCCGAGGACGGCACCCCCGTCCTCGACCTGGTGGTGTCCGTGGTCTGCTCGTCCGGCACGTACATCCGGGCGCTCGCCCGCGACCTGGGAGCGGACCTCGGCGTCGGAGGGCATCTCACCGCGCTGCGCCGCACGCGCGTCGGGCCCTACAAGCTCGACTCCGCGCGGACTCTGGACCAGCTCCAGCAGGAGCTGACCGTGATGCCGATCGCCGAGGCCGCCGCCGCCGCGTTCCCACGCTGGGACGTGGACGCCAGGCGGGCCAGGCTGCTCACCAACGGCGTGCGCCTGGAGATGCCGGACGAGTACGCGGGAGCCGGACCCGTCGCCGTCTTCGCCCCGGAAGGGCGGTTCCTCGCGCTTGTGGAGGAGCAGAAGGGCAAGGCGAAGAGCCTCGCCGTGTTCGGCTGACCGCGCACGGCGGTCACGAGGGCGGCCCTGCCCGTGGAGCGGCGATCACGAGTCGGCGGTCGCCGCTCCACGGTCCCCCGGGGTTCCCCCTCACAGAGATGTATCCCTGCTCACTCGGCTTTTCACCCCATCGGGCAGGCGCTCAGGGGTGAAGCGAGGGAGCAGAAGGGGGCGCGTTCGTCTCGCGCCGTTCCGGGCGGGCCCCGAGTGCCGCCCGTCACAGCTCCCATGCCGATGCGGGCCGGGGCGACCCGGCATGGCACTCTTAGACCTGCGCAATGAGGCAGAGACGGACACGGGTTCGACGAGGAGCGGTGACAGTGCAGCGCTGGCGTGGCTTGGAGGACATCCCCCAGGACTGGGGGCGCAGCGTCGTCACCATCGGCTCCTATGACGGAGTCCACCGCGGGCACCAGCTGATCATCCGGCATGCCGTGGAACGCGCTCGGGAGCTGGGCGTCTCCTCGGTCGTCGTCACCTTCGACCCGCACCCCAGCGAGGTCGTGCGCCCCGGTAGCCACCCGCCGCTGCTCGCCCCGCACCACCGCCGCGCCGAACTGATGGCCGAGCTGGGCGTCGACGCGGTCCTCATCCTTCCCTTCACCACCGAGTTCTCCCGGCTCTCGCCCGCCGAATTCGTGGTCAAGGTCCTGGTCGACAAGCTGCACGCCAAGGGTGTGGTCGAGGGCCCCAACTTCCGCTTCGGGCACAAGGCCGCCGGGAATGTCGAGTTCCTGGCCGAGCAGGGCGAGACCTACGACTTCGACGTCGAGGTGGTGGATCTCTACGAGTCCGGCGAGGCGGGCGGCGGCGAGCCGTTCTCCTCCACGCTGACCCGGCGGCTGATCGCCGCGGGTGACGTCGAGGGCGCGCGCGAGGTCCTCGGGCGTCCGCACCGGGTCGAGGGCGTGGTGGTGCGCGGCGCCCAGCGAGGCCGGGAGCTGGGCTTCCCGACGGCCAACCTGGAGACGCTCCCGCACACCGCGATCCCGGCCGACGGTGTCTACGCCGGGTGGCTGCACGTCGAGGGCGAGGCGATGCCGGCCGCCATCTCCGTGGGTACGAACCCGCAGTTCGACGGCACCGAGCGGACCGTGGAGGCGTACGCCATCGACCGGGTGGGCCTGGACCTGTACGGGCTGCACGTCGCCGTCGACTTCCTCGCCTTCGTCCGCGGCCAGGCCAAGTTCGAGTCGCTGGAAGCCCTGCTGGAGCAGATGGCGGAGGACGTGAAGTGCTGCCGTGAGCTGATCGCGGCGCATGACGCGAACGACGCGGGATGAGGCCGTAGCCGCCCGCGCTGACGGTGCCACGAGAGAGGGGCGGCTCGCGCCATCAGGTGCGGGCCGCCCCGTTTCTGTGAGCTACTGCTGGGACGGCGGCGGAGGCGGGGCCTGACCCGGCTGCGGCTGCGGCGGATAGGGCTGCTGGGCCTGCGGGTACGGGTGTCCGGGCTGGGGCTGCGCCGGGTGGGCCGGGGGCTGCTGGCCCGGCTGCTGTGGCTGCTGTGGCACGCCGGGGTGAGACCCGGGCTGCGGATAGGGCTGCTGGCCCGGCTGCGGGTGTGCCTGTGCGTGTTGCGGCGGCTGCGGAACCTGGCCGGGGGCGTGCTGAGCAGGGATCTGCTGGCCTGGGACCTGTCCGGGCATGGGCTGGCCCAGGACGTGGCCGGGCATGGGCTGGCCAGGGACCTGTCCGGCCATGGGCTGACTGGGGATCTGGCCCGGGAGAGGCTGGCCCGGCAGCGGCGGGGCGGCGACCGGGGGCGGGTTGCCGTCCGATGTCCACAGGCCGTGCGACTGCTGGTGGCGCACGATGTCCTCGGCGACCATCGCGGCCAGCGTGAAGTACGCCTCGCGCACCTTCGGCCGCATCATGTCGAGGTCGACCTCCGCGCCCGCCGCCAGGTGCTCGTCGAACGGTACGACCATGACACCGCGACACCGGGTCTCGAAGTGCGCGACGATGTCCTCCACCTTGATCATCTTTCCGGTCTCGCGGACCCCGGAGATGACGGTGATGGAGCGCGAGACGAGGTCCGCGTACCCGTGCGCGGACAGCCAGTCCAGCGTGGTGCTCGCACTGCTCGCACCGTCGACCGACGGCGTGGAGATGATGATGAGCTGGTCGGCGAGGTCGAGCACTCCACGCATCGCGCTGTACAGCAGACCAGTGCCCGAGTCGGTCAGGATGATCGGGTACTGCCTGCCGAGCACGTCGATCGCGCGCCGGTAGTCCTCGTCGTTGAAGGTCGTGGAGACGGCCGGGTCGACGTCGTTGGCGATGATCTCCAGGCCGGAGGGCGCCTGCGAGGTGAACCGCCGGATGTCCATGTAGGAGTTGAGGTACGGGATCGCCTGGACCAGGTCACGGATGGTGGCCCCGGTCTCGCGGCGCACGCGGCGGCCGAGCGTACCCGCGTCGGGGTTGGCGTCGATCGCGAGGATCTTGTCCTGCCGTTCGGTGGCGAGCGTGGCGCCCAGCGCGGTGGTCGTGGTGGTCTTGCCGACACCGCCCTTGAGACTGATGACGGCGATCCGGTAGCACGACAGCACCGGTGTCCGGATCAGGTCCAGCTTCCGCTGCCGCTCGGCTTCCTCCTTCTTGGCGCCGAACTTGAACCGGCCGCCACCGACCGGACGGTTGCTCTTCGCCTTCTGCTTCTTGTTGTTGAGCAGCCGGTCGGAGGACAGCTCCACCGCGGCGGTGTAACCGATCGGTGCGGCACCGGGGTTGGTCGGCTGCCGCTGGTCGTGCTGCACGGGCTGCGGCCATGCGGTGCCCGCTCGAGGGTCGATCGGGGGTTGCGGCTGCGCGGGGGGCTGAGGGAATCCATAACCGCCCGGCTGGACCGGGGAGTTGGGCGCGGCCTGCGGTGGGAATCCGTAGTCGGCCTGGGGGGCCGGGGGCTGCGGCTGGGCGGGGTGCGGTGTGGGAGCGGGGGCCGCAGGCTGTGACACCTGAGGGGTCGGGCTCGGGGTGGGTGCTTGGGGCTGCGGAGCGGGGGTGGTCGGGGTGGACGCCTGGGGGTGCGGAGCCGGGGCCGGGGCGGTCTGCTGTGGGAAGCCGTAGCCGCTCTGTTGGGGTACGGGCCCGTTGGCTTGTGGGAAGCCGTAACCGGGCTGGGGTGCAGGGGGGTTGGACGTCGGGGGAGTGACGGCGTCGGGCTGTGGGATGCCGTAACCGGGCTGCGGCGCGGTGGTGTTGGGCTGTGGGATGCCGTAACCGGGCTGCGGCGCGGTGGTGTTGGGCTGTGGGAAGCCGTAACCGGGCTGCGGTGCGTCGGCGGGCCCGCTCGGCGCGGCTTGGTTCCAGGCGGCCGGGGCGGGCTGCGGTGCCTGCGGCTGGAACGGCTGCCGCTGGGGCGGTACGGGTGGTTGAGCAGGCGCCTCACCTTGCGCGGCCGCTGCGGGAGCGGCATCGGCGGGCTGGGGGGTGGCAGGCCACTGCGCCGCCGGAGTCGGAGCGGCCGGCTGGTAGGCGGGCGGCAACGGCGGGACCGTGCTCTGCGGCACCGGCGGCGGGGCCCAGCCTGGCGACTGTTCGCTCCCGGAGGCATCCACAGCCTCCGGGGCTCTGGGCGCACCGGTGGCCGCGTCAGCGGGTACTGCGTCGGTGGACTCGGCGTCAGCGGGTACGGCATCCGCGGGCTCGGCATCCGCGGGCTTGGCGTCCGCAGGCACCGTGCTCTCGTCGGTGGCCTCCTCGGCATCCGCTTCCTTCGTACTCCGGGCCGCTGAGTCCGACTCGGCGGAAGGGACGTCAGGGGACGCGAAGTCCGAAGACGGGGGCTCAGGGGACGCGAAGTCCGAAGACGGGCGCTCAGAGGGCTCGGAGGTCGAGGACAGAGACTCGGAGGTCGACGACAGAGGCTCAGAGGGCTCGGAGACCAGGGACTCGGAAGGCGCGGATTCCGGCGCCGGGGAGGTGAAGGACGGGGACTCGGGCGCGGAGTCCGACGGCCGGGGCGAGGCCTCGGTGCCGGCGGACGTGGGCTCCGCGGCTGCCGGGGCCGGGTCCGCGGTCGGCGGAACCGTCACCCCCTGGGACGCGGAATCCCCAGCGGGCGCGCCCTCCTTCTCACTCGCACCCTCCGGGGCGGCAGCACCCGCGTCGCCGACCGCACCGCTCGTGTCCAGGGCGGCGGGGTCCAGGTCGCTCTCGGCGGCGCCACCGCCCGTGTCGGCCTCCGAAGCCTCATCACCCGAGGCCGTAGCTGCGGTGTCCGCGGAGGGCGCGCTCAACTCGAAGTCGCCGTCGTCTTCGGAGGTTTCCGTCTCCCGTGCGCCCTCGGCCGACGCCGCGTCGACGCCCTCGGCCGCATTCCTCGCGGCAGCCAATTGCTCGAACTCACGCTTGAGGGCGGACCGGGAGAACCGCATGGTGGCGCCGCTCGCCAGGTCTCCATTGGACGGCTCGGCCGCGGGTACGTCGGCCGACAGCCTCCACGCCGGCGAACCCTCGCCGAACGCGGAGTTCGGCACATCGCCGGGGTTTCCGACCGGCGCCGGAACGACCGGCGCGGGTTCGTCCCCGCCCACGGCGGGTGCCGGCGGCGCGGGATCGGGAGTGGCTGCAGCCTCGCTCTCCGTGCCCGTCGAGGACTGGTCCGCCGACGCCCCGGACGCGTTCTGCGTGTACCAGGCGGGCGGCGCGTAGTCGATGGTGAACTCGCCCGTCATCTCCATGGCGGACTCGGCGTCGGACTGGTCATCGTCGGGTGAAGCCCAGCCCCCGCGGATCCCGTTCCGATCGCTGTTCACAGTTCCTCCTGGTGTGGTCGAGCACCCTCATGCCGTGCTGGGGCGACCGCTTTCGTTGTACGAAACCGTCCGACGCCGTCCGATTCCGCCCGGCTGTCCCCCAGGGCGCCGACGGACCGTCATCGGATCTCGTGGAGCGCCCAGTCCCAGCCTAGTCACCAAGCGTGTTTCCAGGGCAGGCCCGTTGACCGCTCCAGGCTTGGGTATCGCGTCACACCGTGGGTAGTTGATCGTGGTCGAACCGGGAAGCCCCGCGCCCACCATCCGTGCCACTTGCACCAACGCCCGTGTGCATCAGCCCAGTTGATGCTTGCCGCAGCGAGTCATCCGCAGCTTCCCCGCGAGCAACGCCAGTGCCGGTGCGACGTGAGAAGGGGGCGTCACATACGAGTGGCACCCCGTTCCGTCTCACATCACTCCGCAGCGAGCCCGCCGTTGTGCGGCGCCGGCTCCAGGTCGAACTCCCCGTCCCGCGCTCCGAGTACGAACGCCCGCCACTCCGCCTCCGTGTACCGAAGCACGGTGTCCGGATCGAGCGACGACCTCATGGCGACGGCGCCGTCCGGCAGATAGGCGATCTCGACCCGTTCCTCGTGCTCCTCGGTACCCGGTGCGCTGTGCCACTCGACCCCCGAGATGTCCAGGGCGTAGAGCTCGTCCTTCTCGCGCTCCTTGCGTTCCCTGAGTTCCTTGTCCAGCGCATCGGCCATGGTGGACGGGTCCCTTCACGATGTACGAACGAGCTACCCGTTCACAGTACTTGGGCAAGCCTGTCGCTGCGGGGTGTAGGACCCGGATCCAGGCCCCCGCACCCGGGTCCCCCTGTCGTGGGCCAGGCCGACGCCCAATATCACGTGAGAGACACGGCACAGAGGGTGGCGTGGTCTTCTCATCCGCGCAGAAGACAGGGGCGACCGTTCTGTCGGCCTCGACGACGCTCTCCGCCCGCGGCCGTCGCTCTGACCTGATGGCGAGGCCTCTCCGGGGGGCTTCGCTTGCCGAGAGTCTCCGGAACCTCCTTCTGTGTAACTCGAGGGACGGGAAACAGGACCCCATTCACCCGCTGCGGATGAGCGGAGGCCGGCTTCCGGTGTACCGGCCGACCGCGGGCGGGTCGGCCTGAGCGCGGTCGTCCTCCGGAACTCGCGCACCGGAAGGAGACACCATTCCTCTTTTCACCCTTGCGAGCGATGACCGGTACGAGCTGAGCACTCCTTGGAATACGGACACCGTCATCGACCGGGACCGCGTCTTCCTCGCGAAGCGGGAGCTCATGCCGGACGACGATCACGCCAAGGACCCGATACAGGTGGCTGGCGGCGTCGGCAGCGCCGAGTCGCGCCCAGGAGATCGCCGGCGTGCGAGGGGTCGGCGAGCGACCGGCCGGCCAGGCACCTCCGCCCAGGCTGGTAGCCTGTGTGACGGCCGTTCGTGTACGCACCCCCGGACCCCACCCGAGCCCGAAAGGGCCGCAGCGGGAATCTGGAGGTCGCGCCCAGCGGATCCCCGCCTCCCGAGTCACGGAAGCTCCCCTGAGAAGCAGACCAGGGGCACTCGGAGGCCACCAGAAGATCACGAGGAGTACGCGTGTCGCTCGACGCCGCTACGAAGAAGCAGATCATCGCCGATTTCGGTACCAAGGAGGGTGACACCGGCTCCCCCGAGGTCCAGGTCGCGCTGCTGTCCCGCCGCATCTCGGACCTGACCGAGCACCTCAAGACCCACAAGCACGACCACCACTCCCGCCGTGGTCTGCTGATCCTGGTCGGTCAGCGTCGCCGCCTGCTGCAGTACCTGGCCAAGAAGGACATCCAGCGCTTCCGTGCGCTGGTCGACCGCCTCGGCATCCGCCGCGGTGCGGCCGGCGGCGCCAAGTAAGACGCCGTGAAGGGGAGCGGTTCCCACGCGATAGGGGGCCGCTCCCTTTTGCTGTACGTGCGGACTGTCACCGCGGCTTTGTAATGTGGTAGCAGAACGCCATACGTACGACGCAGTGTGACAGCACCTGGGCACGCCAGGTGCCGTCGCACACACCGAACGAGGAGGAGCGCACCGCGCAGCCGCCGGTCCTCGGTAGTGGCCCCCGGGGGAATTGATCCCCGGGTGCTTCGATCGAAGACCGGCCCGCAGAGCGCTTCTCCGCCACCGTCCCGCTGCCACACGGGCAGCCGGGACGAAGACGAGGAGAAAAAGCTAGTGGAGAACGAGACCCACTACGCCGAGGCCGTCATCGACAACGGCTCCTTCGGCACCCGTACCATCCGCTTCGAGACGGGCCGTCTGGCCAAGCAGGCCGCCGGTTCCGCCGTGGCGTACCTGGACGACAACACGATGGTCCTGTCGGCCACCACCGCGTCCAAGAACCCCAAGGACCAGCTCGACTTCTTCCCGCTGACGGTCGACGTCGAGGAGCGGATGTACGCCGCCGGGAAGATCCCCGGCTCCTTCTTCCGCCGCGAGGGTCGCCCCTCCGAGGACGCCATCCTGACCTGCCGGCTCATCGACCGTCCGCTGCGCCCGTCCTTCAAGAAGGGCCTGCGCAACGAGATCCAGGTCGTCGCCACGATCATGGCGCTCAACCCCGACCACCTGTACGACGTCGTGGCGATCAACGCCGCCTCCGCGTCCACGCAGCTGGCCGGTCTGCCCTTCTCCGGCCCGATCGGCGGCGTCCGCGTCGCGCTGATCAACGGCCAGTGGGTCGCCTTCCCGACGCACTCCGAGCTCGAGGACGCCGCGTTCGACATGGTCGTCGCCGGTCGCGTCCTTGAGGACGGCGACGTCGCGATCATGATGGTCGAGGCCGAGGCCACCGAGAAGACCATCAAGCTTGTCGAGGGCGGCTCCGAGGCGCCCACCGAGGAGGTCGTCGCCGCCGGTCTGGAGGCCGCGAAGCCCTTCATCAAGGTGCTCTGCAAGGCCCAGGCGGACCTCGCCGCGAAGGCCGCCAAGCCGACCGCCGAGTTCCCGATCTTCCTCGACTACCAGGACGACGTCCTGGAGGCGCTGACCGCCGCCGTCCGCCCCGAGCTGGCCCAGGCGCTCACCATCGCCGGCAAGCAGGAGCGCGAGTCCGAGCTGGACCGCGTCAAGCAGCTCGCCGCCGAGAAGCTCCTGCCGGAGTTCGAGGGCCGCGAGAAGGAGATCTCCGCCGCGTACCGCTCGCTGACCAAGACCCTGGTCCGTGAGCGCGTCATCAAGGAGAAGAAGCGCATCGACGGCCGCGGTGTCACCGACATCCGCACGCTGGCCGCCGAGGTCGAGGCCATTCCGCGGGTTCACGGTTCGGCCCTGTTCGAGCGTGGCGAGACCCAGATCCTGGGCGTCACCACGCTGAACATGCTCCGCATGGAGCAGCAGCTGGACACCCTCTCCCCGGTGACCCGCAAGCGCTACATGCACAACTACAACTTCCCGCCGTACTCCACCGGTGAGACCGGCCGCGTCGGCTCCCCCAAGCGCCGCGAGATCGGTCACGGCGCGCTGGCCGAGCGTGCCCTCGTGCCGGTGCTGCCCACGCGCGAAGAGTTCCCGTACGCGATCCGCCAGGTCTCCGAAGCCCTCGGCTCCAACGGCTCGACGTCCATGGGCTCCGTCTGCGCCTCCACAATGTCGCTGCTGAACGCCGGTGTGCCACTCAAGGCCCCCGTCGCCGGTATCGCCATGGGCCTGATCTCCCAGGAGATCGAGGGCGAGACGCACTACGTGACGCTGACCGACATCCTCGGCGCCGAGGACGCCTTCGGCGACATGGACTTCAAGGTCGCCGGTACCAAGGAGTTCGTCACCGCCCTCCAGCTCGACACCAAGCTGGACGGCATCCCGGCCTCCGTCCTGGCCGCGGCCCTCAAGCAGGCCCGCGACGCCCGCCTCCACATCCTCGACGTGATGACGGAGGCCATCGACCGGCCCGACGCGATGTCCCCGAACGCCCCGCGGATCATCACCGTCAAGATTCCGGTCGACAAGATCGGCGAGGTCATCGGCCCCAAGGGCAAGATGATCAACCAGATCCAGGAGGACACCGGCGCCGACATCACGATCGAGGACGACGGCACGATCTACATCGGTGCCGCCGACGGCCCCTCCGCCGAGGCCGCCCGCGCCACGATCAACGGCATCGCCAACCCGACCATGCCGGAGGTCGGCGAGCGCTACCTGGGCACGGTCGTCAAGACGACCACCTTCGGCGCGTTCGTCTCCCTGCTGCCGGGCAAGGACGGCCTGCTGCACATCTCGCAGATCCGCAAGCTCGCCGGCGGCAAGCGCGTGGAGAACGTCGAGGACGTGGTCGGCGTGGGCCAGAAGGTCCAGGTCGAGATCGCCGAGATCGACTCCCGCGGCAAGCTCTCCCTCATCCCCGTGATCGAGGGCGAGGGCGACGAGGCGAAGGACGACACCGACAAGTGACGTCCCGTGGCTTCAAGGCGACGGCCCGCACCTCTTCGGAGGGGCGGGCCGTCGCCCGTACCCAAACCCTCATCAAGGGCGAGAACGGCATCGGCACCGTCCGTAAGACCACCCTCCCCGGTGGTCTGCGCATCGTCACGGAAACCCTGCCCTCCGTCCGTTCCGCCACCTTCGGCATCTGGGCGCACGTCGGCTCGCGCGACGAGACGCCGTCCCTGAACGGCGCCACGCACTACCTGGAGCATCTGCTCTTCAAGGGCACCTCACGCCGCAGCGCGCTGGACATCTCCGCCGCGATCGACGCGGTCGGCGGCGAGATGAACGCGTTCACGGCGAAGGAGTACACGTGCTATTACGCGCGTGTGCTCGACACCGACCTGCCGCTCGCCATCGACGTCGTCTGCGACATGCTCACCGGCTCGCTCATCCGCGAGGAGGACGTCGACGTGGAGCGCGGCGCGATCCTCGAAGAGATCGCGATGACGGAGGACGATCCTGGCGACTGTGTGCACGACCTGTTCGCGCACACGATGCTCGGCGACACCCCGCTCGGCCGCCCGGTCCTCGGTACGGTCGACACGGTCAACGCCCTCACCGCCGACCGCATCCGCCGCTTCTACCGCAAGCACTACGACCCCACTCACCTGGTGGTCGCCTGCGCCGGCAACGTCGACCACCACAAGGTCGTACGCCAGGTGCGTGCCGCCTTCGAGAAGGCCGGTGCCCTCAAGCGGCTGGACGCCACGCCCATCGCCCCGCGCGTCGGCCGCCGTGCCATCCGTACCGCCGGCCGCGTGGAGTTGCTGGGCCGCAAGACCGAGCAGGCGCATGTCGTCCTCGGTATGCCCAGCCTGGCCCGTACCGACGAGCGCCGCTGGGCGCTGGGCGTCCTCAACACCGCTCTCGGCGGCGGCATGTCGTCGCGCCTCTTCCAGGAGGTGAGGGAGAAGCGGGGCCTCGCGTACAGCGTGTACTCGTACACCTCGGGCTTCGCCGACTGTGGCCTCTTCGGTGTGTACGCCGGCTGCCGCCCGAGCCAGGTGCACGACGTGCTCAAGATCTGCCGCGACGAGCTGGACCACGTCGCCGAGCACGGCCTGCCGGATGACGAGATCGCTCGCGCGATCGGTCAGCTGAGGGGCTCCACCGTTCTCGGCCTCGAGGACACGGGTGCGCTGATGAACCGTATCGGCAAGAGCGAGCTGTGCTGGGGCGACCAGATGTCCGTAGATGACATGCTGTCCCGGATAGCCGCGGTCACCCCGGACGACGTCCGGTCCGTGGCCCGCGAGATCCTGGGCCAGCGTCCCTCGCTTTCGGTGATCGGCCCGCTCAAGGACAGGCAGGCGTCCCGTCTGCACGACGCGGTCGCATAAGTCCTCGACACGTTCGACCAAGGAATCAGGAACATGAGCAAGCTGCGCGTGGCGGTCCTCGGGGCCCAGGGCCGGATCGGTTCGGAGGCGGTACGGGCCGTCGAGGCCGCCGAGGACATGGAACTGGTCGCCGCCCTCGGCAGGGGCGACAAACTGGAGACCCTCGTCGAAACCGGCGCCGAGGTGGCGGTCGAGCTGACGACCCCGGCCTCGGTGATGGGGAACCTCGACTTCTGCGTCCGGCACGGCATCCACGCCGTGGTCGGCACGACGGGCTGGACCGACGAGCGCCTTGCTCAGTTGAAGGGTTGGCTCGCGCTGTCCCCGGAGACGGGCGCCCTCATCGCTCCGAACTTCTCCATCGGCGCCGTGCTGACCATGAAGTTCGCCGAGGTGGCCGCCCCCTACTTCGAGTCCGTCGAGGTGATCGAGCTACACCACCCGAAGAAGGCGGACGCCCCCAGCGGCACCGCCACGCGCACCGCCCAGCTCATCGCCGACGCCCGCCGGAAGGCCGGCAGCGATCCGCAGCCCGATGCCACGGTGACCGCCCTGGACGGCGCCCGCGGCGCGAACGTCGACGGCGTCCCGGTGCACTCGGTCCGCCTGCGTGGTCTGCTCGCCCACCAGGAGGTGCTGCTCGGTGGCGAGGGTGAGACCCTCACCATCCGCCACGACTCGCTGCACCACAGCAGCTTCATGCCGGGCATCCTGCTCGGTGTCCGCCGCGTCGTGACCACTCCGGGCCTCACCTTCGGCCTCGAGCACTTCCTGGATCTGAAGTAGCCACGATGCGCGCGAAGATCACCTACGCCGTCACGGCCGGCGTCCTGGTCGTCTACTTCGTCCTGGTCGGCAGCCGCGGTGTGCTCCTGATCCAGCACGGCACCGCGATCACCGTCACCTTCGGTATCGCGGTGCTGATCCTGCCGGTCATCGGCGTCTGGTTCCTCTGGAAGAACACGCAGTTCGTCCGCAAGGCCAACCGACTCGCCGCCGAGCTGGACGCCGAGGGCGGCCTGCCCGTCGACGAGCTGAGGCGTTCGCCCAGCGGCCGGATCGACCGCGACTCGGCCGATGAGGTCTTCGCCAGGCGCAAGGCGGAGACAGAGGACGCCCCGGACGACTGGCGCAGCTGGTTCCGCCTGGCGATCGCCTACCACGACGCGCGGGACACGCCCCGCGCCCGCAAGGCGATGCAGCGGGCGATCGCCCTGCACGACGCCGGCACGGTCACGTCCTGACCATCGCCCGTCCCGGGCCCGGCCGACGATGCGCGCCGACGCTCCGGCCCGGTCCGTAGGGACGAACGGCGCGCAAGGACGAGCAAGGGGCCGCCTCGCCGAACGTGAACGAGGCGGCCCCTTCGTCGTACCGCGTCAGTCCCGGTGGTACTCCGCGGCCCAGGCCTCGACCGCGTCCGCCGCCCGGTCGAAGGCCTGCGGGCGGGCGAGGAAGTCGGCATTGTGTGTGGTCAGCAGCGGCGGCATGTCCTCGGGCGCACGACCCTTGCGTACCAGGACCAGCGCCTGTCCCTGTACTGTGCGCGGCAGTCCGAGCCAGCGCACCGGCTGCTGCACCGTCCGTACCGAGTCCGCCTTCTGCCAGGACGTCGTAAGCGTCCTGAAGAAGCCCACCCGGCGCAGCCCTTGAGCGCTCACCCACACACCCATGCGGAGCATCCGCAGGGCGCCGACGATGAGGACCAGCGCGATGCCGAAGACCGTGCCGGCGCTGGACGGTGTGCCGGTGAGCGCGATGATGACGGCCGCGAACAACACGTACGACGCGATCAGGAGCAGTATCGCCGCAGCGCCCACGCGCCACGGACCGGGGCGGTAGGGGCGCCGCCAGCGGTCATGGTCGTCGTAGGGCAGCGGGAGATCATCCGCTACCTGGTCGGACGCAGGGTCGGCCGTCAGAAAGGGCAGGGGCACGACTGATCCTCACTCGGTCCTTGGGGCTGTGCCCGGTGAGGCTACCGAGCCATGTCCCAGCTCACCACCCTCGGGGGCCCAAGGGGGCCTCAGCGTCCGTCGGAGGCCTCGGAGTGCTGCGTCGCCGCGGGCGACTGATGGGACATGGAGGGCATCCCTATGATCAGGGCGCCCACGAGCCCCCCGACGATGGTGAGCCCCATCAACCAGCGTGTCGCCTTCTGAGCTGCGGACGCACGCTCGCGCGGCGGCGGAGTGACATTGCTGCGGAAGGAGTCGGCTTCGGCGAGGAAGGCGAACGGTACGGGCTCGCGCCGACGGAACATGGGGAGCGCTTCTCCTCTGGGTCTCGAAACGGGCGGGGATCTGGGAGGCCGGTGCCGACGGGGCGAACGTCGCCTGCCGCGGCACTGGAACAAGTCGTTGTCACCAAGACAGACGAGCGATCGATGCGGAAGGTGCCCTGTTTCGCCGAATTCGCAGAAGTTCGCGAACGAATGTCGCGGCCCGGTACCGAACGCCCCGTTGTCAGTGCCGGGCCGTAGAGTGGGCGCCGCCCGAGCCTGTGATGGGAAGGACCTCCTGCACCGTGACCGACACCCCCGCCGACGACCTCAAGCCCAGCTTCCGCAGTGACGTCACCGTCGAACTGGTCAAGCACAGCGCGGCCGACTCCGACGTGCTGTGGGCCGCCCGCGTCTCCACGGCCGGTGAGCAGTCCCTGGACGAGCTGAAGAAGGACCCCGAGCGCTCCAAGGGTCTGATCAACTACCTGATGCGGGACCGGCACGGCAGTCCCTTCGAGCACAACTCGATGACGTTCTTCATCAGCGCCCCGATCTTCGTCTTCCGAGAGTTCATGCGGCACCGCGTGGGCTGGTCGTACAACGAGGAGTCGGGCCGGTACCGGGAGCTCGAGCCGGTCTTCTACGTCCCCGACGCGTCCCGCAAGCTCGTCCAGGAGGGCCGTCCGGGCAAGTACCGGTTCGTCGAGGGCACCCAGGCCCAGCAGGAGCTGGCGGGGCGCGTGATGGAGGACGCGTACGTACACGCGTACGAGGCGTATCAGGAGATGCTCGCCGCAGGCGTCGCTCGCGAGGTCGCCCGTTCGGTCCTGCCGGTCGGTCTGTTCTCCTCGATGTACGCGACCTGCAACGCCCGCTCTCTGATGCATTTCCTCGGCCTGCGCACCCAGCACGAACTCGCGAAGGTCCCGTCCTTCCCGCAGCGGGAGATCGAGATGGTCGGCGAGAAGATGGAGGCCGAGTGGGCCAGGCTCATGCCGCTCACGTACGCCGCCTTCAATGCCAACGGCCGTGTGGCGCCGTAGCGCACACCCGCACTCCGGCCGGACGGAGATGCACGGTGAGCCGAGTGAAGTGTCCGTATTGCGGCATTTCCAGAAGTTCATCTAGCCTGATCGAACGGACCCGGCACTGCTTGAACCCCCGAGCAGGCAGTGCCGGGTTCCATCTTTGTCCGGACTTTTCCCGCCCCCCGAGGGAAGACCGCACACGGGGCAACGAGTAGCGTGTTACCCATGGCTCCGACCTCCACTCCGCAGATCCCCTTCGGGCGGATCCTCACCGCCATGGTCACGCCCTTCACGGCGGACGGCGCACTTGACCTCGACGGCGCGCAGCGACTCGCCACCCACCTGGTGGACGCGGGCAACGACGGCCTGATCGTCAATGGCACCACCGGCGAGTCCCCGACCACCAGCGACGCGGAGAAATCGGAGCTCGTACGAGCCGTCCTGGAGGCGGTCGGCGATCGCGCCCACATCGTCGCCGGTGTCGGCACTAACGACACCCGCCACAGCATCGAACTGGCGCGCGCGGCACAGAAGGCCGGAGCACACGGTCTGCTGACCGTCACGCCGTACTACAACAAGCCCCCGCAGGAGGGCCTCTACCGGCACTTCACGGCCATCGCCGACGCCACCGAGCTGCCGGTCATGCTCTACGACATCCCGGGCCGCAGCGGTGTCCCGATCAACACCGAGACCATCGTCCGCCTGGCGGAGCACCCGCGGATAGTCGCCAACAAGGACGCCAAGGGTGACCTCGGCCGCGCCAGCTGGGCCATCGCCCAGTCCGGCCTTGCCTGGTACTCGGGCGACGACATGCTCAATCTGCCGCTGCTCTCCGTGGGAGCGGTCGGCTTCGTCTCGGTCGTCGGCCACGTCGTCACGCCCGAGTTGCGCGCCATGGCCGAGGCCTATGTGAGCGGCGACGTCCACAAGGCCCTGGAAATTCACCAGAAGCTGCTCCCGGTGTTCACCGGCATGTTCCGCACCCAGGGCGTCATGACCACCAAGGCCGCCCTCGCCCTCCAGGGCCGGCCCGCCGGACCGCTGCGCGCACCCATGGTCGAGCTCTCTCCGGAGGAGACCGCCCAGCTCAAGATCGATCTTGCGGCTGGCGGGGTACAGCTCTGACAAAGACTTCACAACTGAATAGGCAGGACACAGGTGCCTGCACCCCACACCGACAACTGCTTTTGCACGAACGTCATGCGCGCCGCGTGCCCTACAGGTACGTGGCGCGCATCGTGAGGAGAGTCTTTTGAGTCATCCGCATCCAGAACTCGGACCGCCGCCGAAGCTCCCCGAAGGCGGCCTGAGGGTCACCCCACTCGGCGGCCTCGGGGAGATCGGCCGGAACATGACCGTCTTCGAGTACGGCGGCCGCCTGCTGATCGTCGACTGCGGAGTGCTCTTCCCCGAAGAGGAGCAGCCCGGAATCGACCTGATCCTGCCGGACTTCTCGTCCATCCGCGGCCGTCTCGACGATGTCGAGGGCATCGTGCTCACCCACGGGCACGAGGACCACATCGGCGCCGTCCCGTTCCTGCTGCGGGAGAAGCCCGACATCCCGCTGATCGGCTCCAAGCTGACCCTCGCACTGATCGAGGCCAAGCTCCAGGAGCACCGCATCCGCCCGTACACCCTGGAGGTCGCCGAGGGGCAGCGCGAGCGCGTCGGCCCCTTCGACTGCGAATTCATCGCGGTCAACCACTCCATCCCGGACGCCCTCGCGGTCGCCATCCGCACCCCCGCCGGCATGGTGGTCCACACGGGCGACTTCAAGATGGACCAGTTGCCGCTGGACAACCGGCTGACGGACCTCCACGCGTTCGCACGTCTGAGTGAGGAGGGCATCGACCTTCTCCTCACCGACTCCACCAACGCCGAGGTCCCCGGGTTCACCCCCCACGAGCGAGACATCTCCAACGTCCTGCGTCAGGTGTTCGCGAGTGCCCGCAAGCGGATCATCGTGGCGAGTTTCGCCAGCCACGTCCACCGGATCCAGCAGATTCTGGACGCGGCTCACGAGTACGGTCGCCGGGTGGCCTTCGTCGGTCGTTCGATGGTCCGCAACATGGGCATCGCGAGGGATCTGGGCTACCTGAGGGTCCCGCCCGGCCTGGTCGTGGACGTGAGGACCCTTGACGACCTGCCGGACGAACAAGTGGTCCTCGTCTGCACGGGTTCCCAGGGTGAGCCGATGGCAGCCCTGTCCCGTATGGCAAACAGGGACCACCAGATCCGTATCGTCGAGGGCGACACCGTGATCCTGGCGTCGTCGCTGATCCCCGGCAACGAGAACGCGGTGTACCGCGTGATCAACGGCCTCACCCGTTGGGGCGCGAACGTCGTGCACAAGGGCAATGCCAAGGTGCACGTCTCGGGCCACGCGTCCGCGGGCGAACTGCTGTACTTCTACAACATCTGTCGGCCGAGGAACCTGATGCCGGTTCACGGCGAGTGGCGCCATCTGCGGGCGAACGCGGAACTCGGGGCCCTGACTGGTGTCCCGCACGACCGGATCGTCATCGCCGAGGACGGCATCGCCGTCGACCTCATCGAGGGCAAGGCGAAGATCTCCGGCAAGGTCCAGGCCGGTTACGTGTACGTCGACGGTTTGTCGGTCGGCGACGTCGGCGAGCCCGCGCTCAAGGACCGCAAGATCCTCGGCGACGAGGGCATCATCTCGGTCTTCGTCGTGGTGGACTCGTCGACAGGCAAGATCACCGGCGGTCCCCATGTCCAGGCCCGTGGCTCGGGCATCGACGACTCGGCCTTCGCCGCTGTGCTCCCCAAGGTCACGGAAGTGTTGGAGAAGTCGGCGCAGGACGGGGTCGTCGAACCCCACCAGCTGCAACAGCTGATGCGCCGGACCCTGGGCAAGTGGGTCTCGGACACGTATCGGCGCAGGCCGATGATCCTGCCCGTGGTGGTTGAGGTCTGAGGGCCCGTCAAGCCCGGACACGGCTGTAACCGGAGCGGGGCGCCCCGATTTGCATCGGGGCGCCCCGCTCCAGTACGTTTACGGCTCCGCCAGCAGGGGAACCCGGCGCATCCGCGCGTCAGGAGCAAACCTCAGCGGGATGGAAATGCCGACTCAGAATCTCTGATAAAGTCGGATTCGCCGGAAAGGGAAACGCGAGAGCGGGAACCTGGAAAGCACCGAGGAAATCGGGTCGAGAAAAGATCTGATAGAGTCGGAAACACCGAAGGGAAG